>VSBZ01000007.1:0-52204 GCA_047459215.1 Micromonosporaceae bacterium | reverse complement strand
GCGCCGCACCGTAGGACGTCAGCGCCCCGCGCCCGGTGACGCCGAGGTGGGCCGCCTCGGCCAGCACCTCGCGCACCGCCGCCTCGCGGCCGGCGGTCCGGCGGGGTGCCCGCCAGCCGAGCAGGGCGACCGCCTCGTCGGGCGTGGGCGCGGTGCCCGGCGGCAGTCCGGCGAGGATCCTCAGCACGGTGCGGTGCAGCCCCGGCACACCGGCCCGCCCGGCGTCGGCACCCTGGCCGGCGAGCGGGCGAACCCGCCCGCCCACGAGCGCGGCGCGGCTCGTCGCCCACCATCCGGTCACCAGCTGGTGCCACCGGGTGGCCAGGGGTGACGCCCGCCAGCGGTCGTACCCGGCGGCGGGCAACAGCTCCACGGTGCCGCTCCGGCCGCCGACGGGCGCCTCGCCGACCAGCCCTGCGGCGTGCGCCGCCTCGATCAGCAGGCCCGCCACGGCGTCGGGCACGGCCGCCGCCCGGGCCAGCCGCCGCAGCTCCCGCACGCCGATCCCGCCGCCGCGCAGCAACGGCGCCGGCGTGGCCGCCAGCGCCTCCAGCAGCGCCTCGGCCTGGCGCACCACCTCTATCACCTGGCCGGCACCGGCCGCGTCCGCCGCCGCGGGGTCGACGGTCGTGGCCGGCATCGGCGGGACCGGGTGCAGCTCGCCCAGCGGGCCACGGTCGCGCCGCAGCAGCACGCCCACCTCCCGGGGCAGCTCCACGGTCGTCGCGGAGGTGACCGCCAACAGGTGGTGCTCCACCAGCCACGCCACGGGGTTGAGCGGCCCGCGGTCGGAGGTCACCGCGGCGGCCGCGGCGGTGTCCAGCGGCGGCTCCTGGTCGAGCGGGGCCGCCCCGCCGTCGGGGGAGGCCTCCGGCGTGCGGCCGGCCAGCGTCCCGACCGGGCCCTCGGTGGCGAGACGTTCCAGCACCGCCCGGGCGGCGGGTGGCGCGGACATGACCGCGCGGCGCAGCCTCGCCGGGTCGCTCACCAGCGCCGCGGTCGCCGCCGACAACTGCGCCGCGGGCCGGCCCAGCCCCGCCGGGTAGGGGCCGGCCACGTCGTCCACCGCGTCCACCACGCGCAGGGCCTCGTCGGGACCGTAGACCAGCAGGTAGTCCCGGAGCCGTTGGAGCGCGGCGCGGACCGTGCCGGGCTCGGCACCGGCCTGCGCGGCGGTCGCGAGCACCCGCGGCAGCGAGGCGGTCTGGTCCTGGCCGCGGGCCAGCCGCACCGCGTCGAGGACCTCCAGGTGGAAGCGGTCCAGCTGGTCCAGCGCCCGGGCGACCGAGCTGCGCGACTGCACCCGCTCCGCGACCACCGACAGGTCCGACGGCACCGGCAGGATCAGGTCGGGGCGCAGGCGGAACAGCGCGACCAGCTGGTCGTCGGTCCGGTCGCGCAGCAGGTCGGCGAGCGTACGCCCCATCGCCGTCCCACGCTACCGCCTGGGCCGGACGACGGCCGCTGCCGCGCGGGGCGGTGGCTTACTCCTGCGGACTCGTCCACAGGTTCGGGTTAGCCTAGTGGTTGTTGATGTTCTTCAGCTCAGCCGAAGTCGAGGTCTGCCGTGCCAACCGGTCGAGTGAAGTGGTACGACGCCACCAAGGGGTACGGGTTCGTCACCAGCGACGAGGGCGGTGACGTCTTCGTCCCCCGTAGCGCCCTGCCCAGCGGCGTCACGGAGCTCAAGAGCGGACAACGCGTCGAGTTCGGCATCATCGACGGCCGCAAGGGCGCCCAGGCCCTCGGCCTGAGGCTGCTGGAGACCCCCCCGACCCTCAGCGAGCTGCGGCGCCGACCGCCCGAGGAGCTGCACGGGGTGGTCGAGGACATGATCAAGCTGTTGGAGATCAAGATCCTGCCGGACCTGCGCAAGGGCCGGTTCCCGGACAGGCGCACCAGCCGCACCGTGGCCCAGGTGGTGCACGCGGTCGCGCGCGAGCTGGATGGCACGGCCAGCGGCTGACCGGCCGGACCTGACCGACCCGCCCGCAGACCCGGACCCGTCCACCGTCGACGCGGCCGAGGTGGCCCGCCGGCTCGGGACGGATCCGCGGTCCGGCCTGTCCCATGACGAGGCGGCCCGCCGCCTGGCCCGGTACGGCCCCAACCAGCTCACACCGGCCCGGCGGGTGCCCTGGTGGCGCAGGTTCCTCGGTCAGTTCCAGGATCCGCTGATCTACCTGCTGTTCGCGGCCGGCGCCGTGTCCGGCGCTGTCTGGCTGGTCGAGGGTGCCACCGGGTGGCCGGTGGAGATGCTGGTGATCCTGGCGGTCGTCGTCCTCAACGCGGCCATCGGCCTGGCCCAGGAGACCCGCGCGGAGGCCGCGGTGGCCGCGCTGCGGCGGATGAGCGCCACCACCGCGAGCGTCGTCCGCGGCGGGGAGCAGTTCCGCGTACCGGTGACCCACGTGGTCCCGGGCGACCTGCTCGTGCTGGCCGAGGGCGACGCGGTCGCCGCCGACGCGCGGCTGGTGTCCGCCAGCGCGCTCACGGTGCTGGAAGCCTCACTGACGGGCGAGAGCGAGCCCGTCCTGAAGGACCCGGCCACGCTGCCGGGCCCGGTGCCGCTGGCGGAGCGCACCGACATGGTGTTCGGCGGCACCGCGGTGGCGCAGGGCACCGGCCGCGCCATTGTGACCGCCACCGGGATGGCGACCGAGATGGGCCGGATCGCCGGGCTGCTGCAGCGTACCGGCAAGGAGCCCACCCCGCTGCAACGGGAGATCGGACGCCTCGGGCGCCTCCTCGGACGGACGGTGCTCGCCATCGCCGCGGTCATCGTCCTCACCCTCCTCGCGGTGCGCGGCGTGGACGACCCGTCCGACGTCGTCACGGTGCTGCTGTTCGGGGTCGCCCTGGCGGTGGCCGCGGTGCCGGAAGGGCTGCCGGCGATCCTGTCCATGGTGCTCGCCATCGGCGTGCGGCGGATGGCGGCCCACCGGGCGATCGTGAAGCGGTTGCTGTCGGTGGAGACGCTGGGATCCGCGACGGTGATCGCGTCGGACAAGACCGGCACCCTCACCCGCAGCGAGATGACGGTCGAACGGGTGGTGACCGCGTCCGGTGAGTGCCGCGTGACCGGGGTGGGGTACCGGCCCGACGGACATCTGGAGCACGACGGCGCCCCGCTGGGCGAGGGTCCGTTGCGGACCGAGGCGGCGTGGGTGCTCGGCGCCGGCGCGCTGGCCAGCAACGCGGCACTGCACCGGGACGCCGACGGGCGGTGGTCCGGTGACGGCGACCCCACGGACGTCGCGTTCGTGGTTGCGGAGCGGAAGCTCGAGATCCGGGAGCGCCCGGGTGGGCGGCTGCGCCGCGTCGGTGAGATCCCGTTCACCTCCGAGCGCCGCATGATGACCGCCCTCTACGAGGACGCGCAGGACCCCGGCGCGACCCTGGTGGTCAGCAAGGGCGCGCCGGACGCCCTGCTGGCCAGGTGCACCGGGATCCGGGTCGGGGACCGGGTCGCGCCGTTGGACGAGCGATGGCGGGAGCGCGTGCTCGCCGACGTGGACCGCCTGTCGGCGCAGGCGTACCGGGTGATCGCGGTGGCGTACCGGCGGCAGCCGCCGGACGCCGGGCCGGTGGCGGCGGACGCGTCGGTCGAGCGCGACCTCGTGTACGCGGGCACGGTCGGCATCATCGACCCGCCCCGGCCGGAGGCGGCCGAGGCGATCCGCCAGGCCCGCCGGGCCGGCATCCGGATCATCATGATCACGGGCGACCTGCCGCGGACCGCCGGCCGTATCGCCGCCGACCTGGGATTGGTGGAGCCGGGCGCACCGGTCCTGACCGGTGCGGAACTCAGCCGGCTGGAGGGGGCCGACCTGGTGGAGGCGGTGCGCCGCACCAGCGTCTACGCCCGGGTGGCGCCGGCGGACAAGCTGGCCATCGTGGACGCGCTGCAGGCCGGCGGTGCGGTGGTCGCGATGACCGGTGACGGTGTGAACGACGCGCCGGCGCTGAGGTCGGCCGACATCGGGGTCGCCATGGGTCGCACCGGGACCGAGGTGACCAAGGAGGCGGCGGACATGATCCTCGCCGACGACAACTTCGCCACGATCGTGGAGGCGGTACGGCGGGGCCGGGGCATCTTCGACAACATCCGGAAGTTCCTGCGTTTCCTGCTGTCCTCCAACGCCGGGGAGGTGCTCGCCGTCTTCCTCGGCGTGGTCCTCGCGGGCGTGCTCGGCCTGTCGGCCGCCGGGGACGGCCTGGCGCTGCCGCTGCTGGTCACGCAGATCCTGTGGGTCAACCTCGTCACCGACTCCACCCTGGGTTTGGCGATGGGTGTGGACCCGGAGATCGAGGACGTGATGAGCCGGCCGCCGCGCCCGCTCGGCCAGCCCATCGTGGACGCTCGGATGTGGGCGCAGGTGCTGGTGCTCGGCGCGGTGATCGCGGTGGCCACGCTGCTGACCATCGACATGTACCTGCCCGGCGGTCTCCTCCCGGGCACCCGCGACCTGGACAACGCCCGCACCGCGGGCTTCACCGTGCTGGTGCTCGCCCAGCTGTTCAACGCGCTCAACTCCCGGTCCGGGACCGCGAGCGCGTTCCGGTCCCTGTTCCGCAACCGGTGGTTGTGGCAAGCGATCGCGCTCACGGCCCTGCTGCAGGTGGCCGTGGTGCACCTGCCCGGGCTGACCGTGGCGTTCGGGACGGTCCCGCTGTCACCGGACCAGTGGCTGGTGTGCGTGGCGATGGCCGCCACCACCCTGGTCGCCGGCGAGGTCTACAAGGTCGTGGCACGCCGGTGGGCCGCCGCCCGCACCTGACCGGGCTCGGTGGTCGACCGCGACGGTCGGTCGCGTGGGGGCGGCGCGGCAGGTGCCCGCCGGTCCGACCCGCGCTATGCGGTGGCGCGGGCCGTGATGAGGCAGGCCGCCTCGACGGGTCCCTCGCCTGCCGTGGCGCTCCGGGATGCGCCTTCCGGACGAGGATCGCGGGGATGCCGGCCCGTTCGGCGCCGACGACGCTCGTCCGTCGACCACTGCCACCCAGTCCCACCCGCGGAATCCTGGAGAGCCGCCTCAGCAAGGTGGTGGAGGCGGTGCTGGCCGAGGCATCCCACGTGCTCAGCGGGGACGACACCGCACTCGAAGCTGTGCGGAGGGCGGCACGGTAGCGCTCGTGGCGGCGCACCGACCACCCGGGTGCGTCACGTCCCCGGCAGGCACCACCACGTCCGGGCGCTGGGTCCCTCGGGTGAGGTCGGCCGACCGCACGCCACCGTCACGCGGGTGCGGCGCCGACCGCGGCGGCGCGCCGCCGCAGCTCGTCGATCGCGGCCCGGCCCTCGCTGCCGAGGTCCAGGGTGTACTCGTTGACGTACAGCGCGATGTGCCGGTCCACCACGTCCGGCTCCATCTCCTGCGCGTGCGCCAGCACGTACTCCCGGCTCGCGGCCGGGTCGGCCCAGGCCGCCCGGACCGACGCGCGGATCCACTCCGCGGCCCGGTCCGGGTCCACGGTGTCGCGGCGCGCGACGATCGCGCCCAGCGGGATCGGCAGTCCCGTCTCGGTCTCCCACCACTCGCCGAGGTCGACGACCGTGCGCAGCCCGTAGCGGTGGTAGGTGAAGCGGGCCTCGTGGATGACCAGCCCGGCGTCGAACGCCCCCTCCGCGACCGCCGGCATGATCCGGTCGAACGGGACCACCTCCACCCGGGCGGGGGCGCGCCGGCCGGCCCACAGTCGGAACAGCAGGTACGCGGTGGTGAGCTCGCCGGGGATCGCGACGCTGGCGGCGGACAGGTCGGGGTCGCGCCGGTCGGCCGGGGTGAGCAGCAGCGGCCCGCATCCGCGTCCGAGCGCCCCGCCACAGGGCAGCAGCGCGTACCGGTCGGGCAGCCACGGCAGCGCCGCCGCGCTGATCTTGACGATGTCGAACCGGTCGTGCTGGACGGCGGTGTTGGTCACGTCCACGTCGGCGTAGGTCACCTCGACCGGCGGTGCGTCGGGCACCAGCCCGTGCACGAGGGCGTGGAAGACGAACGTGTCGTTGGGGCAGGGCGAGATCGCCAGCGAGAGCGTCACGGCCCCACCGTAGCGGTGACCGGCCGTGGCCGGGCCACCGCCCACCGGCCGCACCCGGGCGCCGGCTGGAGCCGGCACCGAAGCCCGGTCACCCGCGCACGGCCGGCAGGATCCGCACGCCGGCCCGCCGGGGATCCGCGTACCCGGTCGCTACCGCGCTAGCTCGGCGAGCGCCGGAGCGGCCCGCGTGAGGGCGGCCAGCGCCTCGTCGACCCGCCAGGAGCCCCGCTCGCGCGGTCCGACCGTATTGGACACCGTGCGCAGCTCCACGAACGCGGCGCCGGCGGCGGTGGCCGCGCAGGCCACGCCGTACCCCTCCATCGCCTCGGCCAGTGCCTCGGGGTAGACGCTGGCGAGCTCGACGGCGCGGGCGACGGTGCCGGTGACCGTGCTCACGGTGAGCACGTCGCCGACGTAGACCCGGCTGCGCAGGCTCTCCGTGAGGCGGGCCAGCGTCGCCTCGTCGGCGGGCACCACGGTCGTCCCGAACCCGAGCTGGTCCAGCGTCAGGAACCCGCCCGGCTCCTGCGCTCCCAGGTCCGCCTGGATGCTGCGGCGGGCCAGCACCGTTCCGCCCACTGGTACGCGTCTGATGAAGCCGCCCGCGATCCCGGCCGACACCACCGTCCGGTACGGGGTGCCGCCCGCCTCGGCCAGAGCGAGCAGCCGGGCCGTGCCGGCCGCCGCCGCCACCGGGCCCACCCCGGTCACGGCCACCGTCACCGGCGGCGGCGACGGCAGGCCGGCGAGCAGGGCCTTCCGTTCCTGCTCCACCGCCGTGACCACCAGCACGGGTCCGGTCATGAGCCGCCCTCCAGCACCGGACGGCGGTCGGAGGTCGGGGCGGGCGCGGGCCTGCCCCGCAACCGGTCGCGGCGCAGGGCCAGCGCCAGCGCGGCCGTCCGGCCGGCGGCGAGGACCGACAGCACCGCCACGGCGCCGACCCCCCAGCGGCCGGGCACGGGCACGAGACCGAGCCCGCCGCCGGCCACGAAGGCCAGCATGAGCAGGGTCTCCGAGCGGGCGAACGCGGTGGTGCGGTACCGCTCGGCGACCCGCTCCTGCAGGGACGAGTCCACTGCCACCTTGGCCAGACCGGTCGAGACGGCGGTGACGACGCACAACAGCAGCAGCGCCGGCAGCGTGAACGCGGCGGTGGCGGCGACCGCGGCGGCGGCCACGCACGCCAGTCCGACCGCCTGCACCGCCAGCGGCTGGTGGATCCGCAGCCGGCTGCCGGCCGCGACCGCCAGGAAGGTGCCGGCGACCAGCGCGCCGCTGACCAGCCCGATCGCCACCCCCTCGCTGAGGTTCCGCCCGGCCAGGCTGAGCGACACCTGTCCCGGTGCCCGGATCGTGAAGGCGAGGAAGACCAGCAGGAACCCGTACAGCAGCCGGTGCCCCGCGCTGCCGGCCAGCACGTTGACCAGCAGCCGCCCGGTGATGACCGGCGGCCCGTTGCGGACCAGGCGCAGCACGGCCCGCCGCAGCAGCGGTGGCGGCGCCTCGGGCGGATCGGCGTCTGCCCGGGCGGGCAGGCGCAGCGCCAGCACCATGCCGACGAGGAAGATCGCGGCCGCCACCCGCAGCGGCCACTGCGGGCCGAACCAGTACGCGGCCATGCCGAGCGGCAGCACGGCCGCGCCGGCGGCGGTGCCGTAGAAGCTGCCGCGCGCGTTGACCTGCGACAGCCCGAGACGGGTGGGGAGAAGGCGCGGAACCGCGGCGGCGCGTGCCACACCGTACGCGCGGGAGAGGACCAGGACGCCGAAGACCGCCGGGTACAACGCCACGCTGTCGAGCTGACCGGCGATCATCCAGGCGAGCATGGCGCGACCCAGCATAGTGGACGCCAGTGCGTACCGGCGCCCGTGCCGGAACCGGTCCAGCAGCGGCCCGATCAGGGGCGCCAGCAGCGCGAACGGGACCATCGTGACGACCAGGTACAGCGCCACCCGGTTGCGCGCCTCGCCCAGCGGCGCGGTGAAGAAGATCGTGCCCGCCAGGCCCACCGTGATCAGGGTGTCGCCGGCGATCGAGGCGGCGTGCAGGTCGAACATCCGGATCATGCCGGTCTCGCCACCGGCGACCACCGCCCGGAGCCGGCCGGTGGTGCGGGCCGCCCACCGCGCGGCCGTACGGACCCCGCGGGCGGTGGCGGCGACGCCGCGCGCGAGCGTGCCCGCGGCACCGGCGAGCGCGGTCGCGGTGGCGGCGAGGGCCTCGCGCAGCGGCATGCGACCATCCTCGCCCACCGGGCCGGCCGGTTCGCGGCACTCGGCGGAACGGTGAAACAATGAGGTCATGTCCACGGGGTCCGCGGTGCACGACGCCGGGCCTGCGCCCGCGGAGCGGGACGGGGACCCGTCCACCCGGCAGACCGCCGCGCGGCGGGGGCGCTCCCCGCGGCTGGACGCGACCTGCGCGGCCGCGGTCGACCTCGCCCGCAGCGCCATCACCGAGGTGGGACCCGAGTACGTCGGTGAGCACCTGGAGGCGGTCGCCGAGGCGGACCGGGTCGTGACCCACCTCTTCGACTGCCTGCTGCCGGGCTACCGCGGCTGGCGCTGGGCGGTCACGGTGGTGCGTGCGCCGCGCAGCCGCCGCGTGACTGTGAACGAGACCGTGCTGCTGCCGGGGCCCGACGCGCTGCGCGCGCCGGAGTGGGTGCCGTGGGACGAGCGGCTCAAGCCGGGCGACCTGGGGGTCGGTGACATCCTGCCGACCCCGCCGGACGACGAGCGGCTGGTCCCCGGGTACGTGCACTCCGACGACCCCGCGGTGGAGGAGGTGGCCTGGGAGCTCGGCCTGGGCCGCGCCCGGGTGATGTCCCGGAAGGGACGCATCGACACCGCCCGGCGGTGGTACGAGGGGGACCGGGGTCCCAACGCGCCGATCTCCACCGCCGCACCGCCGGAGGCCAGGTGCGGCACGTGCGGGTTCTGGCTGCCGATGGCGGGCTGGCTGCGCCAGCTGTTCGGGGTCTGCGGCAACCTGTACGCGCCCGACGACGGCAAGGTGGTGAGCGCCGACCACGGGTGCGGGGCCCACTCCGAGGTGGTGGTGGAGCGCCGCGGGCCGTCGGTGGAGCAGCTGCCGACGGTGTACGACGACGGCGAGGTGGAGCCCCTCACCGCCGGCTGACGTGCCCGGTGCCCCGGCGCCGGCGGGCGGCCCGCCGGCGGTCGTGGACGATCATGGCGGCGAGCCCGGGCAGGCCGACCAGGAACCCCGCCACGCAGGTCCGGATCCAGGAGGACGGCCCGCCGGCCACGGCGAGGGTCAGGCCCACCACCGCCCAGATGACGAGGCCGGCGACGGCGAACGGCACCATCGGCGGGTCCAGGGGCGGCGGCCGGCCGCCCGACCACCCCGGCGCGGACGGGGCGCCGTGGTCGGGAACCGGTGCCGGGCGGTGGTCAGGCACCCCACCAGGGTACGGAGGCGGCCGTGCTTCCGACCCGACGCGCCCGGCGGGTACTCTCGAAACCCGCGGTGACGCCGGTCATATCGGCTGGTCGTTAGCCGAGCTTATTAGTTAGGCTAACTATCGTGACGGAGCGGACGGTGACGGCGAAGCGCCAGTCGGCAGCGCAGCTCGCGGCGTCGCTGCGGGACGCCCTCATCCGCTTGAACCGGCGCGTGCGACAGAGCCGCCCGGTGGACGACCTGACGGCGACCCAGCTGTCCGCGCTGACCAGTCTGGAGCTCGCCGGCGCGCTGACACCGGGTGAGCTCGCCGACATCGAGCGGGTCCGGCCCCCGACAATGAGCAAGATCGTCTCCAAGCTGGAGGAACGGGGCCTGGTGCAGCGCACACCCCACCCCTCGGACGGGCGGCAGGTGATCCTCGCTGCCACGCCTCGGGGCCGGGAGGTGGTCGCCGCCCTCGACCGGGTCCGCGAGGAGTGGCTGGCGCAGCGGCTGAGCGAGCTCCCGGCGGCCGAGCGGGAGATCCTCCGCCGCGCCGCCGAGATCCTGCGCCGCCTGGCCAGCGCCTGACGCGACCCGCACGCGACGGCCCCGCTGACCGCACCGATCCGTCCACGGCTGGACACGTGTCGACCCGAGGAGGCGTACGCGGCTGTGCGAGCACGGCTCATCCGGACCTTTCAGTCACTGACGGTACGGAACTACCGCCTGTTCGCCACGGGTCAGCTGGTCAAGCTGACCGGTGTCTGGATCATGTTCGTGGCGCAGGACTGGCTGGTCCTGCAGCTGTCGGACGACTCCGCCGCCGCCGTCGGCATCGTGGTCGCGCTCCAGTTCACGCCGCTGCTGCTGCTCACCCTGGTCGGCGGCGCGCTCGCGGACCGGTACGACAAGCGGAAGCTGCTCATCCTCGCCAACAGCGTCTTCGCCGGCCTGGCGGTCGGCTTTGCGCTCCTGGTGGTCAGCGGCGTGGTGCAACTGTGGCACGTGTACGTGTTCGCCGCGCTGCTGGGCATCGTCAACTCGATCGAGACCCCGACCCGGCAGGCGTTCGTGTCCGAGCTGGTCGGTACCACGTTGCTGCCCAACGCCCTGTCGCTGAACGCGTCGGTGTTCAACGTCGCGCGGATCGCGGGGCCGGCCGCCGCCGGCGTCGCGATCGCCACGGTCGGACTCGGCCCCACCTTCCTCATCGCCACGCTCGCCGCGATCTCGCCGGTGGTCAGCCTGCTGAGGATGCGGCCCGCCGAGCTGTACCGGGAGGAGACGCCGGCGTCGGGTGGGCGGCGACCGGCCGGGATCCGCGACGGTCTGCGGTACGTGTGGCACCGGCACGACCTGGTGCTGGCGATGACGCTGGTCGCGGTCGTCGGCGTGGCCGGGTTCAACTTCCAGGTCACGCTGCCGGTGCTGTCCAAGGTGGTCCACGACACCGGGGCGGCCGCGTTCGGTGTCCTCGCGACCTGCCTGGCCGTGGGCTCGCTGGCCGGGGCGCTGGCCGGCTCGTGGCGCCGGTCGCGACCCTCGGCGTACCTGGTGATCGGTGCGGCCGTCGGCTTCGGCGCGTTCGCCGTCCTCGTCGGCGTCGCCTCCACGTACTGGCTGGTGGCGCTGCTGCTGCTGCCCACCGGCTTCTTCGCGATCTTCTTTGCCCAGGCCGCCAACCAGCGCGTCCAGCTGGGGTGCGAGGCCGGGTACCGGGGCCGCGTCATGGCCCTCTACGTGCTGGTCTTCCTCGGAACCACGCCGCTGGGCTCGCTGGCGGTGGGCTGGTGGTCGGAGCACTTCGGTCCGGAGTCGGCGATCTGGATGGGCGGTGCGGTGTCGCTGCTCGCGGGCGCCACCGCGCTGCTGTGGCAGCTGCGGCGCCACGGGGAGGTGCTGCGGGTGCGCATCCGCCCGGTGCCCAGGCTGTACGTCGCCCGCGTGGGCTGAGGCCCGCGACCCGCCCGCCTATCCTTGGCCGGGTGCGGCTGTTCGTGGCGGTCTACCCGACCGAGGAGGCGCTCGAGCACCTGGCGGCGGCGGTGTCCCGGTTGCGGCTGGGCGCGGCGGCCGCCTCCGGCGTCAACGTACGGCTCACCGCCCGGCCCCTGTGGCACGTGACCCTGGCGTTCCTGGGGGAGGTGGCCGACGAGCGCGTGCGCGTGGCCGAGGAGGCGGTGCGCGAGGGCGTCCGGAGCTGGCTGGCCGGGGGCGGCCGCCCGCCGGCGCTGCGGCTGGCCGGCGGGGGCCGGTTCGGTCGGCGGCGGTTCACCGTGATGTGGGTGGGGCTGCAGGGTGAGGTCGACCAGCTCCGGTCGCTCGGCGACGCGGTCCGCGCGCACCTGCGGCGCAGCCGCGTCGACTACGACCGCAAGCCGCTACGGCCCCACCTGACCTTCGCCCGTCCGGGCGACCGGCTGCCCGAGGCGGACCTGACCGCCGACCTGGCGACCCTGGCCGGCTACGAGGGGCCGGGGTGGACGGTGGACCAGGTGTACCTGGTCCGCAGCCACCTGGGGCCCACGCCGGTCCACGAGCGGCTCGTCGGTGTGAGCCTGCGCTGACCGGCGGCGACGCCGCCGGTCAGCGCAGGCCCGGCCGGCCCGGGTCGGCCGGGACCGGCCGCCCCTCGTCTCCTCCAGGATGCGGGCCCGGGTCGGCTGCGGCCGGACGGGTGGGCCGGCCGCAGCGGCTCACCAGGCCCACGCCTCCGGTGCCGGACCGCCCTTGCCGACCGGCGGGAACAGCTCGTCCAACCGCGCCATGACCTCGGCGTCGAGCGTCACCGACAGGGCGCGCAGCGACCCGTCCAGCTGCTCGATCGTCCGTGGCCCGATGATCGGGGAGGTCACGGCCGGCTGGGCCAGCAGCCAGGCGATGCCCACGTCGGCCGGGTCGTGGCCGAGGTCGGCGCACAGCTTCTCGTACGCTTCGATGGCGCTGCGGTGCTTGTTGAGCGCCTCCTCCGCCCGGCCCGAGCTGGTGCGGCCGGCGCGGCCCTCCGCGAGCTTGCGCAACGCCCCGCCCAGCGCGCCACCGTGCAGCGGTGACCAGGGGATGATGCCGATCCCGTACCGCTCGGCGGCCGGCAGCACCTCCAGCTCCACGTGGCGGGTGAGCAGGTTGTAGATGCACTGCTCGGAGACCAGGCCGAGGAAGTGCCGCCGGTTGGCCGCCTCCTGCGCCTGCACCAGGTGCCAGCCGGCGAAGTTGGACGAACCGACGTAGCGGATCTTGCCCTGGGTGACCAGCACCTCCATCGCCTGCCAGATTTCCTCCCACGGCGTGCTCCGGTCGATGTGGTGCATCTGGTACAGGTCGATCCAGTCGGTCTGCAGCCGGCGCAGCGAGGCCTCACAGGCCTGGATGATGTGGCGGGCGGACAGCCCGCGGTCGTTCGGCCAGTCGGACATGCGCCCGTACACCTTCGTGGCCAGCACCACCTTGTCGCGCCGGCCACCGCCCTGGGCGAACCAGCGCCCGATGATCTGCTCGGTGACCCCCTCTCCGAGCTTCCAGCCGTAGACGTTGGCGGTGTCGAAGAAGTTGATGCCGTGTTCCAGGGCGCGGTCCATGATGGCGAAACTGTCGGGCTCGCTGGTCTGCGGCCCGAAGTTCATGGTTCCCAGGCACAGCCGGCTGACGAGGAGGCCGGAACGGCCGAGGTTGCGGTAGTCCATTCGTCCAGCCTGCCACGGACCGTGCCGCCCGCGGGGAAGGGGACCGCCGGTGATCCCCGTCGGCCTCAGCGGCGGGTCCTCGGCGGCGGGTCCGCCTAGGAGGACTCCCGGGAGGCGGGTGGCTTGCCGAACAGGACCTCGTCCCAGCTCGGCCCCTGCCGACGCCCGCCCTGCCCGGCGTCGCTGGTGCGTCGCGGCCGCAGCACCGCCAGGGACGGCACGGCCGGGACGTCCTTGGGGTGCTCGGTGTCGTCGTCGAACGGCGAGTCGGTGCGCTGTGCCGCCCGCTGCCGCGGCTTGTCCGCGACGGTCCCGGGGGCCGGTGGCGCGTCCAGGCCCCGGCCGGAGGCGCCGAGCGGCCGTTCCAGTGTGGCCATCAGGGCGTCGCGGCCGGCGCGGATCGGGTCCCGGGCCGGGCGGCGCGCCAGATCGTCGGCGGGAACGGGCAGCCCGTGACCGCCACCGCGGGACGGCTCCGACCGGGACCGGCCGCGCCCGGGGCGCACCGGGGGCACGGACGCCGGCATCTGCGGGCCGAGCAGCGAGGTGGGCTTCTCGGCGGACAGGTACGTGGCCATGTCGTCGTAGGGCTGCACCCAGGTGCGGGTGCGGTCCAGCTCCCACACCGCCTGGGCCGTCGCCTTGCCCGACGGCCAGGTCGCCACGATCCGCCACGTTCCGTCGTCGCGCCGGTACGCGTCCCACGAGATCTTCTCCGAGTCGACGCCGTGCTGGTCCAGGCGGATGTCGACCAGCTCGCCGAGCGACATGCCCGACTCGGAGTTCTTCAGGCGGGTGCGACGCGCGTGCTGGGCCAGCATCGCCCGCTCCTGCAGCACCGGACCGGCGTACCGGAGCACCCGGTCCACCGGGACGCCCGCGATCCTCGCCACCTCCTCGGCCGACTCGCCGGCGCGGATCCGCGCCTGGATGTCGCGCGGTGACAGCGAGGGCGGTGGACCCGCGGCCTGGGTGGTGGCCGGTCTCTCCGGGCGGTCGTCGGAGCGCACCGCGGCGGCGACCCGTTCGTCGAGCGGGAGTGCCAGGAGGCGGCCCACCTCGTCGGCGAGCACGAGCGCCCGCCCGTCCTCCGACTTGGCGACGAACCGGACTGGTCGCATCGCGTGCCTCCGTCCCATGCAGCCGCCGCCGGAACCGCCCGGCGCCTGTCCCACCACCGTACGCGCTCAGGCCGGCGTCGTCAGCAGGGCACGCCGAGGCCGGTCAGTCGAACAGCGACCCGGTGCGCGCGCCGTCCATGTACTGGGCCAGGCAGACGACCTGACGGTCACCATCGGCCCACGTCGCCTCGGACGGGTACAGGAAGAAGAGGTCCACGCCCGGGTCGACCCAGGCGTCGCGGTGGTGCCGGAGCCGCTCATGACAGCCCTCGTCGGCCTCCCGGTACGCGACGTCGTCGCCGGGCCAGTGCGCGTGGCTGAGGTTGAACAGGGCGTACACCTCGGCCTCGTGCGGACGCTCGCAGTCCACGGCGAGGAGGCTGCTGAACTCGTCCTGGTCGGGCAGCGACTCGACGCAGTGACCCGGCTCGAGCCGGTACACCGAGATGCGGCCGGCGCGGGGCCGCTCGTCGATGCGGGGCGTCGAGTCGTCGACGCCGGATGTCGACCCGACGGTGTCGAACAGCGACCCGGTGCGGGTGCCGTCCAGGTACTCGGCTATGCAGACGACCCCACGGTCACCGAAGCCCCACGACACCCCGCTCGGGAACAGGTAGAAGACCTCCACGGCCGGGTCGTCCCAGGCGTCGGGGTGGTCCTGCTGGAGCCGCTCGTGACACCCGTCTGCGGCCTCCGCGTCGACGACGTCGTCGCCGGGCCAGTGCGCGTGGCTGAGGTTGAACAGGGCGTACACCTCGGCCACGTGGGGGACGTCGCAGTCCACGACGCGCATGGTTTCGATCGGCCCCTCGCCGGTGGGCAGCTCCTTGACACACATCCCGTCCCTCAGCCGGTACACCGGCGTACTGCGGCCCCGCGCGACCTGGTTCACCGGGGTACGGTGGCGGTCGTCGCCGGATCCGTCGTCGGTCACCGTGGTCCGGTCGGTCGCGGTCCTGGCCTGGTCGCCGTCGTCCGATTCATAGATGCTCGCAAATCCAATGGCGACGGCGAGCGTGACCACGAGCCAGCCCCCGGTGGCGGCGAGGCCGCCGATCGCCAGACCGCGGCCCTTCTGCCCGCGTTCCGGGATCTGGACCAGGGCGATGATGCCGAAGATGAGGGCGAGCAGCCCGGGGAGGTAGCCGACCGGGGTGAGGATGCCGAGGACCAGCGACGCGACCGCGAACGGGTTCGTCCGCGGCTCCGGGTGGCCGTACGACCCACCCGGTTGGCCAGGCGGATACCCGTACCCGGGCGGACCGCCGGCCGGCTGCGGGACCTGCGGGTGCGGCTGCTGACCGCCGGGCCGCTCGCCGCCGGGCTGGCGACCGTCGGGCAGCTGAGTCCCGGGCTGCTGAGTCTGCGGCTGCTGGGTCTGCGGCTGCGGAGTGTCGGGCTGGTGCGTCCCGGTCGCGCCGGTCGGGTGCCGGCCGGAGACGTACGAGCCCTCCCACGACCCGGGTGGGGCGGGGGCGGCGGGCCCGGATGAGCCGGGTGCGTCCGGGTCGGACGGGGACCGGTCCGCCGGTGGCGCCGAACCGGACGGTTGTTCCGGGCCGTAGCGGTACGGCGGCAGCTCCTGGGGGTGCGGCATGGTGGGGACGGTAACACCACCGTCGCCGGGACCGTCGAGCCGCTACAGCCTCGACACGACGTAGTCGATGCACGCCGTCAGCGCGCTCACGTCCGCCGGGTCCACCGCCGGGTAGAGCGCGATCCGCAACTGGTTGCGACCCAGCTTGCGGTACGGCTCGGTGTCCACGATGCCGTTGGCCCGCAGCACCGCGGCCAGCTGCGCGGCGTCCACCTCCTGGGAGAAGTCGATGGTGGCGACCACGTTGGACCGCAGCGCCGGGTCGGAGACGAACGGTCGCGCCACCGGTGACCGCTCCGCCCACCCGTACAGGATCTGCGCCGACTCGGCGGTGCGCTTGGTCGCCCACGCCAGGCCGCCCTGGGCGAGCATCCACTCCACCTGCTCGGCGGCGAGGAAGATCGTGGCCAGCGCGGGGGTGTTGTAGGTCTGCTCGAGCCGGGAGTTCTCGATCGCGGTGACCAGGTCCAGGAACGCCGGCACGTACCGGCCGCTGCGCCGGATCTCGTACGCGCGGGCCTGGGCGGCCGGCGACAGCAGCGCCAGCCACAGCCCGCCGTCGGAGGCCAGCGCCTTCTGCGGCGCGAAGTAGTAGACGTCGGTCTCGCGGACGTCGACCGCCAGCCCGCCCGCCGCCGACGTCGCGTCGTGCAGCATCAGCGCCCCCGGCTCCGCGCCGGGCACCCGCCGCACCGGGACCGCCACGCCGGTGGAGGTCTCGTTGTGCGGGGTCGCGTACGCGTCCACCCCCTCCTCGGCCACCAGCGAGGCGGCCTGGCCGGGCTCGGCCGAACGCAGGCTCGGCTGGCTGAGGAACGGCGCGGTCTGCAGCACCTTGGCGAACTTGGCGCCGAACTCGCCGAACGAGGCGCACTGCGCCCGCTGTCGCACCAGCCCGAACGCGGCGACCTCCCAGAACGCGGTGGTGCCGCCGTTGCCCAGGACCACCTCGTACCCGTCGGGCAGGTTGAACAGCTCGGCGATCCCCCGCCGCAGCCGCGCCACCTGGTCGCGGACGGGCCGCTGGCGGTGGGAGGTCCCCAGGTACGAGGAGGCGACCGCCCGCAGGGCGTCGACCGCCTCCGGCCGGATCTTGGACGGCCCGGAGCCGAACCGGCCGTCGGCGGGCCGCAGGTCGTCGGGGATCCGGATGCTGGTCGGGTCGGCCACGACGCTCCTTCCTCGCTGGTCGGGGTGCTCCCGCCCCCCAATCCTGACACGTCGGCCGGCGGCGACCCGATCGGCCACGGTGTGGGTCGGCGCCCGCTCCGGAGCCTGGTGCCGGCGGGTGCGCGATCCGGCACGCGGTGCCGGTCAGTACACGATCCGGAACGAGGTCAGGCCCTCCGGCTCCTCGTCGACCACCGTGACGCTCTCCACGACCGCCCGCGTGGGCCCGCGCCGGGCCCACGCCACCATCCGCTCCACACCGTCGGGCTCGCCCTCGAACACCGCCTCCACGGTGCCGTCCGGCAGGTTGCGGACCCAGCCGGTGACCCGGTTCTCCAGCGCCGCCCGACGGCAGGTGTCCCGGAAGGCGACCCCCTGCACGAGGCCGGCGACGAGCACCCGCTTGCGTACCACACCCCGAACCGTAGAGGGTGCGCCCGCGGTCGCCGGTGGGGGAGGTGTCGTCACCGGTGGGGGATGGAGTCCCAGCCTGGCACCGACTCCGGCGGGCGGGGACCGGGACCGACGTACCGGGCCGTCGGCCGCACCAGCCGGCCGAGCCGCTTCTGCTCCAGGATGTGGGCGCTCCAGCCGGCCACCCGGGCGCAGGTGAACATCGCCGTGAACAGCTCCGGCGGGACCTCGGCGAAGTCGAGCACCACCGCGGACCAGAACTCGACGTTGGTGGCGAGCACTCGGTCCGGGCGCCGGTTGTGCAGCTCCTCCAGCGCCGCCTTCTCCAGCGCCTCGGCCACCTCGTACCGCGGTGCCCCGAGCTCGCGCGCGGTGCGCCGCAGCACCCGCGCCCTGGGGTCCTCCGCCCGGTAGATCCGGTGCCCGAAGCCCATCAGCCGCTCCCCGCGGTCCAGGACCGAGCGCACGTAGCCGGCGGCGTCGCCGGTGCGCTCCACCTCCTCCAGCATGTGCAGCACCCGCGACGGCGCGCCGCCGTGCAGCGGCCCGGACAGGGCGCCGATCCCCGAGGAGATGCAGGCGGCGACGTCGGCGCCGGTGGAGGCGACCACCCGGACGGTGAACGTCGAGGCGTTCATGCCGTGCTCGGCGGCGGCGATCCAGTACGCGTCGACGGCCTGGACGTGGCGCGGGTCCGGCTCGCCCCGCCAGCGCCGCATGAACCGTTCCGTGATCGTCTCCGCCTTGTCGATCTCCCGTTGGGGCACCGCCGGCAACCCCAGGCCCCGGGCGGACTGGGCCACGAAGCTCAGCGCGGTCACCGACACCCGGGCGAGGTCGTCGCGCGCCTGCTGGTCGGTGATGTCCAGCAGCGGACGCAGGCCGTAGTACGGGGCGAGCATCGCCACCGCCGACTGCACGTCGACCCGGACGTCGCCGGAGTGCACCGGGACCGGGAACGGCTCAGCCGGCGGCAGCCCCGGACCGAACTCCCCGTCGACCAGCAGCGCCCAGACGTTCGCGAAGGAGACGCGGCCGATCAGATCCTCGATGTCGACACCTCGGTAGCGCAGCGCGCCGCCCGCCTTGTCCGGCTCGGCGATCTCGGTCTCGAACGCGACCACGCCCTCCAGGCCGGGTACGAACTCGTGCATCTCGGTTCTCCCAGGTCCCTCGCCTGCGCAGCCACGCGGTGGCGTGGTGCGCCGGTGTCCTCCCGCCATCTTGCCCCCCGGCTCGTGGCGGGGTCGAGCGGCCCGCCCGTGGGCCTGCCGGCATCCGGGGCGGTCGGCGGCGGGGCGTCCGGCCAGGATGGAGAGCATGAGCGACAACCTGCCGCCGCTGTCGACCCTGCGCGAGGAGTACGACTCGGACCGGGTCCTGACCGAGGGCGACCTGGCCGGCGACTGGGTGACCCAGTTCGGCGCGTGGCTCGCCGACGCGATCGCGGCGGGGGTTCCGGAACCCAACGCGATGACCCTGGCCACCGCCGACGCGCGGGGCCGCCCGAGCGCCCGGACCGTCCTGCTCAAGCGGTACGACGCGCGCGGTTTCGTGTGCTTCACGAATCTGCGGTCCCGCAAGGCCACCGAGGCGCTGTCGAACCCGTACGCGTCGCTCGTGTTCGCCTGGACGCCCCTGCGGCGGCAGGTCGTGGTGTGCGGCGGCGTCGAGACCGTGGCGAGGCCGGAGGTCGAGGAGTACTTCGCCACCCGTCCCCGCGGCTCCCAGCTCAGTGCGTGGGCCAGCCCCCAGTCGCAGGTGATCTCCTCGCGGGCGGAGCTGGAGGCGGCGTTCGCCGCCGCCGCCGAGCGGTTCGGCGACCGCGTGCCGGCTCCGCCGCACTGGGGCGGGCTGAGGATCGTGCCCGAAACGGTGGAGTTCTGGCAGGGCCGTCGCGACCGGTTGCACGATCGGCTCCGGTACCGCAGGGTGGCCGGTGGCGAGTGGGTGGTGGAGCGGCTGGCACCCTGACGGCGGGCGCGGGGCCCGTCCGGGGGAGGAGGTCCGATGGAGTTCGCCGAGGTGGTGCGACGTCGGCGGATGGTGCGCACGTACGACCCGACCCGGCCGGTGCCGCCCGCGGTGGTCCGGCGGCTGCTGGAGCACGCGATCCGCGCACCCAGCGCCGGGTTCTCCCAGGGCTGGGCGTTCCTGGTGCTGGACGAGCCGGCCGACCGGGAACGGTTCTGGGACGCCACGGCCGGCCCCGGGGCGGGCGGCCGGTGGCTGACGGGGATGCGGACAGCGCCGCTCATCATCGTTCCGCACTCGCACAAGGACGCGTACCTGGACCGTTACGCCGAACCCGACAAGGGTTGGACAGACCGGGACGAGTCCCGCTGGCCCGTTCCGTACTGGCACATCGACACCGGCATGGCGACCCTGCTCATGCTGCTGACCGCCGTCGATGAGGGCCTGGGCGCCTGTTTCTTCGGCATCCCGCCGGAGCGGACGGACGCCTACCGGGAGGCGTTCGGCGTACCTCCGGCCCTGGTGCCGATCGGAGCAGTGACCGTGGGTTACCCTGCCAAGGACTGGCGGTCACCTTCCTTGGCGCGGGGCCGGTACGGGTTGGACCGGGTCGCACACCACGGCCGGTGGGGTCGTCCCCTCCGGCTACCCTGACCACGGCGCCCCGCGACGCCGAGCCGGAGGGAGGAGGTCGAGGCGGCGTGATCTTCAAAGCGGTGCTCGCCGAGCGCCCGTATCCTGACCACGGCCTGGGTCCGCGGGAGTGGGCCGAGATCCCGCCCCGCCAGGTGCGACTCGACCAGCTCACCACCACCAAGCGCGAGCTGGCGTTGGACCGGCTGCTCGCCGACGACTCCACTTTCTACGGTGACCTGTTCCCGCACGTCGTGGAGTGGGAGGGGACGCTCTACCTCGAGGACGGCCTGCACCGGGCCCTACGGGCGGCGCTGCAGCAGCGGACCCAGATCCACGCCCGGGTCCTGGTGCTCGACAAGCCACGCGACGACGCCGAGCGGTAACCCTGCCGGGTTGCCCCGTAGGTCGTCACGGGCGCCGTCCGGCCGTACGGCCCACGGCGCCGACGGCGCCCGCCCACGTGCCGGAAGGGGTGGCGTCACCGTCGACCCGGCCGGACCGGGACTTCCGACAGAAGGTCCGCCAGCCTGGGCCGGACCGACCACGTCGAGACCAGCTCGTCGTACTCCCGTTCCTGGTCGGCGGTGGCGGGGGCACCGGTGTGCACCGCCCGCAGCAGCAGGTTGCGGGGCGTGTGCCGCGACTCGATGAACTCGACCACCTCGACCCGGTAGCCGTACCGGCGCAGCAGCGCCGCCCGCAGCGCGTCGGTCAGCACGTCGGCGAAGCGCTCCCGCAGGATGCCGTGGCGGGTCAGCGCCCGGTACGGTCCACGCGACCGGCGCAGCTGGGCGGCGATGTCGTGGTGGCAGCAGGGCGCCGCCAGCACCCACCGGGCCCGCCAGCCGACCGCCCGTGCCAGCGCCTCGTCGGTGGCGGTGTCGCAGGCGTGCAGCGCCAGGACCACCTGCGGCGGCTCCGGCACCTCCACCTCGGCGATCGTGCCGGCCACGAACGACACCCGGTCCCGCCAGCCCAGCCTCTCCGCCAGAGCGGTGTTGCGCCGGCGCTGGTCGTCGCGCACGTCCACGCCGGTTAGGCGGACGTCGAGGCCGCGCGCGCCGCTCAGCCAGCGGTACGCGGCGAAGGTGAGGTACGCGTTGCCGCACCCGAGGTCGACGACCCGCAGCGGCTCCGGGAGGCCGTGGTCGGGCAGCGTCGCCGCCAGTGCCCGGAGGAACGCGTCGACCTGCCGGCGCTTGGCCGCGCCGCCCCCGACCACGTCGAACAGCGGGTCGCCCGGGTCGAGCAGGTGGCGACTGGCGCGGTCGTGGCTCAGGTCGGCGGGTGCGACCCCGGGTCCCCGGTGAACCTGAGCCTCGCCGCGCTTGGTGACCCGCAGCTGCAGGGTGACACCGGTGGTCTCCACCCGCCAGCTCCCGAACGGCTCGGCGACCAGCGCGTCGACCGCCGCCCGGGCCTCCGGACCGTACGGCACGTTGCGGGTCACGGGCCGCAGGCCGTCGGAGGTGACCACCTGCAGCCGGTCCCCGTCGCGCAGCCGGACCGGTCGCAGCTCGGCACGGACCACCGACGGCGTGTGCCCGCGCCGCCGCCCGGCGGCCACCGCCCGGACCAGGCCGGGGCCGAGCAGCAGGTCGCGCACTTCGGCCAGCGCGGGCTGGAGCGGTTCCGGCATGGTTACAGCGCGCGGGTCTCTCCGACGGCGAGGTCCCACAGGTTGTCGCGGGGCCGGCCGGCCGCCGCCCACGCCTTGGCCGCCCGCTCGGGCGGTTCGGTCACCGGCTCGGCCGACAGCAGGAACGTGCCCCAGTGCATGGTCGCCATCCGGGTCGCCCCCAGGTCGTCGCAGGCGCGGACCGCCTCCTCCGGGTTGAGGTGGACCGGGCGCATGAACCACTGCGGCTCGTACGCCCCGATGGGCATGAGCGCCAGGTCGATGCCGGGGTACCGTGCCCCGATCTCGGTGAACCAGTGCCCGTACCCGGTGTCCCCGGCGAAGTAGATCCGCGGGCCGTCCGGCAGCGACAGCACCCAGCCGCCCCACAGGCTGCGGCAGGTGTCGAACAGTCCCCGGCGGCTCCAGTGGTGGGCGGGCACGAAGTCGAACGTGACCGGGCCGATCCGGTGGGACTGCCACCAGTCGAGCTCGACGACGGTGCGCCACCCGCGCCGGCGGAACCACCGGCCGAGCCCGGCCGGCACCAGGATGGTCGTGTCCCGCGGTAGCCGGCGGACGGTCGGTGCGTCTAGGTGGTCGTAGTGGTTGTGGCTGATGACCACCGCGTCGACCGGTGGCAGGTCCTCCCACGGCAGGCCCACCGGCGTCAGCCGCGGCGGGACGCCCGGGATCCGTCGGGACCACACCGGGTCCGTGAGGACCGTCAGGCCTCCGAGGCGGACGACGAAGGTGGCGTGGCCGACCCAGGTCACCGCGGCGCGGTGGCCGGCCAGCGGCGGCAGTCCCGCCCGCGCGACCGGGATCGCGGCCTTCCCGGGGGCCAGCTCACGCGCCGGCGGCATCTGCCGCAGCATCCGCAGCACGTCGCGCACTCCGGGCAGGGGCGCGGTGAGCCGGTCGGAGAAGTCGCGCCGCCGGCCCGGCCGATCGGGCGCCCGGTCCACCATGCCGTCAAGGCTACGGGAGCGCGCGTCGACACCCGCCGGGTCAGGCGGCGGCCGCCGTGGTCGCGGCGCCACCCCGGCGGCGCCGCCGGCGGCGGGAGCGGGACCGGGTTCCGGCGCCGACGGCGTCCGGCTGCGCCGAGGTGTCCCCGGCGGCGTGGTCGACCGGGGCGACGCCGGTGTCCCCACCGGCCCCGGTGTCGCCGGTTCCGGTGTCGGCGGCGGCCCGGGTGTCACCGGCGGCAACGGCGTCCGTCCCCGCCTCAGCGCCGTCCCCGGCCCGGACGTCCGGTGCGTCCGAGCCGGCGGAGGCACCGTCGGCCGCCCCGGCGGGCACGTCACCGGCGGACCGTGGTGCTCCCGCCCGGACCCGCCGGCGACGGCGGCGCGCCCGCGGTGCGGACTCGGCGGCATCGGACCCGCGCGGGCCCGCCGGGTCACCGCCGCGGGAGCGTGGCCGGTCACGGCCACCGCGCCGGCCGCCGCCCCGGCCACCGGACCGCCCGCCGAGGTCCTCCTCCTGCTCGGCGGCGAGGCCGGCGCGGGACCGGCGGGCACGCGGCAGCTCCCCGGTCACGTCGGTGGGGATGTCGAGGTCGGTGTAGAGCCAGGGGGAGGTGTGGTAGGTCTCCGGCGGCTCCGGAACGCCCACGCCGAGGGTCTTGTCGATCAGCCGCCACCGGAACAGGTCCTCCCAGTCCACGAACGTCACCGCCACCCCGGTCGCGCCCGCGCGTCCGGTGCGCCCGATCCGGTGGGTGTAGGTGTCGGGATCCTCCGGGCAGTCGTAGTTGATCACGTGGGTGACGCCGAGGACGTCCAGCCCCCGGGCGGCCACGTCGGTGGCGACCAGGACGTCGACCTTGCCGTTGCGGAACGCGCGGAGCGCCCGCTCCCGCGCCGACTGGCCGAGGTCGCCGTGCACCGCCGCCACGGCGAACCCGCGGGAGTCGAGCTCGGAGGCGATCTTGTCGACGCCGCGCTTGGTCCGCGCGAAGATCATCGTCAGGCCGCGGTCGCGGGCCTGCAGGATCCGGGACAGCATCTCGATCTTGTTGAGCGCGTGCGCCCGGTAGACCAGCTGCCGGGTCTGCGGTGCCTGCTCCGGCGCGTGCGGGTCGCTCGCGTGGACGGTGACCGGCATGCGCATGAACCGCCTGGCCAGGGCCACGACCGGCGCGGGCATGGTGGCGGAGAACAGCATGGTCTGCCGGTCCGAAGGCAGCATCGCGAGGATCCGCTCGACGTCGTCGAGGAAGCCGAGGTCGAGCATGCGGTCGGCCTCGTCGAGCACGAGCGTGCGCACCGCGTCCAGGCGGAGGTGTCCCTGGCCGGCGAGGTCGAGCAGCCGGCCGGGCGTGCCCACGACGACCTCCACCCCGCGGCGCAGCGCCTCGATCTGCGGCTCGTACGCCACGCCGCCGTAGATCGCCACGACCCGTACCTTCCGGGTGGCACCCGCGGTGGCCAGGTCGTCCGCCACCTGCAGCCCCAGCTCCCGGGTGGGGACGACCACCAGCGCCTGCGGCACGCCCGGCGCGCCCTCCCCGGGTGCGGTGACCCGCTCCAGCAGTGGCACTCCGAACGCGAGGGTCTTGCCGGTGCCGGTCGGCGCCTGGCCGATGACGTCGGAACCCCGCAGCGCGATGGGCAGTGCGTACTCCTGGATCGCGAACGTCTGGGTGATGCCGACCGCGGCCAACGCCTCAACCGTCTCCGGCCGGACGCCCAGAGCGGCGAAGGTCGGGCTGTCCGGACGGACGGGCCTGAACGGGCTGCCGTTCCGCTGCGCGGTGTCGGTCGGCGCGTGTGGTCGGGATTCGCTTCTCGTGCGGGGACGGGTCATGGGGTGGTCGTCGATTCCCCTTCATCGGGCCACCGGCGCGCGACGCCGGTGGACGGGTGCGCCCGCAGTCACCGGGCGCGATCTGACAGGTCCGGCGCGCCGTGCGTGGTCTGCCCGCAGGCCCACGCGTCGTGGGCGCACCGCCCACGACCACGCGCCATCATACGCGGCCAAGCATACGTCACGCCGCGTGACCTCGGCGGATGCCGCGCCGGAGCGGTGGCGGCCGGCGCCGGGCGCGGGGACGTGCGCCGGGGGTGCGGAAGCGTGGTGCCGGGGTGCGGGGACGTGCCGCCCGGGCGGCGACGGGGTCGTACGCGCGCGGCCGGCGGGCGGCGTTAGCCTGCCAGGGATGCAGCACAGGAGCGATCCGGACCCGGCGGCGGTAGCCGACCTGCTCGGCATGCTCGCCTACGGTGCGTTGCTGGCCTTCGACCGGATGGCGGCCGACGCCCGACTCGCCCCGGACCTGGGACGCCGGGCGGTGCTGTCGGAGATGGCCGGCGCCGAGATGGCCAACTACCGGCTGCTGGCCCGCCGGCTGACCGAGCTGGGCGTCGAGCCGGCGGACGCGATGGCGCCGTACCTCGAGCCGCTGCAGGACTACCACGACCGGACCCAACCGCACGACTGGCTGGAGGCGCTCACCAAGGCCTACGTGGGCGAGGGCATCGCCGACGACTTCTTCCGGGAGATCGCCGCCTTCCTGCGCGAGCGCGACCGGGCCCTGGTGCTCCGCGTGCTCCACGAGTCGCGGTACCAGCAGTACGCCGCGCAGGAGATCGGTGCCGCGGTCCGCGAGGACGAGCGGGTGCGCAGCCGGCTGTCGATGTGGGCGCGGCGGCTGGTCGGCGAGGCCCTGTGCCAGGCCCACCGGGTCGCGGCGACCCGCCCCCTGCTGGCCGGGCTGATCGTGGCGGGCTCCGGTGACCAGGGCGGGGTCCAGGCGCTGTTCAAGCGCCTGGTTCACGCCCACAGCGAGCGTATGGCCGCGGTCGGCCTGAACAGCTGAGCCCTGAACGGCTGAGCGCAGCCCGTCGGGGCGCGGCCGATCGGGGTGGGCCGGACCGGGATGGGCGCGGGCCACCGGCGGTCGGCGCGGCCGCCCGGCGGTGCCTCGTCGCGGGTACGGTGACGGCCCGCGGTTCAGGCGGGGATGAAGCCGACCGGCCGGGCGGGCTGCTCCGCGATCTCGACGTAGGCGAGCTTGTCCACCGGAACGATCACCCGGCGACCCCGCTCGTCGACCAGCTGCAGCGTGGTGCGGGAGGTGAGGGCCTCGGTCACCACCTTCTCCACCTCGTCCGGCGTCTGCGCGCTCTCCAGCGTCAGCTCGCGGAGCGCGTTCTGCACGCCGATCTTGACCTCCACCGGTGACTCCTCAGCTTTCCTGGCTCGTAGCTTCCTGGCTCCAGCTTCCTGGCTCGTTGCGATGGCTTCTCGGCTCGTGGCGACGGCCCGTCGGCTGGTGTGCGATCCCGCCCCGGACGTCCGGCCGCCGCTGTCCGCCGGGCTACGGGTTCGCCGCCGACGATACCTGGGTCTGGGCGTCGGTCTGCAGCGGGAAGCTCGCGATGCCGCGCCAGGCGAGGGTCGCGAGCAGCTCCTCCGCCTCCTCCTTGGGCACCGTCCGGCCTCCGGCCAGCCAGAACCGGGCGGCCGTGTGGGCCGCCCCCACCAGCCCGGCGGCGAGCAGCTCGGCGCGTGCGCGCCCGACGCCGGTGTCGGCCATGATCGTGTCCGCGATGGCCTCGATCGACTCGCGCTCGGCCCGCTCGACCCGCTCCCTGGCCGACGGTTCGTTGCGCAGGTCCGACTCGAACACCAGCCGGAACGCCTCGCTCTCGTGGTCGATGAGGTCGAAGTAGGCCCGCATAGCCGCGTGCACCCGCTCCCGGTTGTCGGTGGTGCTGGCCAGGACCTCGCGGACCCGGGTCGCCAGCGCTTCGCAGTGCTGGTCGAGCAGCGCCAGGTACAGCTCCAGCTTGCTGGGGAAGTGCTGGTAGAGGACGGGCTTGGAGACACCGGCCCGTTCGGCGATGTCGTCCATGGCGGCCGCGTGGTAGCCCTGAGCGACGAAGACCTCCTGGGCAGCGGCGAGCAGCTGCCTGCGCCTGGCCGACCTCGGCAGGCGGCCGGCCCGGGCAGCGGTGGGAATCGTTGCGGCCATCCCTTCCTCCATCGGTGCGTGGTGTCCAGTACATCATTTCCGACGCCCGGGCGGCTCAGGTTCGGTCCGCCGGACCTTATCGGAACGGGCCGTGCACGGTACCCTCACGGTGGGCGACCGAGGAGTGAACGGTGGACGAGCGGACAGGCAACGACGGCAGGGCCGGCCGCAACGGCGTCGAGACAGCCGGGGGCCCCGGATGGCGCACGCCGATCAGCGAGGCACTGCGGGCACACCCACGCCACGCGGCGGAGGCGTCGCCGGAACGGTCGTCCGACCAGTCCGCGCAGCGGCCCAGGCCGTCGCCGGCGCCCGCACCGGCGTCCGCGGCCCCGGCCGCCGTCGGGTCCAGCGGGGGCGGCACCAGGCCCGCGCCGGGTCTGGACGACCCCACCCCGCCCGGTGGTGTGCCGTTGACCGAGCCGCCGCTGTGGCGCGAGGCGGTCCGCTTCGCGCCCACGTCCCCGGCCCCCTACCGGTGGGACGAGCCGCCGCCCGCCCCGGGGGCCGTCGGGCGCCGGGACGACGCGCCGGCCTCCGCCGCGCCGGCTCCGGCGGCCACCTCGCCGAGTCCGGCCCCGGCCCCGGCCTCGCCTCCGCCTCCGGCCGGGGCGACCGCGCCGGCTGCGGCCGGGGCGTCGACCAGGGCCACCGCGCCCACCACGGCCCCGGCACCGCCGTCCGGCGAGTCGCCCGAGCCGGCGGCCGCCGCCTCGGACGGCGGGACGCCGCCGGCCGGTGGCACCCGCGGGCGGGGTGGTGAGCTCCCCCAACGGGTGCCGGCCGAGCCGGACGTGCCGGACCTCGGCGAACCGCCGCCCGTGGCGCCGCCGGCGGAGGCACCCGAGCTGGCGCGCATCGCCACCCGGCTCCGCCACGGTGACGTGCCCAGGCGGGCTCCCGGCGACGGGTTCGACGTGGACGAGGTGCTGGCCGCGGTCCGGGCCGTGCCCGGGGTACGGGCGGCCACGCTGCGCGCCAGCCACACCGGCGCGCACACCCTGCGCCTGGACCTGGCCGGGGACGCCGACCCGGTCCAGGTCAGCCGGGTCGTGGCCCGGATGCTCCAGGAGCGCATGGGCCTGTCGGCCGCCCCGCAGTACATCCCCCCGGCCCGCCCGGCATCCCAGGACTCCGGGGCCGGCACGCCGGCCGGCCCCGACGCCGGCGACCGCGGTTCACCGGAGGCGGGCCCGTCGGACGCCGCCACGGCGGAGACCACCGCGCCGCAGCCGCGCGGCGCGGCGGAGCCGGCCGACGGCGCCGCGGCGGCTGAGGTCCGGCCGCCGTCGCAGGACCACCCGCCCCTTCCGCCGCCGGGCAACCGGTACGGGCCGCGCGTGGTGATCGACAACGTCCAGGTCAACGTGGTGGGCACGCACGCCACCGTGCGCGTCCAGCTCGCCGCCGGCGGGCGACGGGCGATCGGCCTGGCCAGCGGCCCGGCGATCGACTCGTACGTGGTGCGCCTGGCGGCGGTGTCGGCCGCGAAGGCGATCGACCAGCTGATCGACGGGACGTCACGGTCCGACCGGCCCTCCCGCTGCTTCGTGGAGCACACCGGCGTGGTCCCGTTCGGCAGGACCGAGGTCGCGGTCGTGGTGGTGATGCTGGTCTGCGGCGGGTGGGTCGAGCAGCTGGCGGGCTCCGCGGTGGTGGACGGCGACGCCCGGCACGCGGCCGTGCGGGCCACCCTGGGCGCGGTCAACCGCAGACTGGACGCGCTGCTCGCCGGCTGAGGCAGCGGCGCCCGGAGCGGTCAGATGAGGCGTGCGCTGCTCGCCCCCGACAGTTCCGTGCCGCCGCTGGACGATCCGCCGCCGGCCCTGCCCGGTCGCAGGGTCCCGCTCGACGGCGCGATGGTGTACGTGCGGGAGACGCCGCCGACCGGCGCGGCGGCCGAGCCCGCCGTGTACGTGCACGGGCTGGGCGGCTCGTCTCTCAACTGGACGGACCTGGCCACGCTGCTGGCTCACCGGTTGCACGGGCAGGCGATCGACCTGCCGGGGTTCGGGCGCAGCGACCCCACCCACCGGTACACGCTCACCGCGCTCGCCGGCCGGGTGATCCGCTGGATCGAGCACACCGGGCGGGGACCGGTGCACCTGTTCGGCAACTCGCTGGGCGGAGCGGTCGCAGTGAAGGTCGCGGCCGTGCGCCCCGACCTGGTCCGCACCCTCACGCTCATCTCCCCCGCCCTGCCCTTCCTGGACCCCCGGCGCACCGCCCAGGGCCAGCTGCTGCCGCTGCTGGCGCTGCCCCGTGCCAGCCGCCTGGCCGCGCGGATGCTGGCCGACATCCCGCCCGAGGAGCTGACCACCCGGGTGATCGAAACGGTCTACGCCGACCCGAGCCGGGTCCCGCCGCAGCGGCTGGCCGAGGCGGTCGAGGAGATCAGGCTCCGCTACCGTCTCGGCCACTACGTCGACGCGTACCTGCGCACCATGCGCGGGCTGGTGGCGGCGTTCCTGCGGGCGTACCTGCCCGGCGCCGGGTCGTTGTGGCGCGCCGCCGCGGAGGTGCGGGCGCCGACGCTGGTCGTCGGCGGCCGGCAGGACCGCCTGGTCGACATCCGCGTGGCACCCCAGGCGGCCCGGACCATCCCGGACAGCCGGCTGCTCATGATCGACGGGGTCGGTCACGTGGCGCAGATGGAGGTGCCGCGGCTGGTCGCCCGGGCGGTGGTGGGGATGCTGGACGAGGTCGCCGGCAGGCCGCCGACGGTGGACCGGACCCGGCGCTGGCGGCTGCCCCGCCCTGACGTCCGGGTGGGGTGAGCGCGTCCGGCCCGGGTGTCGACCGTCACCCGGCCGCTCGCGGGCAGGTGTCGACCGTCGGGGACGTGTGCCAGACTGGTGGACCGTGCCCGGAGCCGCTCGACCTGACGCGACCGGGACGCCGCGTCCACGGCGTCGCGGCCGGGCGCCGACGGCCCGGCACGGCAGGCAGCCGTCCCCGTACGCCCCACGGCCGCCGTCGCCCCACCGGCCGCCCGCGGCCCCACCCCGGCCGGTGCCCGGGCCGGCGCCCGCCCGGCGGGGCAGGCGCCGGCTGGCGGTCAGCCTCGTCTTCCTGGCGGCGGCCCTGCTGAGCAGCGGCTACCTGGTGCTGTTCTCGCCCGGGCAGGTGGCACCCGACCCGTCGGCGACCGTGGCGGCACCGGCGACCCCCGCCGCCCCGCCGACCCCGTCGCCCGAGCCGCCGCCGACGACCGCGCCGCCGCTGTCGCTGCCCGGCGACTTCCCCACCGACGGTCCGGGGGAGGTCCGCTACGCCCGGGGAACCGGCGAGGAGATCGGTTCGGAGGGGCGGCTGGTGCGGTTCCGCGTGGCGGTCGAGACGAACATCGACGAGGATCCCGGCGAGGTGGCCCGGTTCATCGAGGCGACCCTGAAGGATCCTCGGGGCTGGACCGCCGACGGCCGGACCCGGTTCCAGCGCGTGCCAGGCGACGCCGCGCACGAGGTGACCGTCAGCCTGGTGACGAGCGGGACCGCGGCCCGGATGTGCGCCACCGCGGGCCTGGACATCATCGGCACCGGCCTGCCCGACGGCGGTCTCTCCTGCCACTACAGCGGTCAGGTCGTCCTCAACCTGAGCCGGTGGCGGATGTCGGTGCCGGAGTACGTCGCCGCCAAGGTGCCCCTGGAGCGGTACCGGCAGATGGTCGTCAACCACGAGATCGGCCATGCCCTCGGGTACGGTCACGAGGGCTGTCCCGGGCCGGGCGAGCTCGCACCGGTGATGCAGCAGCAGTCGATCTCGCTGGACGGCTGCCGGCCGAACCCGTGGCCGTTCCCGGACGAGTAGGCCTCGACGGCACCGCGGCCGCGGGGCGGGTGGCCGGTGGTCCACCTCACACGGCGACTCCGCCACCCCGGCCCGGACCGCGCAAGAATGGACCCTGTCGACCGATCCGACCCTGGGAGTGGAGCCGTGTCCCTGCCGCCCCTCGTGGAGCCCGTCGCCGAGCTCACCACTGACGAGATCCGCCGTTACTCGCGTCACCTGATCATTCCGGACGTCGGCGTGACCGGACAGAAGCGACTGCGCAACGCCAAGGTGCTGTGCGTGGGCGCGGGTGGGCTGGGCTCGCCGGCGCTGATGTACCTCGCCGCGGCGGGGGTCGGCACCCTCGGGGTCGTCGACTACGACACCGTGGACGAGTCGAACCTCCAGCGTCAGGTCATCCACGGGCAGTCCGACCTGGGCCGCCCGAAGGTCCAGTCGGCCGCCGACCGGATCCGCGAGATCAACCCGCAGGTGAACGTGGTCACCCACGAGACCGCGCTGGACCGGGAGAACATTCTGGACATCTTCCGCGGGTACGACCTGATCCTCGACGGCACCGACAACTTCGCCACCCGCTACCTGGTCAACGACGCGGCGGTGCTGCTCGGCAAGCCGTACGTGTGGGGGTCGATCTACCGGTTCGACGGCCAGGCCTCGGTGTTCTGGGCCGAGCACGGCCCCTGCTACCGGTGCCTGTACCCGGAGCCGCCGCCGCCGGGCATGGTGCCGTCGTGCGCCGAGGGTGGCGTGCTCGGGGTGCTGTGCGCCTCCATCGGGTCCATTCAGGTCACCGAGGCGATCAAGCTCATCACCGGCACCGGTGAGCCGCTGGTCGGACGGCTGCTGGTCTACGACGCGCTGGAGATGAGCTACCGCACCATCAACGTCCGCAAGGACCCCGACTGCGTGCTGTGCGGGCCGAACGCCACCCAGAAGGACCTGCTGGAGGACTACGAGGACTTCTGCGGCGTGGTCTCCGCCGAGGCGCAGGCCGCGGCCGCGGACTCCACCATCACCGCCGCCGAGCTGCGGGAGTGGCAGCAGGCCGGGAAGGACCTCCTGCTGGTCGACGTCCGGGAGCCGGCCGAGTACGAGATCGTCCGGATCCCGGACAGCGTGCTCATCCCGAAGGACCGGATCCTGTCCGGGGAGGCGCTGGCGGAGCTGCCGCAGGACCGGCAGATCGTCCTGTACTGCAAGTCCGGCGCCCGCTCGGCGGAGGCGCTGGCCACGCTCAAGGCGGCCGGGTTCCGCGACGCCGTCCACCTGCAGGGCGGGGTGCTGGCCTGGGTCAAGCAGGTGGACCCTTCACTGCCGACGTACTGAGGCCGTACGCTGCCGCTCGTGAGGCGGTCGGAGGTCGACCTGGACGCCGCCATCGGGTACGTGGTGGCGCACGGGGACGAGGTGGACCGGGCCCGGCTGGCGTACCTGCGCACCGGCGCCCGCCCGGACCCGGCCGTCCTCGAGATCGTCGAGTCCGGCCAGGTCAAGGACGCCGGCTGGCCGGGGCGGGAGGGTGAGCAGGTACCGTCCGTCGACGCCACCTGCTTCCGGTTCGCCGAGCTGGACGACCTGGGCGCTCTCGGGCGGCCGGCGGCGCGGCAGGCGATGGACTGGCTGGCGGTGACCCAGCGGCCCGACGGCACGTGGGAGGAGGACCCGGCGCTGGCGGACTCCGCCCCGCCGTGGGCCCGGCCGGGCGACCCGGAGGCCCGGTTGTACCTGACCGCGAACGCGGCGTTCTGGCTGTCCGCCGGCGGCCTGGAGGCCCGGTCCGGCGGACCGCTGGACACGCGGGTGGGTGGGGCGTACGCCGGCGTGGTCGCCAACGCCGCGCGCGCCCTGGCCGACAGCCTGGCCGAGGACGGGACGTGGCCGTCGTACCTGGTGACCGGCTGGCTGGGTGCGGCGGTGCTGTTCGGACAGGGACGCTACGGCGAGTCGGTACGGATGCGCCTGGTGCTGCGCCGGCGCCTGGACGACATCCCGCCGTCGGGGCTGGCGTGGGCCGCGGCCGCGCTGCGTCGACTGGGTGTGCCCGCGGACGACCCGTTCATCGTCGCGGCCCGGCAGCGCCTGGCGGAGACCCAGCGGTCGGACGGGTCGTGGCCCAGCGAGGACGGGGACGCGTTCGTCGTCCACACCACGCTGACGGCGATCCGGGCGTGCCGCTGACGGCGGGGACGTCGGCGCCGGTGCAGCAGACCGCCCCGACCCGGCGTCTATGAGGGCGTGGATCGCGCAGCGGGATCGGGGTGGGCGACGTCCACGCCACGACGGAACGGGACTTTGTCAGCTTCGTCGAAGCGCGCTCGCACAGCCTGTTCCGGATGGCCATGGCCCTGACCGCGGACCGCCAGCAGGCCGAGGACCTCCTGCAGTCGGTGCTGGCCAGGGCGTACCGCCGCTGGAACCGGATCGAGGGAAACCCGGAGACGTACCTGCGGGCGGCGATGTACCGCCCAGCAGGTGACGTGGTGGCGGCGGGCGCTCCGCGGCCGGGAGGTGAGCACCGCCCACGTCCCGGAGCGGGCCGACTCCCGCGACGCCCCGGCACAGGTCGACCCGGGCCTGGCGTCGCGCGGGGCGCTGCGGCGGCTAGCGCCCGGCTACCGGGCGGTGCTGGTGCTGAGGTACCTGGAGGACCTCCCCGATCACGAGATCGCCGCGATCCTCGGCTGCCAGCCGTCGACCGTCCGAAGTCAGGCGACGCGGGAGCCGAGCCGCCACCGACGGCGCGGGGACGGGCGCCCTCAGCGGACGTGACCCGCGCCGGTGACGATGAACTTCGTGGACGTCAGCTCCGGCAGCGCCATCGGTCCGCGGGCGTGCAGCTTCTGGGTGGAGATGCCGATCTCGGCGCCGAACCCGAACTCGCCGCCGTCGACGAACCTCGTGGAGGCGTTGACGAGCACCGCGGCCGCGTCCACCCGGGCGGTGAACTCGGCGGCGGCGGCCGCGGAGTCGGTGACGATCGCCTCCGAGTGGCCGGTGCCGTACCGGGCGATGTGGGCGATCGCCTCCTCCAGCGAGTCCACCACCTTGACCGCGATGTCCAGCGACAGGTACTCGGTGGCGTAGTCCTCGTCGGTGGCGGGGACGACCCTGGGGTCGTCCGGGCGCGCCGCGCACACCCGCGGGTCGCCGTGCACCGTCACCCCCGCCCCGGTGAGCTCGGCGAGGATCCTCGGCAGGAACGCGTCGGCGACCGCGGCGTGCACCAGCAGCGTCTCCGCCGCGTTGCACACGCTGGGACGCTGGGTCTTGGCGTTGAGCACGATCCTGCTGGCCATGTCCAGGTCGGCGGCGGCGTCGACGTACACGTGGCAGTTGCCCACGCCGGTCTCGATCACCGGCACGGTGGACTCCTCCACCACCGACCGGATCAGCGACGCGCCACCGCGCGGGATCAGCACGTCGACCAGGCCCCGGGCCCGCATCAGCTGCCGGGCCGAGTCGCGGTCGCTGGCGTCCACGAGCTGGACCGCGTCGGCCGGCAGGCCGGTGTCGGCCAGCGCGCCGCGCAGCACCTCCACGAGGGCCGCGTTGGAGCGGGCCGCCGACGACGACCCCCGCAGCAGCACGGCGTTGCCCGACTTCAGGCAGATGCCGGCGGCGTCCACGGTCACGTTCGGCCGCGCCTCGTAGATCATGCCGACCACGCCGAACGGGACCCGGACCTGTTGCAGCCGCAGCCCGTTGGCCAGCGTCGACCCGCGCACCACCTCGCCCACCGGGTCGGGCAGGGCCGCCATGTCCCGCAGCGCGTCCGCCATCGCGGCGACCCGCCGCTCGTCGAGCGCGAGCCGGTCCAGCAGTGCCGCGGAGGTGCCGGCCTCGCGCGCGGCCGCCAGGTCGGCGGCGTTGGCGGCCAGGACCTCCGGCGAGTGCTTCTCCAGCGCGTCGGCCATCGCGTGCAGGGCCGCGTCCTTGCGGGTACGCGTGAGCGTGGCCAGCTCGGAGGCGGCGGCGCGGGCGCGGACCGCCTGCGCGTGGACGGAGCCCGCGGGGTCGGAACCGGCCGGACGTGTCCCGGCGGTGTCTGCGGGTGCGGTCATCCTCAACTCCGTTCCAGCAGGACGAGGTCGTCGCGGTGCACGACCTCCCGTTCGTAGGCCGGTCCGAGCGTGGCGGCCAGCTCCGCGGTGCTGCGGCCCAGCAGGTGGGGCAGCTCGACAGCGTCGTAGTTGACCAGTCCCCGCGCCACCGGCCGGCCCTCGGCGTCGACGAGGTCGACCGGGTCGCCGGCGATGAAGCCGCCGTCGACCGCGGTGATCCCCGCCGGCAGCAGGGACTTGCGCCGCTCGACCACCGCGGTGACCGCACCCGGGTCGAGGTACAGCCGCCCACGCGGGGTGGTGGCGTGGGCCAGCCAGTGCAGCCGCGCGGCGGGCCGGTGCTCGCAGGGCAGGAACCGCGTGCCGACCGGCTCACCGGCCAGCGCGCGTCCGGCCAGGTCGGCGCGGGTGAGCACCACGGGGATGCCGGCGCGGGTGGCGATCCGGGCCGCCTCCACCTTCGTGACCATGCCACCGGTACCGACCCCGGAGCGGCCGGCCGGCCCCAGGCGCACCCCGGACAGGTCGTCCTCGGGCGCCACCACCTCGACCCGCTGCGCGCCCGGCTCGGACGGGTCACCGGTCCACAGCCCATCCACATCGGACAGCAGCAGCAGCGCGTCCGCGCGCACCAGGGCGGCGACCAGCGCGGCCAGTCGGTCGTTGTCCCCGAAGCGGATCTCGTCGGTGGCGACCGTGTCGTTCTCGTTGACGATCGGCACCGTACCGAGGTCGAGCAGGGTGCGCAGGGTGCGGTACGCGTTGCGGTAGTGGGCGCGCCGCGTCATGTCGTCGGCGGTGAGCAGGACCTGGCCGACGGTCCGGCCGTGCCGGGCGAACGCGGCCGCGTAGTGCCCGATGAGCAGGCCCTGCCCGACGCTGGCGGCCGCCTGCTGGGTGGCGAGGTCGCGCGGCCGGCGGGCCAGGCCCAGGGGTGCGAGCCCGGCGGCGATCGCCCCGGAGGAGACCAGGACGAGCTCCCGGTCGCCGGCGGCGGCGAGGGCGGCGACCAGCGCCTCGAGGCGCCGCGGGTCCAGGCCGTCGGTCACGGTGGTCAGCGACGACGAGCCGACCTTGACCACGATGCGGCGCGCCGCCGCCAGCGCGGCGGGCACCGGGTCGGGTCGGGGATCGGTCCGCACGGCGCCATTCTCTCCCGCGCGGCTCACCGGCCGCCCGGCGCCCCGGGCGCGCGTCCCATATCCTGACCACCCGTGGTGGCGACCGGTGGCGGCGGACCGGACGGCGGCGCCGGCGGGACCGGCATGAGCGCCGAGGAGTACGTGGAGGCCGTGCTCGACCTGGTGGAGCGGATCCCACCGGGGCGGGTGATGAGCTACGGCGCCATCGCCGACGCGCTGGCCGACCGGTCCGGCCGACGGTCCCCGCGGCGTGTCGGCACGATCATGGCCAGGTACGGCGGTGCGGTGCCCTGGCACCGGGTGGTCGGCGCCGACGGCCGGCTCTGCTGCGGGCACGAGGAGCAGGCCCGGCAGCGGCTGCTCGCCGAGGGCACGCCGATGCGCGGGGACCGGGTCGACATGCGGGCCGCCGCCTGGTACCCGGACGACGACGTCGTGGGCGGCCCGTGACGCCACAGGTGGGCTGTCACGTCACCGGTGGGGCGCGACGTCGCACGTCGTGTCGTAGGTCGGTCGTATTGTCGGACCCCTCCCGGACCGCCCGGCGGCGCCCGCACCACGCGGCCGCGCGGCCGACGGTCCGATGACCACCACCACCACCGGCCTCGCTGAGGCCCCGGCGGGAGGAGGAGGCATGGCCACGTTCATCCGGTCCGACCTGCGGGAGGCGGAGTTCGTCGGTGCGGACCTGCGGGGCGCCCGGTTCGTAGGGGCCGACCTGTCCGGCGCCGTCATGCGCGGCGTCGTGGTGACGGGCGCGGAGATCGAGTCACCGTGGCTGCTGGAGGGCGGCGGTGCGCTGTACGTCAACGGCGTGGACGTGACCCCGTTCGTCGAGGCGGAGCTCAACCGCCGGTTCCCCGGTCGCGCCGACCGGCGCGCCGCTGACCCGGACGGGCTGCGGGCGGCCTGGGCGGCGCTGGAGCGCACGTGGGAGGCGACGCTCGCGCGGGTCGCCGCGATGCCGGCCGGCACGGTCGACGTGTCGGTGGACGGCGAGTGGTCCTTCGCGCAGACCCTGCGGCACCTGATCTTCGCCACCGACATGTGGCTGGGTCGGGCGATCCTGCGGATCGACCAGCCGTTCCACCCGATCGGCCAGGTCGACAAGGGCACCCTGCGTGAGTTCGACACGTCGGTGCTCACGACGGCCACGCCGCCGTACGACGAGGTGCTCGAGGTCCGGGCGGGTCGGGTCGCCATGGTGCGTGACTTCCTGGCCACCGTCACCCCGGAGGTCCTGGCGGCGCCGCGCCGGAACCCCCACGACCCCGAGCACCAGGAGACCGTGCTCTCGTGCCTGCACACGATCCTGGAGGAGGAGTGGGAGCACCACCGCTACGCGGTTCGCGACCTCGACGCGATCGAGGCGATGTCCCGCGGGTGAACCGGTGGCCGGCCGCGGGTCGGCCCCGGCCGTGGCCGGGTTCCTCAGGTGCGGTCGGGGCCGGGCTCGCCCGGGCGGACCAGCCCGGACTCGTACGCGACGACCACGAGCTGAGCGCGGTCCCGAGCCCCCAACTTGGACATTGCCCGGTTCACGTGGGTCTTCACCGTGGCCGGGCTCAGGAACAGTATCCGTCCGATCTCGACGTTGGACAGGCCGCGCCCGACCAGCGCCAGGACCTCCCGCTCCCGGTCGGTGAGGACGGCCAGCCGGGCGGTGTCCGGTTCCCGGGGTGAGCGGGCCACGAACGCCTCGATCAGCGAGCGGGTCGCCCCGGGGGACAGCAGCGACTGGCCGCCCGCCACCGTCCGCACCCCCTCCCGCAACCCGGCCGGGCTGACCTCCTTGCTGAGGAAACCGCTGGCACCGGCCCGGATCGCCTCGAACACGTACGCGTCCTGCTCGTACGTGGTCAGCACCAGCACCCGGACGGCCGGGTTGATCTCCGGGTCGGAGACGATCCGCCGGGTGGCCGCGATGCCGTCCAGCACCGGCATCCGGATGTCCATGAGCACCACGTCCGGCCGCGTCCGGCGCGCCAGCTCCACCGCCTGCGCCCCGTCGGCGGCCTCCGCCACCACGGTGATGTCGCCGTCGTGCTCGCACAGCACCTTCAGGCCCGAGCGGACCAGCTCCTGGTCGTCGGCGAGCAGCACCCGGATGGTCACGTCCCCTCCCCGCCGGCCGGCAGCCACGCTTCCACCTGGAACCCGCCGGTGGGCGCCGGCCCGCTGGTCAGCGTGCCACCCAGCGCCCGGACCCGCTCGGCCATGCCGCGCAGGCCCGACCCGGCACCGCCGTCGACGGCGGGCCGGCGGGCGTGACCACGACCGTCGTCACGCACGCTGACCCGTACGCCGCCGGGTTCGTGGGCGACCACCACCGTGACCGACGCCGCGTCGGCGTGGCGAAGGGTGTTGGTGAGCGACTCCTGCACGACCCGGTAGGCGGCGAGCTCGACCGCCGGGCGCAGCCGCGTCGGCTCGCCGGTGTGGGTGAGCGTGGCGGCCAGCCCGGCGTTGCGGACCGACTCCACCAGCTCCGGCAGCTGCGCCAGGCCCGGGGCCGGAGCGGGGTCGCCGTCCGGTCCGGTCTCCTCCCGCAGGACCGCGATGGTGCTGCGCAGGTCCGACATGGCGTCGCGGGTGGCGCGCCGGACGTTCTCCAGCGCCTGCCGGGCGCGTTCGGGCGCGGTGTCCAGGTTCTCGGCGGCGACGTTGGCCTGGATGCCGACCAGCGCGAGCGTGTGGGACAGCACGTCGTGCAGGTCCCGGGCGGTGCGCATGCGCTCGGCGGTCAGCCGCCGCCGGTGCTCCTGCTCGGCCAGCCGCAGCCGGAGCGTGGCCTCCTCCCGGAGCGCCCGGCGGCTGCGGAGCGCCTCCCCGAGCAGCAGCACCGCGGCCATGAGCGAGACGTCGAACAGGGTGGTCAACCCGATCTGGGCCACCGGCTCCCCGTCACCGCTGAGCAGCCGGTACGTCGTCCCGGAGACCGCGACCAGTCCGGTGACCGTGACCGCCCACCACAGGTGCCCGGTCCACGCGGCCACGAACAGCGGCACGCCCAGCGCCAGCGCCGGGGAGAAGGCGGCCACCCCGATCGACAGGGCCAGGTACAGGCTGACCGCGGCGCCGACCACGGAGGTACGCGGGGCGTGGCGGGCCAGTCCGGTCCAGGCGCCGACGAGCGCGATCGCCGCCACCGACCAGGCGTCCATCGGGCGGGCCGGCTGGTCCCCCGACTGCAGGGACGCGCTCACCATGACCAGCGTCATGCCGGTCGCGAGCGTGACGTCCAGGAGCACCCCGGTCCACCGGCCCCACCCGCGCCACCAGGCGTTGCGCACGGATCGACCCTAGCTCCGCGGCCGGTGGTCGCCCGGTGGCGCCGGGGACCGACCAGGGTCGCGTACCCCCGCCGGGGCAGGCCGCGTACTCCCGATGCGGTACCCGGAAGACCCCGCCGGGGCGACGCCGGCCCCGGCGGAGCGGCCTAGCGTTGCCGCCGCTGGAACGGGTCCGCCGGGCGGGAGGCCCGCCGGGGTCGAGCTGAGGGGGGAGCATGACGGGTCAGGCCGCGGCCGGCGGCGGTGCCGCCACGGTACGCCCGCGCCGGGGCGCGCGACGGTGGCTCGTGGGGTGCCTGACGATCGTGCTGCTGGTGGCGCTGGCGCTGGTCGGTGCGGTGGCGCTGGTGTGGGCCCGCGCCACCGTCGACACCACCGGGGCGGTGAGCTTCGACCGGCCGCTGGCGATCCCGCCGTTGGCCGAGAGCCGGATCGAGGACGGTCGTCGGGTGTTCGACCTGCGGGTGCAGGAGGGCACCACGGACTTCGGGGTGGGCGACGAGCCCAGCCTCACCTGGGGCTACAACGGCTCGTACCTGGGACCGACGCTGCGTGCCACGCGTGGCGAGCACGTGCAGGTGAACGTCACCAACGAGGTGGGCGAGACCACGACCACGCACTGGCACGGGCACCACCTGCCGGCGGAGATGGACGGCGGCCCGCACCAGCCGATCGAGCCCGGGCAGACCTGGAGTCCGCACTGGACGATCGACCAGCCGGCCGCCACCACCTGGTACCACCCGCACCTGCACGGCGCCACCGCCGCGCACGTGTACCGCGGCCTGGCCGGCATGTTCATCCTCGACGACGCCAACAGCCTCGCGCTGGACCTGCCGTCCACGTACGGCGTCGACGACATCCCGCTGATCGTGCAGGACCGCGCGTTCGACTCCGCCGGCCGGGTGGTGGACCGGGCCCCGATGTTCAGCCCGGTCGGGTCGCTGGGCGACACCGTGCTGGCCAACGGCACCGTGGGCGGCTACCTCGAGGTCACCACCGAGCTGGTGCGGCTGCGGCTGCTCAACGGCTCCAACGCACGGGTCTACGACTTCGGGTTCTCCGACGGGCGGGAGTTCTCGCTCATCGCCACCGACGGCGGCCTGCTGCCCGCGCCGCACGTGACCGACCACGTCCAGCTGTCGCCGGGCGAGCGGGCGGAGATCGTGGTGGCGATGCGGCCGGGCGAGGACGTGGTGCTGCGTAGCCGGGACCCGGACCTCGGCGCCGGCTTCCTCGAACGGTTCTCCGGCGGGGACGACTCCTTCGACGTCGTGCAGCTGCGCGCCGCCGACCGGTTGGCACCCTCCCCGCCGCTGCCGCAGCGGCTGGCGCCGCCGCCGGACCTCGACCCGACGGACGCGCGGGTCACCCGCACGTTCCGGATGGGGGACATGAACATCAACGGGGCGTCGATGGATATGGGGCGCATCGACGAGGTGGTGGAGGTCGACAGCACCGAGATCTGGGAGGTCTCCAACGCCGACGGCGTTCCGCACAGCTTCCACGTCCACGACGTCCAGTTCCGCGTCGTGGCGGTGGACGGCCGGCCGCCCGGGCCGGAGCTGTCGGGGTGGAAGGACACGGTGTACGTCGCACCGGGTGGCACCGTCCGGCTGGTGCTGCGGTTCACCGACTACACCGACCCGGACTCGCCGTACATGTACCACTGCCACGTGCTCGCGCACGAGGACCTGGGGATGATGGGCCAGTTCGTGGTGGTGGAACCGGGCCAGCGACCGGCCCTGCCCCCGGCCGCGGGCCACGACTCCGGCGGGCACGATCCCGGCGGCCACGACCACGGCGGGCGCGACTTCGGTGGGAGCCGCGGGCACGACCACGGTGAGGGCGGCGGGCACGACCCCGGCGGAGGTGGGCACGAGCATGGTGGGGGCCGTGGGCACGACCACTGACGCGCCCGGCCGCGGGCGGTAGTGTGGCGTCCATGGCCACCCTGCCCGCGGTGCTCGGCGAGCCGATCCGCTTCGTGCTCAACTGGGGGCGGCGCTACTCGCTGTGGGTGTTCAACTTCGGGCTGGCGTGCTGCGCGATCGAGTTCATCGCCACCAGCATGGGTCGGCACGACTTCATCCGGCTCGGCGTGATCCCGTTCGCGCACGGCCCCCGGCAGGCGGACCTCATGGTGGTCTCGGGCACGGTCACCGACAAGATGGCGCCGGCGGTCCTGCGGCTCTACGAGCAGATGCCGGAGCCCAAGTACGTGATCTCCTTCGGCGCCTGCGCCAACTGCGGCGGCCCGTACTGGGACTCGTACTCGGTCACCAAGGGGGTCGACCAGCTGATCCCGGTCGACGTGTACGTGCCCGGCTGTCCGCCCCGGCCGGAGGCGCTGCTGCACGGCATCCTCCGCCTGCAGGAGAAGATCGCCGGTGAGCAGTCCGGCATCGGCGGGGTCCAGCGGCCGGATCCGGCGGCCTTGTCCGCCCCGCTCGTGCGCGCTCCCACGGGCGACCGCTGACGTCAGCCGATGAACTCAAGCGCCATCAGAACGACGTGGGACTGCTCGGGCGCATCGTCCGAGCTGTAACCCACCTCCACGCTGACGTTCTCCGAGCCGACCCTCTCCATCGCGACGGTCGCCGCGCCGGCAGCGATCTCCTCGGGCGTGGTTCCGCAGCGTGCGGTCGCGGTGGCTGACTCGCCGCCCATCGTGAGGGTGACGATGCCCTTACCGTCGCCGCCACACACCACGGTCATCCGGTAGCGACCGGGGGCCATGCCTGGCATCAACTCGAAATCGCCGGGGAACGGCATGTCGAGATCGTCCGGGACGGCGAGCCCGCCGTACGCGAAGATCCGGGCCTCGTCGCCCACCAGGCCGGTCAGCGCGTCCCAGGCCATCTCGGCCAGTGCCGTCCCGTCCGGCGGTGCGTCGGCGCGACTGGTGGACGGGCTCGGGGCCGCCGACGGGCTGGCCGCGGTCACCACCGGCGCCGGCCCGGTGCCGTCCGGCGCCTCCCACCAGAGGGCGGCGGCCGCGCCCGAGCTCAGCAGCAGCGCCGCCAGGCCGCCGGCGGCCGACGCCGCGTACCGCCGCCGCCGGACGCTCCGGCGGGCGGCGGCGACGCCCGGCGGATGGATCGTGGCGGTCGCGTCCGCGCGCAGCCTCTCGAACGCGGTACGGACGGTCAGGTCATCGATCGGGTCGGTCATCGGTGCCTCCGCTTCGGGTGGGGTCCTCGGCCCGCTGCGGGGCCGGTCCGGTGGTGGTGAGCTGTGCCGCCAGGGCGGTACGGGCACGGTGCAGCCAGGACTTGACGGTGCCGGAGGGGACTCCCAGCTGGTCGGCGATCTCGGACACGGGCAGGTCCGCGAGGTCGTGCAGGACCACCACCTGCCGCTGCCGGGCCGGCAGCGTGGCGAGCGCGGCGACCAGCGCCACCCGGTCCGGACCCGGGCCGTCGACCCGGCGGCCGGGCTGCCGGTGCAGCCGGGCCAGCGCCGCCAGGGCGGCACGGGCGCGGCGCCGCCGGCTGACGGCCAGGTTCCAGGCCACCCGCCGGACCCACGCCACCGGGTCCGTCGTACCGGGAGATCCTCGATCAGCGCGCCAGTGCCCGGCAGAACGCCTCCTGCACGACGTCCTGGGCCTCCTGCCGGTCGCCGAAGTACGCGTACAGCTGCACCGCCAGGTCGGTGAAGTGGGCGGTGTACAGCTCCTCGAAGCTGGCGCTCCCACCCGGGCCGCCGACCGTCACGGACGGTCCCTCCGTCCGTTCGGGCACCTCACTGCGTGCCGGCATCCGCACTCCCGTCGTCGCTGGCTGACGCGGACCACACGCCCGCTGGCTGACGCGGACTACACGCCGCCGCACCGCGTGCGGTTGCGGTCCGGTTGCGGGCGTACCTCACCGACCGGGCGCACGGGACGCGGGGCGGTACGCACCGCCGGGCTGCGCCTATGATCGGGCGCATGACGCCGGACGAGATCGGCAACCGCCTGCTGGCGCTGCTCGGCCGACCCGAGCAGGCACAGGTGAGCCGCTCCGGCGGCGGTCCGGGGCACGAGCGGGTCACCGTGGACGTGCCGCCGCAGCTGTGGGCCACCGCGGTCCGCCACGCCCGCGACGACGCCGAGCTGGCCTGCGACTTCTTCGACTGGCTCACCGCGGTCGACGAGCTGGACCAGGGCTTCTCCGTGGTCGCACACCTGTGGTCGACCCGCCACCGGCACGGCCTGCTGCTACGGACCCGGGTCGGGCGGGAGGCGCCGGTGCTCTCCTCGGTCGTGGACATCTACCCCGGCGCGTCGTGGCACGAGCGCGAGACCCACGAGATGTTCGGGATCGACTTCGCCGGCCACCCGGACCTGTCCCCGCTGTTGCTGGCCCCGGAGTTCGAGGGCCACCCGCTGCGCAAGGACTTCGTGCTCGCCGCCCGGGTGGCCAAGCCGTGGCCCGGTGCCAAGGAGCCGGGCGAGTCGCACGCCGGAGGTGGCCGCCGGCAGCCGATGCGCCCACCGGGCGTGCCGGCACCGGGCGAGTGGGGTCCGCGGGCCGCCGGCCGTTCCGACGGCAACGCCGCGCCGGGCGGCGGCGGGGAGGGGTGAGCAGTGCCGGTCTGGCTGGACATCCTCATCCGGGTGGTGGCGGTCCTCGTGGCGTTCCTGCTGCTGCCGCTGGTGGTCGGGCAGGCCGAGCACAAGGTGATGGCGCACATGCAGGGCCGCCTGGGCCCGATGTACGCCGGCGCCTTCCACGGGTGGGCGCAGCTGATCGCCGACGGGATCAAGTTCGTGCAGAAGGAGGACATGACGCCCCGCGGCGCCGACCGTCCGGTCTTCCAGCTCGCGCCGGCCGTGGCCCTGCTGCCCTACCTGCTGGTCCTACTGGTGGTGCCGCTGGGTCCGGGCGGGCTGGTCGGCCAGCACCTGGACATCGGCCTGTTCCTCGTGCTGGCGGTCATCAGCGTGCCGATCGTCGGCGTGCTCATGGCGGCCTGGTCGTCGGCGAACAAGTTCAGCCTGCTGGGCGGCATCCGCGGCGCCGCCCAGCTGCTGGCGTACGCGCTGCCGCTGGTGCTGGCGGCCGCGTCGGTGGCGATGGCCGCCGGCACGTTGTCGCTGCCGGGCATCGTGGAGGCGTGGCGGCCGTGGTGGCTGCTGTGGCAGCTGCCGGCGCTGTTCGTGTTCTTCGTGGCGGGGGTGGCCGAGATCCGCCGGCCGCCGCTGGACACCCCGATCGCCGACACCGAGCTCGTGTTCGGCTACAAGACCGAGTACACCGGCCTGCGGTTCGCCTTCCTCATGCTGGCCGAGTACGCGGGGATCGTGGTGATCGCGGCGCTGACCACGGTGCTGTTCCTCGGCGGCTGGAAGGGGCCGTTCGGGCTGGACGCCCAGCTCGGGTGGTTCTGGACGCTGGCGAAGATCGCCGCGGTGTCGTTCGTGATCATCTGGATCCGGGTGGCGTACCCGCGGCTGCGGGTCGACCAGCTCCAGCGCCTGTGCTGGCTGGTGCTGGTCCCGGTGGCGCTCGGCCAGCTGGCGCTGACCGCGGCGGTGCGGCTGGTGATGTGACCGCGTGAGGTGACCCGCGCGCCGGACGCGGAGTCGCGCGGACCGGGTCGGGAAGGCAGGATGTGGCTCATGGGCGGAGTTCCAGGATCGGGGCTCGCGAAGGGTCTGGCGGTCACGTTCGGCACGATGACGCGCCGGTCCCACACCCGGCAGTACCCCGACGTCGCGCCGGACCTGCCGCCGCGGTCCCGTGGCGTGATCGCGCTGCTGGAGGAGAACTGCACGGTCTGCATGCTGTGCGCCCGGGAGTGCCCGGACTGGTGCATCTACATCGACTCCCACAAGGAGGAGGTCCACGTCCCCGGCGCGGCCCGGCCCCGCCAGCGCAACGTGCTCGACCGGTTCGCCATCGACTACTCGCTGTGCATGTACTGCGGCATCTGCGTCGAGGTGTGCCCGTTCGACGCGCTGTTCTGGTCGCCGGAGTTCGAGTACGCCGAGTACGACATCCGCGACCTGCTGCACGAGAAGGACCGGCTGGCCCAGTGGATGCCGACGGTGCCGCCGCCGCCGGCGCACGATCCGAACGGTGAGCCGGCCAAGGAGGAGACCGCCGCGGCCGCGGCCACCGGTACCGAGGGCGCCGCCAGATGACCGTCGCGGACGCGCTCCTGCTGGGGCTCGGCGCCGTCGCGGTCGGCGCCGCGCTGGCGGTCGTGACCACCCGGCACGTGGTCCGCTCCGGCCTGTACCTGGTCGCGGCGCTGGCCGCGCTCGCGGGCATGTACCTGGTCCTCACCGCCGAGCTGGTGGCGTGGGTGCAGGTGCTCATCTACGTCGGGGCGGTGGTGGTGCTGCTGCTGTTCGCGATCATGCTCACCCGCGCCCCCACGGGCGTCAGCCCCGACCTCGACCGGCCGGCCTGGCCGGGGCTGCTGGTCGGCGGTGGCGCCGGCCTCGGGCTGGCCGCCCTGTTCGTGGGCGCCTACCGGTGGACGACCGTGAGCTTCGGCGAACCCGGCGGCGTGCGCGCCCTGGGCGACGACATCTTCGGCAACTGGGTGCTGCCGTTCGAGGTGCTCTCGATCCTGCTGCTGGCCGCCCTGGTCGGCGCGGTCGTGGTGTCCCGGACGGAAGGGTCGGCGCCGGGCCAGCGGTCCGGCCGGGAGGAGGCGGGCGGCTGATGCACCCCGTCATCCCCTACGTCGTGGCCGCGGCGCTGTTCGGCATCGGCGCGTACGGCGTGCTGCGCCGCCGCCACGCCATCCTGCTGCTGATGGCCGTGGAGCTGATGCTCAACGCGGTCAACCTCGTCCTCGTCACCGCGGCGACCACGGTCCGGGCCGCGCTCGCCGCGGCCGGCACGCCGTACACCGGCCACGTCTTCGCACTGTTCGTCATCGTGATCGCCGCCGCCGAGCTGGGCGTGGGCCTGGCGATCGTGCTGCAGCTGTTCCGGTTGCGCGCCTCGGCCGCGGTCGACACGGTCCCGCTGTCGGAACCGGTGGAGGCGGCGGTCGCCGACGCGGTGTCCGGGACGGGCGAGGCCGGCGCATCGGTGCCGGCGGGTGACGGCGCCGCGACGGGGCCGCAGCGGGTCACCAGCGGGGAGGCGGTGGCGTGAGCGCGGCGATGCTGCTGCCGGCGGTGCCGTTCGCCGCCGCCCTGGCCGGCTTCCTGGTGCCGCTGCGGCGGCGCCGGCTGGCGGCGGTCCTGGCCGTCGCCGGGGCCGCCGGTGCGCTGCTGCTCGCGGTGGTGCTGCTGGCGGGCCTCGACCGGCCGTACGGGCGGTACGTGGAGCTGGTCCGCTTCGCCGACCTGGCCGTCACGTTCGGCGTGCGGGTCGACCACGCCGCCCTGCTGGTGGCGGTCGCGGTCGGGGTGGTGGCGCTGGCGGTCCAGGTCTACTCGGTCGACTACCTGCGCGGCGACGACCGCTACGCCCCCTACGCGGCACAGGTGTCGCTGTTCACCGCGGCGATGCTGCTGGTGGTGGTCGCCGGCGACCTCATCGTGCTGCTGGTCGGCTGGGAGGTCATGGGCATCTGCTCCTACCTGCTCATCGCCCACGACCGCCGGCTGCCGGAGGCGCCGGGCGCAGCGGTCAAGGCGTTCCTCGTGACCCGGGTCGGCGACGTCGGGTTCTGGCTGGGGATCATCCTGCTCGGCGTGCACGCCGGCAGCTTCCGGATCGCCGAGGTGCTCTCGGCCGCGGTGGCCGGGGAGCTGCCGGCCGGCGTGCTCACCGCCGCCGGGCTGCTGCTGCTGGTCGGGGTGGCCGGGAAGAGTGCCCAGTTCCCGCTGCACACCTGGCTGCCGGACGCGATGGCCGGCCCGACCCCGATCTCGGCGCTCATCCACGCCGCCACCATGGTGGCGGCCGGGATGTACGTGGTGTTCCGGCTCTACCCGGTGTTCAGCACCGGCACCGGGCTGCTAACGGTGCTCGGGGTGGTCGCCGCGGTCACCATGCTGCTGGGCGCGCTGGCGGCCACCGCCGCCGAGGACATCAAGCGCGTCCTGGCCTGGTCGACCGTCTCCCAGCTGGCGTACATGGCCGGCGCGCTGGCCGTCGGCGCGACCGCCGCCGCCCTGTTCCACCTGCTCACGCACGCGGCGTTCAAGGCGCTGCTGTTCCTCGCGGCCGGGTCGGTCATCCACGCGGTGGGCAGCAACCTCATGTCCGCCATGGGCGGGCTGCGCCGCGGCATGCCCGTGACGTTCTGGTCGATGACGATCGGGTTGGGCGCCCTGGTCGGCCTGCCCCCGCTGGCCGGGTTCTGGAGCAAGGACGCGATCCTGCACGCCGCGTCGGGCGGCGCCGGCGCGGTGGCCTCGCTGGTCTTCGCCGCCGGCCTGGCCACCGTGGTGGTGACCGCCTGGTACGCCACCCGGATGTGGCTGCGGACCTTCTTCGGGCCGGCGGCGTCCGGCCCGGGGCACGAGCCGCCGCCGCTGATGGCGTGGCCGGTGGTGGCGCTGGCGGTGCCGAGCGCCCTGCTGGGCTTCGTCGCCTTCGCCGACACCTGGGTACCGTGGCTGTCCACTCCGGACCCCGCTGGCTGGAGCGGTGAGTACGCCGCCGGCGCGCCGGCGGCCGCGCCGGTGCTCGCCGACCAGGAGCTGGTCCACGTCGGCGGGTTCCTGGTGGTGCCGCTGGCGGCGGTGGCGGTCGGCGTGGTGCTGGCGTGGCTGGCGTGGCGCCGCGACCCGTCCGCCGACCCGGCCCGCTACCTGGGGCCGGCGCGGACGGTGTTCGCCCGCGGCTTCTACCTCGACGAGGTACAGGACGCCGTGGTGGTGCGGCCGGTGCGGGCGCTGGCCCGGGCGGTCCGTGCCGGTGACGAAGGGCTGGTCGACGGCGCGGTGGAGGGCGCCGGCCGGGGCACCGGGTCGCTGGGCGGTCTGCTGGCCCGCGCACACCGGGCGGGACTGCCCCGGGCGGCCACCGCGGTGCTGGCCGGCGCGGTGCTGCTCGGGCTGGCGGCGGTGGCCGTGGGAGGTGCCGGGTGAGCGCGGGTCAGGTGCTCCTGCTGGCGACGCTGGCGCTGCCGGCGGCCGGTGCCCTGCTGGTGGCGTTGCTGCCGCCGCGGGTGGAGCGTGGTGGCCGGATCGTCGGCACGGTGACGGCCGGGCTGGCGTTCGTCGCCAGTGTGGCGCTGCTGCCCGGGCCGGGCGAGCGCGGCTGGTTCGCCTACGTGCCGGCCGGCGAGGGCCCGGTGGTGGTGCCGTGGCACCGGATCCGGGCCGACTGGGTGCCGTGGCTGCACCTGCAGTTCCACCTCGGGGTGGACGGGATCTCGTACCCGCTGGTGGTGCTCACCACCCTGCTGACGCTGCTGTGCTGCCTGTACACCGTCCGGCACGTGCCGGAGGGCGGGCGTGGCCGCACCCTGGTGGCGCTGCTGCTGGCCGTCGAGGTCGGCATTGTCGGCACGTTCCTCGCGCTGGATCTCGTGCTGTTCTTCGTCTTCTTCGAGGTCGTGCTGCTGCCGATGTACGCGGTCATCGCCGGGTGGGGAGGCGAGCGGCGCCGGCACGCCGCCCGCAAGTTCGTCCTCTACACCCTGCTCGGCTCGGTGCTGCTGCTGGTGGGCGTGTTCGTGGTGGTGGCGCGCGCCGGCACCGCGGACATCACCGTGCTCACCGGCGGCGGCCCACTCACCCGGACCACCCAGCTGGTGGCGTTCACGCTGCTGGCGCTGGCCTTCGCGGTCAAGTCTCCACTGTGGCCACTGCACACGTGGCTGCCGGACGCGCACACCGAGGCGCCGACCGTCGGCAGCGTCATCCTCGCCGGCGTGCTGCTGAAGATGGGCACCTACGGCCTGATCCGCATCGGCGTCGGTGTGACCCCCCAGGGGGCGGCGTGGGCGGCACCGGTGATCGGGGTGCTCGCCGTCGCCGCCATCATCGTCGGCGCCCTGGTGTGCCTGGCGCAGACCGAGCTCAAGCGCCTGATCGCCTACTCCTCCGTGGGCCACATGGGGTTCGTGCTGCTGGGCATCGCCACGCTGTCGGCGGTGGGCATCCAGGCGGCCCTGATCGGCAACATCGCCCACGGGATCATCACGGGCCTGCTGTTCTTCCTGGTCGGGGCGATCAAGGACCGGAGCCACACCGGCGAGCTGGCCCGGCTCGGCGGGCTGCGGGAGCACGCCCCGGTCCTCGCCGGCCTGCTCGGGTTCGGGGCGATCGCGTCGCTCGGCCTGCCCGGCCTGGCCGGCTTCTGGGGTGAGATGTTCGCGGTGGTGGCGGCGGTGCAGCGCAGCGGCGCGCTGTGGGTCACCCTCGGGGTGGTCGCCGCCGCCGGGGCGGCGCTGACCGCCGCGTACTTCCTGCGGATGCTGCGGCGGGTGAGCCACGGTCCGGCGGCCGTCCCGGTCAGCGGGAGGCTCACCGGCTCCGAGCTGGTGGCGTGGTCGCCGCTGGTGGTCCTGGCCCTGGCCGTCGGGCTGCTGCCGGTGCTCGTCCTCGGCATGGCGTACGACCCGGTGAGTGCCCTGGCGGGAGTGGTGTCACCGTGATCCAGAGCATCGACCACGTGGCGCTGCTGCCGGTCTACCTGGCCGGTGGCACGGCCGTGCTGGCCCTGCTCGCCGACCTGGGGCTGGCGCGGCCGCGGCTGACGGTCGCGGTCACGGCGGCCGGCGCGGTCGCGGTCGCGGTGGCGGCCTGGGCGGTCGGCACCGGCCCGGTACGGGAGACGTTCTGCCTGGTGGCCGACGCCGGCGCGTGCTCGTACGTGGCCGACCGCACCTCCGCGGCGGTGGCGGTGCTGTTCGGGCTGCTGACGCTCGCGGTGCTCGGCCTGTCCACCGCCGCGGTGCGCCACCTGCCCGCCGGCGAGTACTGCTTCCTGCTGGCGGCGTCCATGACCGGCGGGGTGGCCCTGGCGTACTCCCGCGACCTGATCACGCTCATCGTGGCGGTGGAGACCCTCACCCTGCCCCTGTACGCGCTGGTGGGCCTGCGTCGCCGCAGCCTGGACTCGGTGCACGGCGCGGTGACGTTCTTCATCGTCTCCGTGGTCGCGATGTCGGTCACGCTGCTGGGCGCGGCGCTGCTGTACGCGGCGACCGGCGCGGTGCACCTGGACCGTGTCGCGGAGGCGCTGGCGGCCGGGGTTCCCGGGCCGCTGCGGGCGCTGGCGGCCGTGGCGGTGGTGCTGGTGCTGGCCGGCCTGACCTTCAAGGTGGCGGCCGTGCCGTTCCACGCCTGGGCGCCGGTCGCCTACGACGGGGCACCGCTGCCGGTGGCCGCCTACCTGTCCACCGCCTCCAAGCTGGGCGGGGTGGTGGCGGTCCTGTACGTGGTGGCGTTCGCCTTCCCGCCGTGGCTGTCGGTGGCCGGCCCGCCGTTGGCGGCGCTGGCGGTGGCGACCATGACGGTGGGGAACCTGGTCGCGCTGCGGCAGCGACGGATGGTGCGGCTGCTGGCGTGGTCGTCGGTGGCCCAGGCCGGCTACATCCTGGCGCCGCTGGGCGTGTTCGCCACGGCGTCCGGCCGCATGCCGGACGCGGTGGCGCTCGCGGTGACGGCCGCGCTGGCGTACACGATCTTCTACGTGCTCCTCGAGATCGCCGCGTTCGGTGCGGTGGTGGCGCTGCGGGGCGAGGCGGACGGCGGGCTGATCGAGGACTACCGGGGTGCGGGACGCCGCGCGCCGTGGACGGGTGCCGCGTTCACGCTCGCGCTGGTGGGGCTCGCCGGCCTACCGCCCGGCCTGGCCGGCCTGTTCGCCAAGGTGGTGGTGGTGCGGTCGCTGCTGGGCGGGGGCGCCGCCTGGCTGGCGCTGGTCGTGGCCGTCAACGCGGTCATCGGGCTCGCCTACTACCTGCGGGTGGCGGCCGTGCTCTACGCCCCCTCGCACCCGTCCGCCGCGGCCACCGGCGGGGAGCCCGGCCGCGCGGACGGTCCGGCCGCCGCCCGGGCGGCCGTGGCCGGGGTGCCGTGGGCGGTCGGCGTGGCGCTGGCGGCGGCCACCGTGGCGGGGGTGGTGGTGGGTCTGGCGCCGCAGATCGTCCTGGACGTCGCCGGCGGCACGGTCGCCGCGACCGGCGGCTGAGCCGGGCGTCCCGCGGGACCGGTCGCGGTCTCGGGCTCGGGCACGCCGCGCCGGCCGGCGCCGCCGGCGTCGGGGCGAGGGGAAGCCCGCCGGTACGGGCCGCGTTCACAATGGTGACGAACGGGGGAGTGGTCCCGGGCCGGTCGCGCCGGACGGCACCGCGAGCGCGGCCTGGGACCGGTGTCGAGGAGGCAGCACACGTGCGCAGCTACAACGGTCTGAAGACGGCCGCGCTGCTCGGTCTGATGACCGCCCTGGTGCTGGTCATCGGTAACTGGCTGGCGGGGACGACCGGGCTCGTGGTCGCCGTGTTCGTGGCGCTGGCCATGAACGCCGCCACGTACTACTGGTCGGACAAGATCGCGCTGCGGGCGATGGGTGCCCGGCCGATCAGCGAGGCCGAGTTCCCGGAGCTCTACCAGATGGTGCGCGAGCTGTCCCAGCAGGCGGGTCAGCCGATGCCGCGGCTGTACATCAGCCCGGCGATCCAGCCCAACGCCTTCGCGACCGGGCGGAACCCGGACAACGCCGCGGTCTGCGTCACGCGGGGGATCCTCCAGATCCTCGACTACCGTGAGCTGCGGGGAGTTATCGGGCACGAGCTGTCCCACGTGTACAACCGGGACATTCTGATCTCCAGCGTCGCGGCGGCCCTGGCCGGGATCGTCACGATGCTGGCCCACTTCGTGTGGCTGTTCGGCGGCCGGAACGAGAACAACGTCTTCGGCGCGCTGCTCATGCTCATCCTCGGCCCGCTCGCCGCGTCGATCATCCAGCTGGCGATCAGCCGGAGCCGGGAGTACCAGGCCGATGAGTCCGGCGCGCGGCTCACCGGTGACCCGCTCGCGCTGGCCAGCGCGCTGCGGAAGATCCACGCCGGTACGCGGCAGGCGCCGCTGCCGGCCGAGGGCGAGCTCGCCGCGAGCGCGCACCTCATGATCGCCAACCCGTTCCGGGGTGACGGCATCAGCGCGCTGTTCTCCACCCACCCGCCGATGGAGCAGCGGGTGCGGCGGCTGGAGCAGATGGCGCGCTACCTGGGTACGCGCCGGGGGTTCTGACCCCTCCCCGGTCGTGTCGGCGGCCGGTCACCGCCGGCCGCCGACACGACCGGTGCCGTGATGAGCGGCCGCCGTGGGGAGCGGAGGGCCGGCCGGGGCGGGGTCGGCGGCCACGTCGTGCGCCGTCCGTCCGGCGCGGCGCGGTGACAGCGGGTTGC
>VSBZ01000130.1:0-10845 GCA_047459215.1 Micromonosporaceae bacterium | reverse complement strand
CGATCCCCCACCCCGCCGCTCGGCCGCCGGCCGGCGGTCGGCCGCCGGCCGCACCACCGCGGCGGTCCGCGCGGCCCGGGCCGCCCGGGCCACGGCGGCCGCCGGACGGGCCGGCGAGTCGACGGCCAGCCGCTCGCGCGGCACGACGTCGGCACGCGCCGGGTCCCGCCCGCCCGGGCCCGCCCCGACCGCCCGGCCCCGGTCCCGGCCCACGACCACCTCGCGGGGCACCGGCCGGTCCCGGCGCCCGCCTCGGCTGGCCGAGCCCCGCCGCCGGCTGCGGCTGGCCACCTCGGTGGCGCTGGCCATGTTCTGCGTGCTGGGGGTGCGCCTGGTGGCGCTGCAGATCACCGAGGGGCCGGCGTACGCGGTGACCGGTCTGACCACCCGCCTCGACCGGGTGGAGCTGCCGGCGCCGCGGGGCAACATCTACGACCGCAACGGCGCGGTCCTGGCACAGAGCCTGGAGGCGCGGTTCGTCTTCGCCGACCCCGAGCTGGTGGAGGACCCGCAGCGCACCGCCGAGCTGCTGGCGCCGCTGCTGGACATGCCTGCCGGGGAGCTCGCCGAACGGATGCGGCCACGGCTGCGCGACGGGCAGCCGTCGCGGTTCGAGTGGCTCGCTCGCGGGGTCGACGTCAACACCGGCGACGCGATCGAGGCGCTCAACCTGGCCGGGATCGGGGTGGAGCGGGACGAGATCCGGCACGTGCCCGGTGAAGACCTGGCCGCCAACCTCATCGGCTTCACCGGCACCGACCTGGTCGGACTCGCCGGCCTGGAAGCGAGCTTCGACGACGTGCTGCGGGGCACCGCCGGGGTGCTGACCTACGAGACCGGTCAGGGTGGCGAGCTCGCGCGGCAGATCCCCGGCGGGTACCGCGTGGAGACGCCGGCCCGCCCGGGCAGCGACCTGCGGCTGACCATCGACGCCGACCTGCAGTACGAGATCCAGCGCCTGCTGGTGGACCACATGGCGCCGGCGCAGGCCACCTTCGCGGCCGCGGTCGTGCTCGACGCCCGGACGTTCGAGATCCTCGCCCAGGCGAGCTACCCCGGCTACGACGCCTCCGACCCGTTCTCCGTCCCGGAGGACCGCTGGCGCGACGCCGCGACCTCGGTGGTGTTCGACCCCGGGTCGGTGCACAAGCCGCTGGTGATCGGGGCGGCGCTGGAGGAGGGGGTGATCGGCCCCGACGACACGGTGACGGTGGACCCGAGTATCCAGAAGGGAGACACCGTCTTCTGGGACGTCGGCAAGTGGCACCCGCCGGGCACCCGGATGACCCTGTCGGCGATCCTCGCGTTCTCCTCCAACGTCGGCACCATCCGCATCGCCGACGAGCTCGGCGCCCGCACCCTGTACGAGTACCAGCAGGCGTTCGGCCTGGGGGAGGCGACCGGGGTGGGGCTGCCCGGCGAGGCGTCCGGTGCGCTGCTGCCACCCGAGCAGTGGTCCGGGTCGTCGTACGGCTCGGTGCCGATCGGCCACAGCACCACCGCGACCGCACTGCAGCTGGCGGCGGCGTACGGGGTCATCGCCAACGACGGGACGTGGAAGCGGCCGTCGCTGGTGCAGGCGGTCGTCGCTCCCGACGGGAGCGAGCGCGCGCCGACCGCGTCGGACACGCGGCGGGTGCTCAGCCCCGAGGTCGCCGCGCAGCTGCGGCAGGCGATGGAGGCGGTGGTGACGGTGCCGGGGGCGACCGGGACGGCCGCGGCGGTGGAGGGCTACCGGGTGGCCGGGAAGACCGGCACCGGGGCGATGGTGGTCGACGGGGAGTACGTCGAGGGGGAGGTCGCCTCGTTCGTGGGGATGGCGCCCGCCGAGGCACCCCGGTTCGTGGTGGCGGTCGTGGCGCACACGCCCCGCGAGGCCGGCGGCGGCGAGGTGGCCGCGCCCGCGTTCTCGGACATGATGGCCTTCACCCTCGCGCACTACCACGTGCCGCCGTCGGAGGAACCGCCGCCGGACCCGGTGCTGTACAGATGACGCGGCGCGCCGCCGCCGGGCGGCGGGCGGTGACCGGGACGCCGCCACCGGCCGGCGTGACTGGGGTAACGTCAATCGCCGTGCCCGGCATTGACACCCCGGCCGAGGCCGGGACGCGCAGCGGATGGCCACTCCGGCCGCAGCACACCGACCCCTGTCCGCTGGCCGACCTGGCCGAGCTGCTCGGGCTGCCGGACCGGCCCGAGGGTGCGGTCACCGGGGTCACGCACGACAGCACCGCGGTGCGGCCCGGGGACCTGTACGCGGCCCTGCCCGGCCGCCGCTACCACGGTGGTCAGTTCGCCGCCGCCGCCGTGGCCGCCGGCGCCCGGGCGGTGCTCACCGATCCGGCCGGCGCGGCCATGGTCGCCGCCACGGACCCGGGGGTGCCGGTGCTCGTGGTCGACGACCCCCGGGCGCGGCTGGGCGCGGTCGCCGCCCGGGTCTACGGTGACCCGACCCGACGCCTGACGGTGATCGGCATCACCGGCACGGCCGGCAAGACCACCACGGCGTACCTGATCGAGGCCGGACTGCGCGCGGCCGGTCGGACCAGCGGCCTGCTCGGCACCGTGGAGTCGCGACTGGGCGACCTGGTGGTCGACAGCGTCCGCACCACGCCCGAGGCCACCGACCTGCAGGCGCTGTTCGCGGTCGCGGTGGAGCGGGGTGTGCAGACGGTGGTGATGGAGGTCAGCAGCCACGCGCTGGCCCTCGACCGGGTGGCCGGGGTGCGGTTCACGGTGGGCGGCTTCACCAACTTCGGCTCCGACCACCTCGACTTCCACACCGACCTGGAGGACTACTTCGCGGCCAAGGCGCGGCTGTTCGACGGCAGGTGCGCCATCGAGGTGCTCAACCACGACGACCCGGCGCTGCGCCGGTTGCGGCACGACCGCACCATCACCTTCTCGGCCTCGGGCGACCCGCAGGCCACCTGGTACGCCCGCGACATCGTCAGCGGCGGGCCGGGCGGGGACGGGTTCCGGCAGCGGTTCGTGGCCGTCGGTCCGGACGGGCCGCTGCCCGCCGGGGTCGCGCGGCCGGGCCGGCACAGCGTGGCCAACGCGCTGCTGGCCATCGCCGCCCTGGTCGCGGTGGGGGTCGCGCCGGCCACCGCCGCCGCCGGCGTGGCGGCCGCGGGGGACGTGCCCGGCCGGCTGGAGCGCGTGGGCGGCCGCAACGGTGTGCTCGGCGTGGTGGACTACGCCCACAAGCCGGACGCGGTCGTGGCGGTGCTCGCGGCGCTGCGCCCGGTGGCGCGGGCGCGGGGCGGCCGTCTGATCTGCGTCATCGGGGCCGGCGGCGACCGGGACCCGGGCAAGCGCGCTCCCATGGGCGAGGCCGCCGCCCGCGGCGCCGACCTGGTGGTGGTCACCGACGACAACCCCCGCTCGGAGGACCCGGCGCAGATCCGGGCGCAGATCCTCGCCGGTGCCCGGGCGGCCGGCGGCGCGGAGGTGCGGGAGGTACCCGACCGCCGGGAGGCGATCCGCGCCGCCGTCGGGGCCGCCGCCCCCACCGACGTGGTGGCCGTGCTCGGCAAGGGTCACGAACGCGGCCAGGAGATCGCCGGTCAGGTGCTGCCGTTCGACGACCGGGAGGTGCTCGCCGAGGCGCTCCGGGTGGTGGGTGTCCGGTGATCGAGATGACGCTCGCCGAGGTGGCCGAGGTCACCGGCGGCACCCTCGCCGACGCGGACCCACGCGCGCGCGTCACCGGGGAGGTGGAGTTCGACTCCCGCCGGGTCGGACCCGGCGGGCTGTTCGTCGCGTTCGTCGGGCAGCGGGTGGACGGCCACGACTTCGCCCGCGCGGCGGTCGCCGCCGGCGCGGTCGCGGTGATGGGGACCCGGCGGGTCGACGGGGTGCCGATGGTGCTGGTCGCCGACCCGCTGGCGGCCCTGGCCGCCCTGGCCCGCGCCGTCGTCAACCGGCTGGACGGCCTGACCGTCGTCGGCCTGACCGGCTCCTCCGGCAAGACCACGACCAAGGACCTGACGGCCCAGCTCGTCTCCCGGCTGGGCGCCACGGTGGCGCCCGTCGGCTCGTTCAACAACGAGCTCGGCCACCCGTACACCGTGCTGAAGGCCCGGCCGGAGACCCGCTTCCTGGTGCTGGAGAAGGCCACCCGCGGCCCCGGGCACATCTCCTACCTGTGCCGGGTCGCCCCGCCGCACATCGGCGTGGTGCTCAACGTCGGCGTGTCGCACATCGGCGGCTTCGGGTCGGTGGAGGCGATCGCGGCCGCCAAGGGCGAGCTGGTGGAGGCGCTGCCGCCCGACGGGCTGGCGGTGCTCAACCTGGACGACCCGAACGTGGCCGCGATGGCGCGGCGGACGTCGGCGACCGTGCTGGGCTACGCGGTCGGCCCGGACGCCCACCGGAGCGGGAACGGCCTGCGACCGGCGGTGCGCGCCACCGACGTGGTGCTCGACGAGCGGGGCCGTGCCTCCTTCCGCCTGGAGACGCCCGAGGGCTCCGCGCGGGTCCGGCTGGCGGTGCCCGGCGCGCACCAGGTCGGCAACTCGTTGGCCGCGGCCGCGGTCGCCCGGCACCTGGGGATGCCGCTGGAGCAGGTGGCCGAGGCCCTTGGGGAGGCGACGATCCGGTCGCCGCGCCGCATGGACGTGTACGACCGGCCCGACGGCGTGACCGTCATCGACGACTCGTACAACGCCAACCCGGCCTCGATGGCGGTGGCGCTGAGGGCGCTGGCGGCGATCGGGCGGCCGTCGGCCGGTCCGCGCCGGCGGACCGTGGCGGTGCTGGGCTACATGGCGGAGCTGGGTCATCATGAACGCGCCGGGCACGAGCAGGTCGGTGCGCTGGCGGCCGACCTGGAGGTGGATCTGCTCGTGGTGGTGGGCGACGCCGCCGCCGGCATCCACCACGGCGCGGTGTCGCGGGACGGTTGGGGAGGAGAGGCCGTGCTCGTGGCCGACCAGGACGAGGCGGTGGCCGTACTGCGGGAACGCCTGCGGGGCGGTGAGGTGGTGCTGGTCAAGGGATCCCGCTACCGGACCTGGGAGGTGGCGGACTGGCTGCGGGCCGCCGAGCCGCACCAGCGGCAGCCGGTGGAGGCTGCCTCGTGAGGGCGGTGGTGATCGCGGCGGCGGTCGCGTTCCTCGTCTCCCTGCTCGGCACCCCGCTGGCGATCAAGGCGTTCTCACGACTGCGCGCGGGTCAGCCGATCCGCGCCGACGGCCCGCGCAGCCACCTGCCCAAGCAGGGCACGCCCACCATGGGCGGCGTGGTGATCATCGTGGCCACGGTGGCGGCGTACATCGCCGGCCACGTGAGCCTGGCGGTGTGGCCGCTGCCGGAGCAGCAGATCGTCCAGGTGGGACCCAGCTACACCGCGCTGGTCCTGCTGGGCCTGTTCGTGTTCTGCGGCGCCATCGGTTTCATCGACGACTATCTCAAGGTGCGGCGCCGCAACAGCGCCGGGCTGTCCGAGCGGGGCAAGCTGTTCGGCCAGCTGGTCATCGGGATCGTCTTCGGCATCATCGCGTTGCGGTACGAGAGCTCCGCCAACGAGACGGTGGCCAGCACCACGCTGTCGTTCGTGCGGGACATCGACTGGCTGCAGATCGGTCACGTCGGCGCGATCCTGATGATCATCGTGGTCGTGATCAGCACGACCAACGCGGTCAACCTCACCGACGGCCTGGACGGGCTGGCCACCGGCGCGTCCGTGGCGGTGCTCGCCGCGTACCTGGCGATCGGCTTCTGGCAGTACCGCCACTGGTGCTTCGACAACGCGCCCGGCGGCTACAACTACAGCGGCACCCAGTACTGCTACGAGGTGCGGGACCCGCTGGAGATCGCCATGCTCGCCGGTGCGGCGGCCGCGGCCTGCATCGGGTTCCTGTGGTGGAACGCCTCCCCGGCGAAGATCTTCATGGGTGACACCGGGTCGATGGCGCTCGGCGGCCTGATCGCCGCGCTCGCGCTCGCCACCCGTACCGTGCTGCTGCTGCCGATCATCGGCGGGCTGTTCGTCATCATCACCCTGTCGCTGATCATCCAGCGGATCTCGTACAAGACCACCGGCAAGCGGGTGTTCCGGATGTCACCGCTGCACCACCACTTCGAGCTGGTCGGATGGAGCGAGGTCAACATCGTGATCCGGTTCTGGATCATCGCCGGCCTGGGGGCCGCGGCCGGGCTGGGCATCTTCTACGGCGACTTCCTGGCGGCGACGGGCTGATGGCGCAGCGGCGTCGAGTGGTCGTGGCCGGCTCCGGCGTGGCCGGAGCCGCGGCCACGCGTGCCCTGCTGGCCCGCGGGGTCGAGGTGGTCCTCGTCGACCGCGCCCCCTCGGCGGCCACCGACGCGCTGGGCCGGGAGGGGGCCGAGGTGGTCATCGCCGAGCAGCCGCCGCCCGGCCTGTTCGACGGCGCGGACGAGCTGATCGTCTCGCCCGGCTTTCCGCCGCACCACCCGCTGCCGCGCGCCGCGGCCGCCGCCGGCCTGGAGGTGTACAGCGAGCCGGAGCTGGCGTGGCGGCTGCGCGGTCCGCGTGCCGCCCCGTGGCTGGCGGTGACCGGCACCAACGGCAAGACCACCACGGTGAGCATGCTGGCGGCGATGATCGCGGCGGCCGGTCTGCGCACCGCGGCCCTGGGCAACATCGGCGAGCCGCTGGTGTTCGCCGCCGACGACCCGGGCTACGACGCGCTCGTGGTGGAGCTGTCCAGCCAGCAGCTGCACTGGTCGCACCGGCTCGCCCCGACCTACGCCGCCCTGCTCAACCTCGCCGACGACCACCTGGAGTGGCACGGCGACTTCCACGCCTACGCCGAGGCGAAGCGGCGGGTGTGGCGGGCGGCCGCCGCACCGGTCGACGGCGCGGTGGCCGTGGGCAACCTCGACGACCCGCTGGTCGCCGACGCCCTGATGAAGCTGCCCGGCCGGACGGTCGGGTTCACCCTGGCGCCACCCGCCCCCGGCCAGCTCGGCGTCGTGGACGGAACGCTGGTCGACGCCGCCTTCGCCGACCCACCGGTGCCGCTGGCGGAGGTCGCCGCGGTCCGGCCGGCCGGGCGGCACCACGTGGCCAACGCGCTGGCCGCCGCCGCGCTCGCCCGCGCGTACGGGGTGCCGCCGGAAGCGGTGGCGCAGGGGCTGCGTGACTACCGGCCGCAGCCGCACCGCGCCACGCCGGTGGCCACCGTCAACGGCGTCGCGTACGTGGACGACAGCAAGGCCACCAACCCGCACGCCGCGCTGGCGTCGCTGACGGCGTACCCGCGGGTGGTGTGGATCGCCGGCGGCCAGCTCAAGGGCGTCGAGGTGGACGACCTCGTGGCCCGTGTGGCCGACCGGCTGGTCGGCGTGGTGCTGCTGGGCGTGGACCGGGCGGCGCTGGCCCGCGCGCTGCGGCGACACGCCCCGCAGGTGCCCGTGGTCGACGTCGACCGCACCGATGATGGGGTGATGGGCCACGTCGTCGCCGCCGCCGCAGAGCTCGCCCGGCCGGGCGACACGGTGCTGCTGGCACCGGCGGCGGCGTCGCGCGACATGTTCACCAGCTACGCCCACCGGGGTGAGGCGTTCACCGCCGCGGTGCTCGACCTGGCGGGGCGCACGTGAGCATGCTCGCCCCGCTGCACGGGCTGCTGCAGCGTCCCCTCGCCTCGTACCACCTCCTGCTGGCCAGCTCCGGCCTGCTGCTCGCCATCGGGTTGACCATGGTGTTCTCGGCCACGAGCGTGCACGCCTACGCCACCGACGGCAACGCGTTCGCCGCCCTGGCCGAGCAGGCGACGTACGCGGTCATCGGGCTGGTCGCCTTCTGGGTGTGCCAGCGGCTGCCGGTGCGGACCTACCGGGCCCTGGCCGCGCCGCTGCTGGCGGTGACGCTCGGCCTGCAGGGCATGATCGCTGCGATCACGCTCCTGCACTCCGCCGGGCTGGTCGCCGCACCCCGGTTGGGGCCGGTCGAGGCGGACTCGCAGTGGCTGTACGTGGCCGGGATCTCCGTCCAACCGTCGGAGCTGGCCAAGCTGGCGCTGGTGCTGTGGGCCGCCGACGTGGTCGCCCGCAAGGGCGAGCGGCTGGGCTGGTGGCCGGAGCTGGTCCGACCACTGTTCCCGGTCGCCGCCGTGCTGCTGCTGCTCGTGGGCTACCAGGACCTGGGGACGATGCTGGTGCTCCTGGTGCTGCTGGTGGGCCTGCTGTGGACCGCCGGGGTCCGGATCCGGGTGTTCGTCACGCTGGCGCTGCTGTCCCTGCCCGCCCTGTGGCTGCTGGTGCTCCTCCAGGGCGAGCGGCGCCTGGCCCGGCTGACCTCGTTCCTCGACCCGGACTGCAACGTGCTGTACGAGTGCTACCAGGCCACCCAGGGGCGGACCGCGCTGGCGGAGGGCGGCTGGTTCGGTGTGGGGCTGGGCAACGCCAGCCACAAGTGGGGCTGGCTGCCGGAGGGTCACAACGACTTCATCTTCGCGGTGATCGGCGAGGAGCTGGGCGTGGTCGGCTGCCTGGTGGTGCTCGGCCTGTTCGCGGTGCTCGTCTACACCGCGTTGCGCATCGCCCGCCGGGTCGACGACCGGTTCCGCCAGCTCGCGGCCGGCGGGGTGGGGATCTGGCTGCTGGCACAGAGCGTCATCAACGTCGGGGGAGTGGTGGGGCTGCTGCCGATCACGGGCCTGCCGCTGCCGTTCATCTCCGCCGGCGGCAGCGCGCTGGTGGTGACGCTGGCGGCGGTCGGGATGCTGGCCTCGTTCGCCCGGGCCGAGCCGGACGCCGCCCGGGCGCTGCATGCGCGCCCCTCGCCTGGCTGGGTCCGACTACTCTGGGCACCGTTGCCCCCGCTGCCGGCATCTGGACGCTCGCGCGCGCAGCGGGCGGGAAGGCCGGAGTCGAGCACGGCGGCAGGAGAACGGAGCTAATGGCACGACGATTGGCGTCGGTGGTGCTGGCCGGTGGCGGCACCGGTGGCCACGTGTACCCGATGCTCGCGTTCGCGGACTGCCTTCGGCGCCACGACCCGAGCATCCGGATCACCTGCCTGGGCAGCCCGCGCGGCCTGGAGAACGAGCTGGTCCCGCGGCACGGGTACGACCTGCGGATCATCCCCGCCTTCCAGCTGCCCCGGTCACTGAACCGGGACCTGCTGCTCACCCCTGGCCGGATGTGGCGCGCCGCCCGCGCCGCCGGGCGGATCCTCGACGAGGTGGCCGCGGACGTGGTGGTCGGGTTCGGCGGGTACGTGGCCGCGCCGGCGTACCTGGCGGCGTGGCGCCGGGAGCTGCCCACGGTCGTCCACGAGGTGAATGTGCCCCCGGGCATCGCCAACCGGCTCGGCGCCCTGCTCACCCCGCACGTGGCCGTCGGCTTCGCACACCAGCGCACCGCGGCCCGGTCGCTGCGCCGCGCCCGGGTGGTGGGGCTGCCGCTGCGCCGCGCCATCGCCACCCTGGACCGGGCGGCCCGCCGGGACGAGGCCCGCGCGCGGTTCGGCCTCCTCCCGGACGCGCCGGTGCTGCTGGTGTCGGGCGGTTCCGGCGGCGCCCGTACGCTCAACCTCGCCGCGGCCGGGGCGGCCAAGGCGCTCAGCAGCGCGGGCATCCAGGTGCTGCACATCACCGGCGCCCGCAACGAGGAGGTGACGGTCCCGCCGGACCTGCCGTTGCCGTACGTGACCCTCCGCTACCTCGACCAGATGGAGCTCGCCTACGCCGCCGCCGACCTGATGCTGGCCCGGGGCGGGGCGATGACGGTGGCCGAGGTGACCGCGGTGGGGCTGCCCGCGGTCTACGTACCGTACCCGTACAGCAACCAGGAGCAGCGGCGTAACGCCCGGCCGGTGGTGGACGCCGGCGGTGGGCTGCTCGTCGACAACGACGAGCTCGACTCGGACTGGATCGAGCAGCACCTCATACCGTTGCTGCACGACCGGCCGCGGCTGGCCGCGATGTCCGCCGCCGCGGCGGCGTTCGGTCACCGCGACGGCGACGAGATGCTACGGGAGTTCGTCCTGGAGGTGGTCCCCAGGTGAGCGCAGGCTCCGTGAGCACCGGCGGCGCGCCGGCCAGCGTCGACCCGGCCCACCCGCCGGCCGGCGCCGCTCCGGCCCGCACCCCGGGGGCCGGCGCCGCCGCGCTGCCGTCCGTTGAGGAGTTCGGGACCGTCCACCTGGTCGGCATCGGCGGGGTCGGGATGAGCGGGCTGGCACGGCTGCTGCTGACCCGCGGGCTGCGGGTCACCGGCAGCGAGCTGCAGCCCTGGCCGGCCCTGGCCGACCTGCGCGCGCTCGGCGGCACCATCCACACCAGCCACGCGCCGTCGAACCTGGACGGCGTGGACACCGTGGTCTACTCCAGCGCCATCCCCGCCGACCACGTCGAGCTGGTCGAGGCCCGTCGGCGCGGCCTGCGGCTGCTGCACCGCTCCGAGGCGCTGGCGGCGGCGATGGCCGGCCGGCGTGTGATCGCGGTCGCGGGCACCCACGGCAAGACCACGACCACGGCGATGGTGGCGCTGACGCTGCGGCAGGCCGGGCTGGACCCGTCGTTCTTCGTCGGCGGCGAGATCATCGGCCCGCTCGGCAACGCCCAGCACGGCACCGGCGCCCACTTCGTGGTGGAGGCGGACGAGCACGACCGCTCCTTCCTGCGGTACCACCCGTACGTCGCGGTGGTGACCAACGTCGACACCGACCACCTCAACAACTTCGGCGACCTGGCCGGGCTCACCGCGGCGTTCGAGGAGTTCACCGACACGGTGGTGCCGGACGGGTTCGTGGTGACCTGCGCCGACGACGACGCCACCCGCCGGATCGCGGCGCGGCTGCGGGCCGCCGGGCGGACGGTCCACACCTACGGCCGGGCCGCCGACGCCGCC
>VSBZ01000129.1:0-10866 GCA_047459215.1 Micromonosporaceae bacterium | reverse complement strand
GAGGGCATGACGTACGAGCCCAAGTGGGACGGGTTCCGGTGCCTGATCTTCCGCGACGGTGACGAGGTGGAGCTCGCCAGCCGCGGCGGCAAGACGCTCACCCGCTACTTCCCCGAGGTGGTGGCGCAGGCCCGCGCCCAGCTGCCGGAGCGTTGCGTGATCGACTGCGAGCTGGTGGTGATCCGCCGCGACGAGGGGCACGCCGAGCTCGACTTCGAGCTGCTCCAGCAGCGGATCCATCCGGCCGCCTCCCGGGTCCGGATGCTCGCCGAGCGGACGCCCGCCGACGTCGTCGCCTTCGACCTGCTGGCGCTGGGCGACGAGTCGCTCATGTCGACCCCGTACGCCCGGCGCCGCGAGCGGCTGGTGGAGGCGCTGGCCGACGTCCGGCCGCCGGTGCACCTCACCCCGGTCACCACGGACCCGTCGCTCGCCCGGCACTGGTTCGAGATCTTCGAGGGTGCCGGGCTCGACGGCGTGATCGCCAAGCCGTCCGGCATCCCGTACTCGCCCGGCAAGCGGGTCATGTACAAGATCAAGCACGCCCGGACCGCGGACTGCGTCGTCGCCGGGTTCCGGTGGCACAAGAGCGGCCCGGTGGTGGGGTCGCTGCTGCTCGGCCTCTACGACGAGCGGGGCCGCCTGCGCCACGTCGGGGTCTCGGCGAGCTTCACCGCCGCCCGCCGCCGCCAGCTGGTTGACGAGCTGGCGCCGTACCGCATGGAGACTCTCGACGGGCACCCGTGGGCGGAGTGGGCGGCCGCGCCCGACGGCACCCGCATGCCCGGGGCGGTCAGCCGGTGGAGCGCCGGCAAGACCCTGGAGTGGGAGCCGCTGCGGCCGGAGCTGGTGGTGGAGGTGGCGTACGACGCGATGGAGGGCGACCGGTTCCGGCACACCGCGCAGTTCGTGCGCTGGCGGCCCGACCGGGACCCGCGCTCGTGCGACTACTCGCAGCTGGAGCGGCCGATTCGGTTCGACGTCGACCGGGTCCTGGCCGGTAGCCAGTAACGTCAGGGTGTGACCCGCGCGATCCGGCCCGCCGTGGCCGTCCTCCTGGCCGTTCTGCTCGTCGCCGCCGGCTGCCCCGGCGGCGACGACCGCGACCGCGACGCCACCGGCACCGACTGGGAGTCCTGCCCGGACGTGGCCGCCGAGGCGGTCGGCGACCTCGTGCCGCGCAACTTCCTCAACCAGCTGACCGAGGGCAAGACGTACGAGTGCGCCACGATCACCGTTCCCCGCGACTGGTCCGACCCGGACGGCGCGACCATCGAGCTGTCGCTCATGCGGGTACGGGCGGACAACCAGCGGAACCGGATCGGTTCGCTGGTGGTCAACCCGGGCGGCCCGGGGGCGTCCGGCATCGACCTGGCGGTCTTCCTCTCGTTCGGCGACCGGTTCGGCGGGCTGTCGACGGAGATCACCGAGCGGTTCGACATCGTGGGGTTCGACCCGCGCGGCGTGGAACGGTCCTCCCCCGTGGAGTGTCTGTCTGATGAGGACGTCGACGCCTCGTTCGCGGCCGAGCCCGACCCGGTCGACCGGGAGCAGTTCGAGGCGATGCTGTCCGAGCTGCAGCGGACGGCGAAGCGGTGCGGGGACAAGTACGGCGACACGCTGCGCCTGTACTCCACCCACCAGGCCGCCCGCGACCTGGACGCGATCCGGGCCGCGGTCGGCGACGAGAAGCTGACCTACCTGGGCTTCTCCTACGGGACGCTGCTGGGTGCGGTGTACGCGCAGCTGCACCCGGACCGGGTCCGGGCGATGGTGCTCGACGGCGCGGTCGACGCGACCGCCGACGCGGTGGAGGCCGCCCGCCACCAGGCCGAGGGGTTCGAGCGGGCCTTCGACAACTTCGCCGACTGGTGCGCGCGGGCCGGCGCCCAGTGCCCGCTCGGCGACGACCCGCGCGCGGCGGTGACCGCCGCGCTGGACCAGGCCCGCACCTCCCCGGTGGCGGGCGAGGACGGGCGGCGGGCCACCGCCGGGTGGGTGATGTACGCGGTGATCGCGGCGCTCTACTCGGAGAACACCTGGCCGGTGCTCGGGGCGGCGATCGACCAGCTCGACGAGGGCGACCCGAGCGGCGTGTTCGACCTGGTCGACACGTACGCCGATCGGTCACCCGACGGCACCTACTCCAACATGTGGGACGCCTACCAGGTGATCACCTGCGCCGACGAGGCGCCGGAGGTGACCGTGGAGCAGGCGCGGGAGCTGCAGGAGCAGTGGCGCAAGGAGATGCCGCTGTTCGGCGCGTCGGTGGCGCTGGGGACGCTGTCGTGCTACGGCTGGCCGGTCGAGCCGGACCCGTACCCGACCGGGCCGGCGAAGGGGGCGCCGCCGATCCTCGTGGTGGGGACCACCGGCGACCCGGCCACGCCGTACGAGTCGGCCGGCAGGCTCGCCGACATGCTCGGCGTCGGGGTGGTCCTGACCTGGGAGGGCGAGGGGCACACCGCGTACCCGTCGAGCCCGTGCGTCAAGGACACCGTCAACGCCTACCTCATCGACCTGACGGTGCCGGAGTCGGGAAAGACCTGCAGCTGACCGCGGGTACCGGGCAGCCGCCGCACACCCCGTCCGGGCGCCGCGCCCGTCCGCCGCACCGCCGGTCGGGCGTGTCGGCCCGACCCGGGTGGCCGGACCCGGGCGTCACCGGGGACGGTCGGCGTCCCGCGACGGCTGGACCCGTTTCGGCTCGCCCGGCATCTTCGGGTGCTCCGGCGGGTACGGCAGGTCGCCCTCGCCGTTGCGCGCGTCCCGCTCCGCCCACTCCAGCAGCGGGCTGATGTCCCACGGGTGGTCGTCGATGCCGGCGTGCGGGTCGCCGCTCCGGGCCAGCCGCTGCGGCACGGTCCGCAGGTCGAAGTCGTCCGGCTCGCACTCGGCCAGCTCATCCCAGGTGACCGGGGTGGAGACGGTGGCGCGCCGGTTGGCCCGCAGGGAGTACGCGCAGGCGATCGTCCGGTCGCGGGCCATCTGGTTGTAGTCGAGGAAGATGCGCTGGCCGCGCTCCTCCTTCCACCACGACATGGTGACCAGGTCAGGACGTCGCCGGGCCAGCTCCCGGCCGAACGCGATCAGCGCCCGACGCACCTCGGTGAACGTCCACCGGGGATGGATGCGCAGGTAGATGTGCACCCCGCGCCCCCCGGAGGTCTTCGGCCAGCCGACCGCGCCGAGCTCGTCGAGCATCGCCCGCACCTCGCCGGCCGCCTCCACCGCCTGGGCGAAGTCGGTGCCCGGCTGCGGGTCGAGGTCGATGCGCAGCTCGTCCGGCCGGTCCGGGTCCTGCCGGCGCACCGGCCACGGGTGGAACACGATCGTGCCCTGCTGGGCGGCCCACGCGACGTGTGCCAGGTCGGTCGGGCACAGTTCCTGCGCGGTCCGGCCGCTGGGGAACGTGATCTCGGCGCGCTCCAGCCAGCCCGGCGCGGTCGGGGGCAGCCGCTTCTGGTAGAAGGCGTCGCCGCGGTTGTCCTGGCGGGTGGCGAGCCGCGCGCCCTCGAACACGCCCTTGGGCCACCGTTCGAGGGTGGTGGGCCGCTCCCGCAGCGCCCGCATGATCCCGTCGCCCACGGCGAGGTAGTACTCGACGACGTCCCGCTTGGTGAACCCGCGCTCCGGGAAACAGACCCGGTCCGGGCTGGTCAGCCGGATGGTCCGGCCGGCCACCTCGATCTCCTCCGCCGCAGGCGACATGTGCCGACTGTAGCGAGGGGCACGAGGGGCGCCGCCGGGCGTACGTTTGACGGATGAGCGACCAGACCGACACCGCCCTCCCCCGCTCCGAGGACGAGTGGCGGGTGCGGTTGAGCCCGGAGGAGTTCCGGGTGCTCCGGCAGGGCGGGACCGAGCCGCCGTGGACCGGTGAGTACGTGCACACCACCACGCCGGGCGTCTACCGGTGCCGTGCCTGCGGCGCCCCGCTGTTCTCCAGCGAGACGAAGTTCGACTCCCACTGCGGCTGGCCCTCGTTCGACGAGGCGCTGCCGGGCGCGGTCCGCTACCTGGAGGACCGGTCCCACGGGATGGTGCGCACCGAGGTGCGCTGCGCCCGCTGCGACTCCCACCTGGGGCACCGCTTCGACGGGGAGGGCTTCACGCCGAAGAACGCCCGCTACTGCATCAACTCGATCAGCATGCGGCTGGAGCCGGCCGAGCAGGCCGACCGGGCGGACTGAGCGGACGGCGTCCGCTGGTCGGCCCTCACCCGCGTGAGCACGGGCCACGTCGCGGCGCCCGACGGCCGACCCGGAGGCCGCCGGGCGCCGACCGGATGGACCGCCGGACGGGTGACTCTGGGCGGTTTCGCCCGACGCCGCGGGCCTCCTCAGTGCAGGCTGGGGTGGTTCGACCTAGCGGGAGGTGTCCATGGCGGTCTGCGAGGTCTGCGGCAACGACTACTGGCTGGCGTTCCAGGTCCAGATGGCCAGCGGGGAGACGCACACGTTCGACTCGTTCGAGTGCGCGGTGCACAAGCTGGCGCCGATCTGCGAGCACTGCGGTTGCAAGATCATCGGGCACGGCGTGGAGGTGTCGGGGCGGTTCTTCTGCTGCGCCCACTGCGCCCGGTCCGTCGACGCCGAGCAGGGCTCGAAGCTGCGCGACACGGTGGGCGCCCACCCCGGCTGAGCCCGGGACGGCGCGCACACGTGCCGGACCGCCGACCGGTGCAGGCGCCCGGGTGTGACCGGTAGCCGACGCACGCCGGCCGACGCACGGCCCCGGGCGGGCCGCGGCGCACACCGGCCGTGCCGGTCGGCGACCGTCGCGTCCTACGATGACCGGGTGCCCGCGCCCGCCAGGCTGCACGTGGCCGCCTTCGCCGACCTCGACCCCGAGACCCTGTACGCCCTGCTCCGGCTGCGGGTCGACGTGTTCGTGGTCGAGCAGCGCTGCCCGTACCCGGAGCTCGACGGTCGCGACACCGAGCCGGCCACGCGCCACCTGTGGCTGGAGCTGTCCCGCTCCCCCGTGGCGTACCTGCGGATCCTGGCGGAGCCGGACGGCACCGCCCGCATCGGCCGGGTGGTGGTCGCTGCCCCGTACCGTGGTCGCGGCTACGCCGGCCGGCTGCTGGAGGCCGCCCACGCCCACGTGGGCCCCCGGCCGTGCGTGCTGTCGGCCCAGTCCCACCTGGCCGGCTTCTACGCCCGGTACGGGTACCGGGTCACCGGGCCCGAGTTCCTGGAGGACGGCATCCCGCACGTGCCGATGCGGCGGACTCCCCCGGCACCGTGGCCTTTGGGACCGGCCTCACCCGCGGAGCAGCCCGGCCAGGACGAGGCCGACCCCGAAACCCACCCCGGTCGACGAAGCGATCACGCCGGCGCTGACCGGTAGCGACACCGCCAGCGCGGTGCCGACGCTGAACCCCGCGATGACCGACCCGACGACCACCATGGCGCGCCGGAGTGCCAGACCGAGACCGTCCATCCGACCGTCCCGTTACGGCAGCGCGGCAACGATGTCGGCGATCCCGCGCCGGCGGCCGGTGAAGAACGGGACCTCCTCGCGCACGTGCCGGCGGGCGGCGGCGCCCCGCAGGTGCCGGATGGCGTCCACGATCCGGTGCAGCTCGTCGGCCTCGAAGGCGAGCAGCCACTCGTAGTCACCCAGCCCGAACGCGGCCACCGTGTTCCCCCGCACGTCGGGGTAGGCGCGCGCCATCCGGCCGTGCTCGGCCAGCATCTCGCGGCGCTCGTCCTCCGGCAGCAGGTACCACTCGTAGGACCGCACGAACGGGTAGACGCACACGTACGCCCGCGGCGGCTCCCCGGCCAGGAACGCCGGAACGTGGCTGCGGTTGAACTCCGCCGGTCGGTGCACCCCCACCTGGGACCACACGGGCACCAGGTGCCGGCCCAGCGCGGTGCGCCGCAACAGCCCGTACGCCTCCTGGAGCGCGTCGGCCGAGCTGGCGTGCCACCAGACCATGAGGTCCGCGTCGGCCCGCATCCCGGAGACGTCGTACGTGCCCCGCACCGTGACGTCCTTGTCGCCCAGCCGCTCCAGCAGCGAGTCGACCTCGTCCACCAGGTCGCTGCGCCGCCCGGGGAGCGGGTCGGCGGCCCGGAACACCGACCACATGCTGTAGCGGATCGTCTCGTTCAGCTCCCGCAGCCGCTCCGGGGGGATCTCCCCACCCGGATGGTGGCCGGTGTCGCCAGCACCCGGACGGCCCGCGCTCTCCTCGCTCACGCCACTCATGCTGCCGATTCTTCCAGAGCCGCGACCAGCGCATCCGCGGCGGCCTGGCCGGACTTGACGCACGCCGGGATGCCCACGCCGTCGTAGCCGGCGCCCGCCAGGACCAGCGTCGGCGGCAGCGCGGCCCGGGCCGCGGCGACCCGGTCCAGGTGCCCGGGGGCGTACTGCGGCAGGGCGCCGCCCCACCGCTGCACGTGGGTGCCGACCGGCCCGGGCAGCCGGGCGCCGAGCACCCGCGACAGCTCCCGGTGCGCCCGGTCGGCGAGCTCCTCGTCGGTCAGGCGCAGCACGTGCTCCTCGCCGTAGCGGCCCACCGACAGGCGTACCAGTGCCGGGCCGCCCGCCAGGTGGGGCCACTTGCGGGTGAAGAACGTCGCGGCCTTGACGGTGGTGCCCTCGGTGGCCGGCACGAGGAACCCGGACCGCTCGGGCAGGACGTCCGGGTCCGGGTACGCCAGGGTCACCAGCGCCACGCTCGCGTAGTCCAGCGCCCCGACGTGGGCGGCGGCCGGCTCGCCGGCCGACCGCAGGAGCCGGGCCGCCGGCCGGGCCGGCAGCGCCAGCACCACCGCGTCCACGTCGACCAGCTCCGGGTCCCGGGTGGCGCCGACCACCAGCCGCCAGCCCGGGCGGCTCCCACCGCCGCCGGTGCGGAGCAGCTCCCGGACCGGGCGGCCGGTGCGGATCTCCGCGCCGCCGGCGGCGACGAGCGCGGCGACGAACGCGCTCATCCCCTCCCGGGGAGTGGCGAACACCGCCGACGGTGTCGCGCCGGCCCGCCGCCCCGCGGCCGCCGGGTCCGCCGCGGGCGCGGACCGGTCGGTCGCCGCGCCGGCGGACGGACCGGCCGGTGCCTCGGCCGGCCGCCTGGCCGCGGCGAGCGCGGCCCGGACCGCCCCGGTCAGCGTGGGCTCGCGGCCGCACGCGGCAGCGAGACCGGGCATGGTGGCCCGCAGCGACAGGTCGTCGGCCCGGCCGGCGTAGACGCCGCCGAGCAGCGGGTCGACCAGCCGCTCCACGACCGCGTCGCCGAGCCGCTGCCGGACCAGCGCGCCGACCGACGTGTCCTGCCCGTCGGGAAGGACCGGCCGGCCGGTGTCCCGATCCCGGGCGACGTCGACCGGGGCGACCGCGGCCACCGTGGCCGGGTCGGCGGGCACGCCCATCAGAGTGCCCCCGGGCAGGGGGTGGAGGGCGCCGTCGACGTACAGGCCCGGTGGCACCGGCGCCGGATGGACCAGGTCCAGGCCGAGGCGCCGGGCGAGCGCGAACGCCGCCGACTCGCCCCGCCCGCCCGGGTCACGCACGAGGAACGCCTCCGCGCCCAGCTCGCAGCGCCGGCCCGCCACCGTGCCGGTGCGCAGCTTGCCGCCGGGAGCGCGGTCCTTCTCCCACACGGTGATGTGGGCGGCCGGTCCCAGCCGGTCCCGCAGGCGCAGGGCCGCGGCCAGGCCGGTGACCCCGCCGCCGACCACGGCCACCCGTACCGGTCGCGTCACCTACCGTCCCTCCCCGGGGCGCGCCGCCCGCCCCACCCGCATGATCCGGCGCTCACCATGGTCCCGACCCGGTGGCGTGGACCAGCTCCACGACCCGACCGAGCACCCCCGGGTCGGTCTGGGGGAGCACGCCGTGACCGAGGTTGAACACGTGGGCCGGGGCGGCGGCACCCTCCGCGAGCACCCGCCGCACCTCGGTCTCGACCACCGGCCACGGCGCCAGCAGCACACACGGGTCGAGGTTGCCCTGCACCGGCCGGCCGCCGACCCGCGCCGCGGCCGCGTCCAGTGGAGTCCGCCAGTCCACGCCCACGACGTCGGCGCCCGCCTCCGCCATCGCACCCAGCAGCTCGCCCGTGCCGACCCCGAAGTGCACCCGGGGGACGCCGGTGTCGGCCAGGCCCGCCAGCACCCGGGCGCTGTGCGGCATCACGAACCGGCGGTAGTCCGCCTCCGACAGCGCGCCCGCCCAGGAGTCGAACAGCTGAACCGCGGACGCGCCCGCCGCCACCTGCACGCGCAGGAAGGTGAGGGTCAGCTCCGCCAGCCGCTCGCACAGCGCGTGCCAGGTGGCCGGGTCGCCGTACATGAGCGCCTTGGTGGTGGCGTGGGTGCGCGACGGCCTCCCCTCGACCAGGTAGCTGGCCAGGGTGAACGGCGCGCCGGCGAAGCCGATCAGCGGGGTCGACCCCAGCTCCGCCACGGTCAGCCGCACCGCCTCGTCGACGAAACCCAGGTCCCCCGGGTCCACCGGCCGGAGCCGGGCCACGTCGGCGGTGGTGCGGACCGGGTCGGCGATGACCGGGCCGGTGCCGGGGACGATCTCGACGCCGATCCCGGCGGCCGCCAGTGGCACGACGATGTCGCTGTAGAGGATCGCGGCGTCCACGCCGTGGCGGCGCACCGGCTGGAGCGTGATCTCGCAGACCAGCTCGGGCCGCCGGCACGTCTCCAGCATCGGCAGGTCACCGCGGACCTCGCGGTACTCCGGCAGCGAGCGACCCGCCTGCCGCATGAACCACACCGGGGTGCGGGCCGGTCGCTCCCCGCGGTACGCGCGCAGCAGCGGGGAGTCGGTCAGGGTCGGAGCCGTTGCCACAGGCTCATCGTGTCACGTCCGCCTCGCGGGCCGCCTCGGCCGTCTCCTCGACCAGCGCGCGGGCCTCGACCTCGGCCACCTCGGCCTCCCGTGCCGCCTCCCGTGCCCGCTTGACCGCGGCCCGGTAGCGCAGGTGCGCCTCGTGCCAGGCTGTCCGCAGCCGGCGGAGGTCCTTCTCCTGCCGCTCCAGCTCGGGGTCCCGGCCGTTGCCCAGCCGCCACACCCACCAGAACTCGTCCTTGGACAGCTCCCCGCGCTGGTAGGCGCTGAAGGCCGCGCGGGCCAGCTCCGGCTGACCCTGGCCGTCGCCGTCGCTGAGGTGCTCCGCCTTCCGGCTGGCCTCGTCCTGGTACCGGCGGGCCGCCTCGTCGTGGGCCCGCCGCGCCTCCTCCAGCTCGTGCCAGGCGGCGACGCGCTCCTCCTGGGCCTTCGTCGCGCGCTGCCGGGCCTCGGTGGCGTGGGCGGTGGCCTGCGCCGCGCGCGTGGCCACCTCGGCGGCGTGCCGCGCCGCCTCCGCCTGCGGCGTCCGCCTCGCCCGTTCGGCACGGCGCCTGGTCCGGTACCGCTGCCCCCACGCCACCAGCACGACACCGGCCAGCAGCGTCAGCGAGGCGCTGAAGACCACCAGCCATCCGACGAGAAGTTCGGACCGGGTGGGCATGGGCGTGTCCCACCTCCGGGTGGCACAGGTAGCTCCTTCGTACCGTACCGCGGAGCGGCGGGGTGGCACGCCGGTCACGGCCAGAGCGGGCAAGATCCTGTGCCGGAGTTCGCCCGGCGCGCCAAACCCGCGTGCGGCCTCCCGCGTCCTACGCTCAGGCCATGCCGCCCTCGACCGCGACCAGGGACGCGTTCGCGCGCGCGGTCGCGGTCCTCCGCGCCGCCCGGCCCCGCCGCGAGATCGCGGTCAGCGAGCTGTCCCCGCCTCGCCGCCTGGCGCCGTACGCGTACGCGCTGGGCGCCACGGTCAGGCCGCCCGCCGGGTCCGCCGGGAGACGGTCCACCGGGAGGCGGAGCGCCGCCGACGCCGACGGCGCGGAGGGGGACAACGAGATCGCCACCGGCCGGTTGGTCCTCCTGTACGACCCGGCCGGCCAGCCGGGGTGGCAGGGCACCATGCGGCTGGTCAGCTATGTGAGCACGCCGCTGGAGCAGGAGCTCGCCGCCGATGCCCTGATCTCCGAGGTGGGCTGGAGCTGGCTGGTGGAGGCACTGGACTCCCACGGGGCCGCCTACGCGGCGCTGGCCGGCACGGTCACCCGGACCACCTCGACCCGGTTCGGCCAGCTCGCCGGCCGCCCACCGGAGACCGACCTGGAGATCCGGGCGTCCTGGACCCCGGAGGGGGACCTGCAGGCCCACGTCGCCGCGTGGTGCACGCTGCTCGCGTCCGCCGCCGGACTACCGCCCCCCGGGGTGCGGACGCTGCCCGGCCGCTGAACCGGCCACGACGCCCACACCGGTGAGGACGGGCCAGCGGTACGCCGCGGTGCCCCCGACGCCGGTACCGCCCGCGCCGACGACGACACGCCGGTGGGTGTGACGCGTGCCCGCCGCCGTGCCGGCGGCCACCGGCCGGCCGGCACGGCGGCGCGCCCGGTCAACCGCAGACGTCGAACAGGCGGCAGGCGGTGTGGATGGGCACCGCGAAGCCGATGCCCTCGACGTCCACCGCCTTGCGCGTGGTGATGCCGACGACCTCGCCCGCCGCGTCGACGACCGGGCCACCCGAGTTGCCGGGCTCCACCGCGGCGTCGAACTGGATCCACGGCCCGGTCCCGTCGGGCAGCCGCCGGTCGGTGTTGCTGACCACCCCGGTGGTGACGGTCTCACCCAGCCCCAGCGGTGCGCCGACCGACACCACGGGCTGCCCGGGCCGCAGCTCGCCCGTGGCGACCGGCAGTCCGGTGAACCGGTCGGGCGAGTACAGCCAGGCCACGTCGGCGCTGGGCGCCACCTCCACGATCACGGCGGGGAACCCCCGGTCGGCCTGCTCCAGGACCACCTCCCCGCCGCCGGCCAGCCACACCCCCCCGACGACGTGGT
>VSBZ01000128.1:0-10996 GCA_047459215.1 Micromonosporaceae bacterium | reverse complement strand
GATGGCCGCCACCGCCGAGGACTCCCGCCTGGGCATGAACGAGCCGGTCAGCTCCCACTCGTCGCGGGCGATGTCGTACACCTGGTTGCGCTGGCTCACCCCGCTGGAGCCCCCGATGACGTACAGCTTGCCGTCCAGGACGGCGGCGCCGGTGTTGGTCCAGTTGAGGATGGCGTCGGACAGCTGCCGCCACTGCGCCTCACCCGGGTCGACCTGTGGGGCGTCGGCGGGGTCGGCCGGACCGTCCGGTTCGGGCACCACCCCGGGCGGGGTGTCGGGCAGGCGCGTCAACGGCGCGCCCGGGGCGTCCAGCACCACCTGTAGCGCCCGCCGTTCGCGCTCGTCCTGCCCGGCGTACTCGGCCAGCCGGAAGGTCGCCGGTGCGGTGCCCACGTTGGTGATCGTCAGGGTCGCCGTGCGCTGGCCGCCGAGCTCCAGCCCGGCCCGCACCTCGTCGACGCTGACCCGCAGCTCCCCGGAGGGCAGCGCGAAGTCCAGCCGCACCACGCCGTCGCCGACCACGTCGACCGTGCCGGCCTGCGGCGGGTACTGGCCGAGGCGGTGTTCGGCCACGTAGCTCTGGGCGCCGGTGCCGCTGGCGAACAGCCAGTAGAAGCCGTCGGGCAGGGCGGCGTCGTCGGGCGTGTCCACGGTGATGGCCTGCTCGCCGGCGCGGTCGGTGTGCCGGACCGTGGCGCCGTTGACCCCCGCCCCGCTGCGGTCGTCGCTGACCGTGCCGACCACCAGGCCCCCGGGTACGGGCGCGCACGCCCGCTCCCCGACCATCACCTCGTCGACCTGCCACCAGCCGTTGAAGCTCACGTCGTTGCGGTAGTGGAAGCGGACCCGTACGTGCGCCTGGCCGGCCGCCTGCGGGACCGCCAGCTGCGCCAGGTGCGGACCGCGCAGGCTGCCGGTGCGGCTCCACAGGTTCTCCCAGGTGGCGCCGCCGTCGGTGGACAGGTCCACCTCCACCACGCCGCGGGTCAGCAGCAGGTCCATGCGGAAGGTGACCAGCGGCTCGGCGACCGTCGTCAGGTCGACCGCGGGTGAGATCAGCCACCCGTCCTCCAGTGCCGCGCCGTCGGCGCTGTCGATGCTGGCGAAGCCGCCGGCGCCGCCGGTGAGGTTGGTGCGGCCTCCCGGGTCGTCGAACTGCCAGCCGTCGCCGCGGGCGGACTCCAGCTGCCAGCCCGGGGGGAGCTCGCCGGCGTCGAACGGCTCGAACAGGCCGCGGAACGTCGACCGGTAGCCGGCGGCCACACACTCCTCGTTGCTGGCGACCAGGGTGAGGTCCGCGACCCGGTCGGTGTCGCCGACGGCCAGGTCGAGCGTCACCGGGTCGTAGCCGGGGTAGACGCTGCGCACGGTCACGCGGTAGACGGTCGACGCCGGCAGCTCCACCTGGTACGCGCCGGTGACCGGGTCGGTGTAGACGACGCCGTGCGGGTAGCCGGCGATGGTCAGCCCGGCGTACAGCGGCCAGCCGTGGCCGGAGCCGTCGGTGACGGTCCCGGTCACGGTGACCGACGGTAGCGCCACCAATGGCACGTCCACTGTGACCGTGGTGTCCTCGACGACCTCGATGTCCTCGACCGTCTCGTCGGCGAACCCGTACGCGGAGGCGTGCAGCCGGTAGGTGCCCACCGGCAGGCTCAACCGGTACGACCCGTCGGCACGGGTGACGGTCGCCCGCTCGTAGTCGGGGCTGGTCACCCGGATGGTCGCCCCCGCCACCGGCTCGCCGGTCTGAGCGTCGGTGACGGTGCCGGTCAGGACGCCGGTCGGGCCCACCGGGGAGCCGGCGACCGCGGCGAAGGCGTCCAGCCGGCCGTGGCCGTAGACGTTGTTGCGCTCCGGCGTGCCGCCGCAGCTGAGGTCCTCGGTGGCCACGGCGGTCTGGTTGAGCAGCTCCCGGGTGCCCTCGACGTCACCGACCAGCGACGGCGCCGCCGACCACATGAGCGCGACCGTGGCCGCCACGTGCGGTGCGGCCATGGAGGTGCCGTTGGCCTCGGCGTACCCGTTGGGGATGCTGGAGCGGACCGCCACGCCCGGCGCGGTCAGGTGCGGGCGGACCTGCCCGTCGGGGGCGGGTCCGCGGCTGGAGAACGGGGCGATGAGGCCCTCCACGTCGTGGGCGCCGACCGCGTACGCTCCCGGCGCGTCGGCCGGCGAGCCGGTGGTGGTGCAGCCGGCCGCGCCGTCGTTGCCGTTGGAGAACACCGCGAAGATGCCGGCGTCGTTCCACGCCTGCACGATGTCGTCGTAGAACGGGTCGTGCCGGTCGCGGGTGTGGGCGCCCCAGGAGTTGTTGATGACGTGGGGCCGCAGGTCCGGCCGCGGGTTGGCGCCGTTGAGGTCGGTGGGGGCGAGCATCCACTGGCCGGAGGCGATGAGCGCCGGCACCGAGCACCCGACCAGGCCCCGCGCCTCGCAGCCCTTGGCGGCGATCCAGCGGGCGCCGGGCGCCACGCCGATGGCGGTGCCGCCGGCGTCGCCACCGACCATGGTGCCCACGGTGTGGGTGCCGTGGCCCTGGTTGTCGCACGGCTCGTCGGTGGGGCACACCCGGGACGGGTCGAACCAGTTGTAGTCGTGGCTGACCCGGCCGTCCTCACCGGTGCCCCGGTAGCGCGGCAGGAGGTCCGGGTGCGTGTACTGCACGCCGGTGTCGATGCTGCCGACCACGATGCCCTCGCCGCGGACCCCGATCTCGGCCCACACCCGGTCGGCGCCGATCGCGGCGAGCCCCCACTCCACGCCGTCGGCCTGCACCGTCTCGTCGGTGACCGCCAGGTCCGGTGCCTCGTAGACGGTCACCTCGTACAGTCCGGTGACCGCCGGCTCGGCGGCCAGCTGCCGCGCCACGTCGGCCGGGGCGTCGCGGACGAGCACGGCGTTGGTGGCCCAGTACTGTTCGTAGGCGATCCCGTGCGCGTCGAGGACGGCGGTGACCGGCCGCTGGCTGCGCGCGGCCGTCGCGCGCAGCTTCTCGTACACGTACCAGCCGCGCTCGCCCCAGTCGGTGATGCCCGCCGCGTCGCTCAGGTCCGGGCGGTCGGACAGGTGGACGAGGAAGTCCGCCGAGCCCTCCAGCTCCAGGGCCCGCGCCACGGCGGGCTCCACCTTCTCGGCCCACGGGCCCGGTGACCCGGGCGCGAGTCCGGTGGTGACGCCGGCGAGCGGGCCGGCTCCCGGGGGCACCACCGCCAGCAGCCCGACCAGCACACCGGCCGGTACCGTCGCGCCCACCCGCCGTACCCGTCCGGACGGCACCTCCCGCACGTTCGTCACCTCCACCACACGTGCCGTCCCCGGCCGGCGGCAGCCGGCGGTGGCCGGTCGCCGTCGGCCGGGGACGGCGGGACGATCGCCAGCATGCTGTCGCGAGCGGACCGGTCGTGTCCAGGCGGTAGCGTGGACAGTCGTGGCCAAGGACAGAACTGTCCCCACTCAGGCCGGTGCCCGGGACACCCCCACTGTCGACACCGGTGCGCTCGCGCCGTTGGGCATCGGGCCGGTCGAGGAGACCGTCTACCGGACGCTGCTGCGCTCCCCCGGCAGCACCGCGTCAAAGCTGGCCGAGACGCTGGCGCTCTCCCCGGTGCGGTTGCGCCGGGCGGTGGCCGAACTGGAGCGGCTCGGGCTGGTCAGCCGCACCCCGGGCGCGGTGACGAAGTTCCTGCCCGCGGCCCCGGACGTCGGGATCGCTGCGCTGGTGCTGGACCGGGAGGCGCAACTGGGTCGGGTACGCACCGTCGCCCAACAGTGGATGGAGGACTACCACGCCGGCCGGCGTGCCGCCCGGTCGGAGCTGGTCGAGATCATCACCGGCTCGGACGCGGTGCTCCACCGGTTCGACCAGTTGCAGCGGTCGGCCACCGAGGAGATCCAGGTGCTGGACACCCCGCCGTACGCGGGCAAGGCCGGCCCGCGCACCAACCACCTCGAGTTCGAGCTGCTGCAGCGCGGCGTGGTGTGCAAGGCGATCTACGACCGGGAGGCGTTGCGCCGCTCCCCGCGGGCGATCGAGGCGATCCTGAGGTACGTGGCCGCCGGCGAGCAGGCGCGGGTGACCACCCGCCTGCCGATGAAGCTGGCGACCTTCGACCGCAAGGTGGCGTTCGTCCCCCACTCGCTCGACCAGCCGGACGTGAGCGGCGCGATCGTGGTGCACCGGTGCTCGCTGCTGGACGTGCTGCTGTACGTGTTCGACCGGCTGTGGGAGCAGGCGACGCCGCTGACGGCGGACCTGGCGGACGTTCCCGACGGCGAGCCGTCCGACGGTGAGCCCGGGCCGGATGCGCGGCGACTGCTGCCGCTGCTGGCCGCCGGAATGACCGACGAGGCGATCTCCCGCCACCTGGGGTGGAGCTACCGCACCACCCGCCGTCGGATCGCCGCCCTCATGCAGCAGCTCGGCGCGGAGACCCGCTTCCAGGCCGGCCTGCACGCGGCCCGCCGCGGCTGGCTGTGACGGACCGGCCTGCCGGTCCAGGCGTCCGGACCGGTACGGCGCCGCAGCCGCCGGGACGCCGTCGCCGGCGGGTCGGACGTGGCACCGATGTGGAACGTGCCGACCGGCAGCACCGTCGACCGGTCGGGCGCCACACCATCGCCGCGGCGGGCCGGCGCCGGGGCGGCCGGCCGGCCGCCGATAGGGCAGGATGCGGCTATGGACCTGGGACTGAAGGATCGCGTCTACGTGTTGACCGGTGCCTCCCGCGGGCTGGGGTTCGCCACCGCCCGGGAGCTGGTGGCCGACGGCGCCCGGGTGGTGATCTCCTCCCGGGACAAGGACCGGGTGGCGGCCGCGGTTGACGAGCTCGGCGGGCCCGACCACGCGACCGGCGTGGTCGCCGACCTCGGCTCACCCGACACCCCCACCCGGCTGGTGGAGACCGCCCGGCAGACGTACGGCCGGCTGGACGGGGCACTCATCTCCGTCGGCGGGCCGCCGCCCGGCACCGCCGCGCAGGTCAGCGACGACCAGTGGCGGGCATCGTTCGAGACGGTCTTCCTCGGGGCGGTGCGGATGGCCCGTACGGTCGCCGCCGCCCTCACCGACGGCGGCGCGATCGCGCTGGTGCTGTCGGCGTCCGCCCGCAACCCGATCCCGGGTCTGGGCATCTCCAACGGGCTGCGGCCGGGGTTGGCCGGCGTCGCCAAGGACATGGCCGACGAGTTCGGGCCGCGGGGCGTCCGCGTGGTCAGCCTGCTCCCCAACCGGATCTACACCGACCGCGTGCGGGAGCTGCTGGCGGCCTCCGGCGACCCCGAGGCCGCCCGCGCCGCCGTCGAGCGGGAGATCCCGCTGCGGCGCATCGGCGAGCCGGCCGAGTTCGGTCGGGTCGCGGCGTTCGTGCTCTCCCCGGCGGCGAGCTACCTGACGGGCCTGAGCATTCCCGTCGACGGCGGCGCGGTCCGTACCCTCTAGCGCCGCGCCCGCCCCGACGCGGTGGGGCAGCGGCCGTGGTCGCTGCGGTTCCGGCGCCCCGCCCCGTGCGGGGCGGGGCGCCGGAACCCACCGACGCGGGTGCCCAGCGCCGACATGGAGCCGGACCGGGCCACGCGCGAGGGGAGGAACCGGATCGGCCCAGCCGGGGCGCAGGACCCGTCGACCGGCTACGCCGCCGGTCCGAGGTCGCCGGCGGGTGCGCGCAGCGGGTCGGTCGGGACCGCCGGCTGGGGCGGCGCCGGCGGCGAGTCGGTGACCGCGAACTGGGTCCGGTACAGCTCGGCGTAGAGGCCACCGGCCGCCATCAGCTCCTCGTGGGTGCCCCGCTCCACGATCCGGCCGTCGTCGAGCACCAGGATCAGGTCGGCGTTGCGCACAGTGGACAGCCGGTGGGCGATCACCAGCGCCGTGCGGTTCCGCAGCACCGTCGACAGGGCGCGCTGGACGGCCGCCTCCGACTCGGCGTCCAGGTGTGCGGTGGCCTCGTCCAGGATCACGATCGACGGTGCCTTCAGCAGCAGCCGCGCGATCGCCAGGCGCTGCTTCTCCCCGCCCGAGAACCGGTAGCCCCGCTCCCCCACCACGGTCTGCAGGCCGTCCGGCAGGGACTTCACCAGGGTGTCGATCTGCGCCTGGCGCAACGCCTCCCACAGCTCCTCGTCGGTGGCGTCCGGGCGGGCGTAGCGGAGGTTGTCGGCCAGCGTCTCGTGGAACATGTGCGCTTCCTGGGTCACGATGCCGACCGCGTCGCGCAGCGACTCCAGGGTCACGTCCCGCACGTCGACCCCGTTGACGAGCACCGCCCCGGAGGTGACGTCGTAGATGCGGGCGACCAGCATCGCGACGGTGGTCTTGCCCGCGCCCGACGGCCCGACCAGCGCCACCGTCTGTCCGGGCTGCACCTCGAACGACACGCCTCTCAGCACCGGACCCTCCACGGTGTGGTCCAGCGCCGCCACGCCCTCCAGCGACGCCAGCGACACCTCGGCCGCCGACGGGTAGCGGAAGTGCACGTCGCGGAACTCGATGCGGCCCGGTCCGGCCGGCAGCGGCACCGCGTCCGGCCGCTGCGCGATCGCCGGGGGCAGGTCGAGGATCTCGAACACGCGGTCGAAGGAGACCAGGGCGCTCATGACGTCGACCCGGATGTTGGCCAGCTGGGTCAGCGGACCGTACAGCCGGACCAGCAGCAGGGCCAGGGCGACCACGTCGCCGACGCTGAGCCGGCCGTGCACCGCCAGCCACCCGCCCAGCCCGTAGGTCAAAGCCTGCGCGAGCGAGGCCACCAGCAGCAACGCCACGAAGAAGGTGCGGGCGTACATGGCCTGGCGGACCCCGATGTCGCGGACCCGGGTGGCGCGCTCGGCGAACCGCGCCGCCTCCGCCTCCGGCCGCCCGAACAGCTTGACCAGCAGGGCGCCGGCCACACCGAACCGTTCGGTCATGGTGGCGCTCATGGCGGCGTCGAGCTGGTACGCCTCGCGGGTGATGTCGGCCAGCCGGCGGCCGACCCGGCGCGCCGGCAGCACGAAGACCGGCAGCAGCACCAGCGACAGGGCCGTGATCTGCCAGGACAGCGTGAACATCACCGCGGCCGTCAACGCCAGCTGGATGATGTTGCTGACCACGCCGGCCAGGGTGCTGGTGAACGCCCGCTGCGCCCCGATCACGTCGCCGTTGAGCCGGCTGACCAGCGCCCCGGTCTGGGTGCGGGTGAAGAACTGCAGCGGCATCCGCTGCACGTGGTCGAAGACCTGGGTCCGCAGCCGCAGGATCGCGCCCTCGCCGATGCGGGCGGAGTACCAGCGCTGGACCAGTTGCAGCACCGCGTCGGTCACCGCGAGCCCCGCGATGAGCGCCGCCAGCATGACGACGGTGCCGCCGCGCGCGGGGCCGCGGTCGACGTCGGCGATGGTGTCGACCGCCCGGCCGGCGAGCACCGGCGTGGCGACCCCGATCGCGGCGGCCACGACGACGGTGAGCAGGAAGACGGCGATGTCGGCGCGGAACGGCGCGGCGAACGCGACCACCCGGCGCGCCGTGTCCCGGCGCAGCCGGTGCGCCGACACCTCCTTCTCGCGGCGGATCGCGCGCAGCGTCTCCCATCCGCCGCCCGGATCGCCGCCGCCCATCGGATGGGCCACGCGGTCACTCCCCGTATCCGGCAATCTCGCGGATGCGGCGGACCTGTGCCTCCCGCTCCGCCCGTTCCTGTTCAGCGTACGAGCGGCTACCGACACCGGACAGGAGAGCCTTGATCTCTGCGACGGCACCGGGCGCGGCCGACAGCACCGCGGCGACCAGGTCGGACACGGCCGCGTCCAGTTCGGCGCGCGGCACGACCAGGTTGGCCAGACCCGTCCGCATCGCCTCGGCCGCGTCCACGCGCCGGCCTGTGACGCACATCTCCAGTGCTCGGGCGTAACCGACCAGCTCGACGAGTCGTTTGGTGCCGCCCAGGTCCGGCACCAGCCCCAGCGTCACCTCCGCCATCGCGAGCTGGGCGTCGTCGGCGAGCACGCGCAGGTCGCAGGCGAGCGCGAGCTGCAGCCCGGCGCCGATCGCGTGGCCCTGTACGGCCGCCACCGTGACCAGCCGGGGATGCCGCAGCCAGGCGAACGCCTCCTGGTAGCGGGCGATGCGCGCGGCCGCGTCGGCGGGGTCGAGGCGCGCCAGGGCGGCCACCGACTCCTCGCCGCCCTGGAGGACGGTCCGGTCCAGGCCGGACGAGAACGACGGACCCTCGCCGCGGACCACCACCACTCGGACGTCGCCGGGAAGCTCGGCGCCGAAGGCGCGCAGCGCCTCCCACGTCCGGGGCGTCTGCGCGTTGTGAACCTCCGGCCGGCACAGGGTGACCGTGGCGACCGGTCCGTCCCGCTCGAACCGCACGCCGGCCCCGCCGCCGGACGAGCCGCCGGGCCCGCTGCCCGACGACCCACCGGTGCCGCTGTCGACCGCGCCGCCGCCGTGCGGCGGCGGCGCACCGGGGTGCCGCGGCGGCGTGGCCTGCCCGGTCACGGCCGGCCCCGCCGCCTACCATCCGCCCGGGGCGACCGGGGTGGGTGCGGCGGCGGGCAGGGCCGTCCCGGGTCCGGGCGTGCGCCCGTGCCGGCGCCGGTCACGCCTGCTTGCGGCGGCGGGCGCCACCCCGCTGGCGCAGCTGTACCCCGGACTCGGTCAACACGCGGTGCACGAAGCCGTAGGAGCGCCCGGTGGAGGCGGCGAGCGCCCGGATGCTCTCACCGTTGGTGTAACGGCGGACGAGGTCCTTGGCGAGCGTCTCGCGCTCCGCCCCGACGATCCGGCGCCCCTTCTCGGAGCTCGTCGTGGTGCCGGTGCCAGTCATGATCGAATCCTCACGTACCAGAGTCGGTCAGGTCACGTGGTCCGGACGGTGTCGACGTGGTTACGTCCATTGGACCACCACCAACGATCATGCGCCAGCCGCCATTGTTCCGCCAACCGACACGCACACAAAAGTCAACTACCCGATAGCAGTCCTGACCCGGGCAAACCACCGCCGGTACCCCCGGGCCACCTCAATCCGGGCGGATCCGGCCCGCCTGAGCCGTGATCCGGCCCGCCCGGCCGTGCACCCACCCGTCCGCGCCACGCTCCCAGCCCGCCGCAGCGACGCCCGCGCCCACCCGGGCCGCGCCGCCACCCGCCCGGGTCGGGCGCCCCGCCCGGAGCCGGGGTGTCCCGGGCGGCGCGCCGCCCGGGACACCCCGGCTCACGACAGCTCGACCAGCTCCAACAGGTCGTCGCTCCAGGCGTCCTCGGTCCCGTCGGGCAGCAGGATCGCCCGGTCCGGCTTGAGCGCCTGCACCGCCCCCGGGTCGTGGCTGACCAGCACGATCGCCCCCGGGAACCGGGCGATGGCGTCGAGCACCTGCTCGCGGCTGGCCGGGTCGAGGTTGTTGGTGGGCTCGTCGAGCAGCAGCACGTTGGCCCCCGAGCACACCAGCACCGCCAGCGCCAGCCGGGTCTTCTCCCCACCGGAGAGCACCCCGGCCGGCTTGTCGACGTCGTCGCCCGAGAACAGGAACGCCCCCAGCAGCCGCCGCAGCTCCCCGTCGGAGCGGTCCGGGGCGGCCTGGCGCAGGTGATCGAGCACCGTGCGGGTCACGTCCAGGGTCTCGTGCTCCTGCGCGTAGTACCCCAGCCGCAGGCCGTGCCCGTGCCGTACCCGCCCGGCGTCCGGCTCCAGGTCCCCGGCGAGGATCCGCAGCAGGGTCGTCTTGCCGGCGCCGTTGAGTCCCAGGACCGCCACCCGGCTGCCGCGGTCGACGGCCACGTCCACGCCGCTGAACACCTCCAGCGACCCGTACCACTTGGACAGGCCGGTGGCGGTCAGCGGCGTACGCCCGCACGGCGCGGGCTCCGGGAAGCGGACCTTCGCGACCCGCTCGGTCGGCCGCTCGGGCTCCAGCGCCGCCATCAGCCGCTCCGCGCGCCGGTACATGTTCTTCGCCGCCACCGCCTTGGTGGCCTTCGCCCGCATCCGGTCCGCCTGCGCCCGCAACGCGGTCGCCTTGCGCTCGGCGTTGACCCGCTCCCGGCGGCGCCGGCGCTCGTCGGTCTCCCGCTGCTCCAGGTACGCCCGCCAGCCCAGGTGGTACGTGTCCACCACGCCTCTGGCGGCGTCGAGGTGCCAGACCCGGTTGACCACGGCCTCCAGCAGCCCGGCGTCGTGGCTGACCACCACCAGCCCGCCGGTGTGGCCGGCGAGGAAGGTGCGCAGCCACGCGATCGAGTCGGCGTCCAGGTGGTTGGTGGGCTCGTCGAGCAGCAGCGTGCCGGTGGCGCCCGCGTCCCGGAACAGCAGCCGGGCCAGCTCCACCCGGCGGCGCTGCCCACCGGAGAGCGTGCCCAGCGGCTGGGACAGCACCCGCTCGGGTAGCCCGAGGTGGGCGCAGGTACGGGCGGCCTCGGCCTCGGCGGCGTAGCCTCCCAGCGCGGTGAACCGCTCCTCGAGCTGCGCGTAGCGGCGCAGCAGGCGGCCGGCGGCACCGTCGGCGGCCAGCTCGGACTGCACGCGCTGCATCTCGGCCAGGACGGTGTCGAGGCCGCGCGCGGACAGCACCCGGTCCAGCGCGGACACCGACAGGTCCCCGGTGCGCGGGTCCTGTGGCAGGTAGCCGACCTCTCCCTGCCGGGTCACCGTGCCGGCGTACGGCGCCGCCTCCCCGGCGAGAACCTTCAGCAGCGAGGTCTTGCCCGCGCCGTTGCGGCCCACCAGGCCGATCCGGTCGCCGGGCTGGACGCGGAGCTCCTCGGCGGTGAACAGGATGCGGCTACCGGCGCGGAGCTCGAGGCCCGTGGCTGTGATCATGTCGGGTGCCCATTCGTGGATCGGAGGCTGACAAGGACAGGCGGAGGCACCGGCCGGGCGGGTCGCTACCGGTCGGTGCGGGCGGGTCAGCCTCTGCAGCGCACCACGGGGGCAGAGTCTAGTGGCAGGGCACTCCCTGACCGCCACGGATTTTCGGGGCGGGCCTCCCCGGGGCGGGGACCGGCGGGGGGGGGAAC
>VSBZ01000006.1:0-54130 GCA_047459215.1 Micromonosporaceae bacterium | reverse complement strand
TGGATTTCCTCCGGCAGCAGGATGCGCACACTGGCACGTTCAAACCACGCATCCACACGCCATTTGCCCTCCTGCAGGGCCTGCCTGGAATATTCCAGGCACGAAGCCTTGCGGTATACCGCATGAAAAGGTTCCAGCCCGTGATCTGTCCTGGGGATCACCGCATCATAGGCCGAATCGACCAGCATGTTTTTCTGTGCCTGCAGCAATAATGGATTGACAAAAGGCATATCACAGGCAATTACCCCCACCAGAGGACGAGAAGCGGCATCCAGAGCTGTGTAAAGCCCCCCCAGTGCGCCGCGCCCCGGCTCCCGGTCCCGCTCTTGACGGTGGCGCGGACCATGCTGCGCGGCCAGTGGTGGCTCGGCCTGGTGGCTCTGCTGCTGCCGGTGGGCGCCGCCGCGATCACCCTCGTGGTACGGACGTTCACCTACGACGGGAGCGTCTGGGAGGTCAGCGCCTGGGAGCTCGGGGGGACATCGATCCGCTGGATGCTGTTCGTGCTCGGCGTGACGGTCACGCCGCTGTACCTGCCGACGTACGTCGCCCACGGCGTCACCCGCCGCAGGTTCACGGTCGCGGCCACGCTCGCCGGCGGTGGCCTGGCCGTTTCCGCCGCCGTGTACCTCGCCGCCGGGCTGGTGGTGGAGCGGGTGCTGTCCGCGGCCATCGGCGCCGGGGAAGCTCAGCTGATCAACTCGCACCTGTTCGACTCCGCCAGCCAGGTGCACCTGGTGGTGGTCGAGTACGTGCTGGCGTTCCTCGCCTACCTGGTCACCGGCTGGCTCCTCGGGTCCGTCTACTACCGGTTCGGCGGGTGGCGCGGCACGCTGCTGGCGCCTCTGGCGCTGCTGCCCCTGGCCGCGGTGGAGGCGTTGATCGCCACGGTCGACGAGCTGGCGGGGCTGCTCGGCGCCGGGCCAGGGGCGGCGGTGCCGCTGGCGGCCGGTCTCGGCCTGGCGGCGGTCACCGCCGGCCTGCTCACGGTACGCGTGACCGTCCGCGACGTCCCGCTCCGCGTGGCGCCGGGGCGGTGAGCGGGAGGTCGGGAGACCTCCCGCTCACCGCCCCGGCCGGCCGGCACACCCGGACCGGTCAGGACACCCGCGACCCGACGACGTCAGTAGACCCGTGACCCGATGAAGTCGTCGAAGTGGTACCCGACCGGGTCGGCGACGTTCCGCTCCTCGAACACCCACCGCTGCCGGGCGCTCGACCCGCAGTCGAACAGGTGCAGCGAGGGCCGGGTGAGCAGCGGGTTGTTGAACCCGAGGCAGAGATCGTCGCGGCCGTACGGCTTGACGCGGTCACCGGCGAACGTCCACTGCTGGTTGGGACCGCCGTGGCAGTCGTAGATCTGCACCGTCCTGCCGGCCGCCACCACCCCGCCCTTGACGTCCAGGCACCGGTCGTGCGACAGCTCCGAGTGCAGGGTGCGGCGCTCCGGGTCGTACCAGAACCCCTGGTTGCGGCCGCCGTGGCAGGGGTACGACTGCTGGACGGTGCCGTTGCGCGAGTTGTACCCCTTGCCGTCGACGCAGCCGCCGGTGCCGAGGTTGCGCAGCTGCCGGAACTCCAGCAGCCCGGGGATGAGCACGGCCGAGCCGGTGCTGGCCGGGTCCACGCACGTCGCCGTCGACAGGCCGGAGTTCCAGAACGCGGTCATGCACTGGGCGAACGCGCCGTGGCCCCGGTAGTTGGGGTGGAAGGACTGCCGGACGGCGTTCTCGTCCCACACCCCCAGCTCGATGAACAGGCCACGCGCCCAGGTGTTGTCCGTGCACACCTCGTGGCCGTGGAACAGCCGGCTGGCGTCCAGGTAGCGGACCCCGGAGGCGAGGGCCGCCCGCCGCAGGGCGGTCTCGAACATCGGCACCGCCTTGTTGCGGGCGAACGCGGCGTCGTGCAGGTACACGAGGCACCCGCCGGAGTACCAGCCGGGGAAGTCCGGGTTGTCCTCCACGTCCGGGCTGAACGGGCTCGGGTACGACATGAGCACCAGCTCGTAGTCCTCCTCGGCGTACCCGGCGTCGGTCATGGTCTGGCGGATGCTCGCCAGCGCCTGCTCGACCTGCTGCCGGCTGCCGTCCACCCGCACCGCCCACTGGTTGGAGTAGGTCGGGTAGCACGGGCCGAGGAAGAAGACCCGCCGGATCGTGCAGTCGGTGGCGACGGGACCGAACTCGATGGTGCCCGCCCCGTTGGCGCCGACCACGACCCACAGCAGCTTGATGCGAGTGTTGCGGGCCTTGATCGCCAGGTAGTCGCCCTGGTTGAGCTCGTCGTACTGGTGGGCGCCGGACCCGTACACCAGGTGCCGGGCCTCGGCCCCGGAGCAGGCCAGGTTGTACCGCTCGTCGGCGGGGATGCCGGTGCGGAACAGGGCCTGGTCCAGCGACCGGTCGCACCAGTTGTCCGACCCGTGGGTGCCCGGTTCGTAGTTGCCGACGCCCTCGCCGGAGATCTCGCTGTCCCCCATGGTGACCAGCGAGGTGAGGCGCTGCTCGAGCGGGCGGATCTCCGGGCTGCCGTACAGCTCGACCGCCTCGGCGGCCCGGATCTGCTCCAGGTGCTCCGGCAGCGGCGCGATCGGTGGCCGGTCCGTGGCGGTGACCGGGGCGGCGCCGGCCGGGGCGCCCGGTGCCAGCGCCGCGAGCAGGCCGGTGAGGACGGTGATCACGGCGAGGCGACCGCCGGCCGGACGGCGGTGGCGGTCGGGGTGGCGGCGGTGGTCGTGACCGGGGTGCGGGCGGCGGCACGCGGTGGCCGGGTAGGGGCGCCGCGCGCCGTGGGCGGGTGTGTCCATCGGTCCTCCTGCGACGGCGGGGGCGGCCGCCGGCCCGGCGGCCGGTTACCGAAGGGTAACCGGATCCGGACATCCAGGGAAAGACCTCGCGATCAGGCCGGATGACGCGGGACCGGGCGCGGCCCGGCCCGGCGCGGCGCCGCCGCCGGCCGGTGGCACGCCTGCCGGCTTTCGGGCGTCGTGCGACCGACGGCCGGTTACGCTGTGCCTGACGTGCGCTTCCGCTCGGCCGCCGTACCGGGGAGCGCGAAAGGGGGAACCGTGAGGCTGTCCATCCTGATGCCGGTCTACAACGAGGAGAACCACGTCGCCGAGGCGATCAAGCAGACCTTGGCGGTGGACTATCCCTGCGACATCGACCTGATCGTGGTGGACGACGGCAGCCGCGACGGCACCGCCGACGTGCTGGCCAGATTCGACGATCCCCGGCTGCGGGTGTTCACCCACCCGCGCAACTACGGCAAGGGCGCGGCCATCCGCACCGGTGCGCAGCACGCCGACGGCGACTACCTCGTCATGCTCGACGCGGATCTGGAGTACGACCCGCAGGATCTCCCCAAGCTGCTGGCCCCGGTTCTCGACGGCCGGGCGAAGGTGGTCTACGGCAACCGGGTCTTCGGATCGCACACCGCGTACTCGTTCTGGTACGTGGTCGGTAACAAGGCCATCACCACCGCCGCCAACATCCTCTACAACTCCTACCTCGGGGACCTGGAGACCTGTTTCAAGCTCATGCCGGTCAGCCTGTTCCGCTCGCTGGACATCCGCTCGCGCGGGTTCGGCATCGAGGCGGAGATCACCGCGAAGCTGCTGCGGCGGGGCATCAAGCCGTACGAGGTGCCGATCAGCTACCGGGCCCGCAGCCGCGAGCAGGGCAAGAAGATCACCTGGAAGGACGGGGTGGAGGCGCTGTGGATCCTCGGGCGGGAGCGGGTGCGCCGCCTCCGCTGACACCCACCGCGCACCGGCCTTGGCCGCCGGTCAGGCCCGGACCGGGTCCCGCCGGCTCACGAAGATGTCCAGCGAGCGGCGCAGCCCGGCCGCGTCCAGGCCGTGCCAGTGGCTGTGGTGCGCCGGGGTGCCGTAGCGGCGCAGGTCGGTCCGGCCCACCCCCAGGCTGAGCAGGCGGTGCGGCAGGTCGGACAGGGCCGCGGCGACGGTAGGCGCCGAGGTGCCCGACAGGTACGGCTCGACGAGCACCACCTCGGCGGGGTCGCCGACGAGGGCCCGCAGCCCGGTGGTGTCGAACGGCCGCGGGGTGTGCGTGTAGGCCACGGTGACGTCCAGGCCACCGATCGCGCGCAGCAGCGGGCCCAGCACCGGTCCCACCGCCACGACCACGGGTGCGGCCGGGCCGCCGCGGTGCACCACGTGCAGGCCGTCGCCGGCCAGGCGGCCGAGGCCGTGGGTCTGGGTGGACAATCGCAGGTAGGTGCGGTCGTCGCGGGCGGCCGCGGCCCGCAGCAGCGGCTCGACCTCGTCCGGGTGCCCGGGCACGTGGACCGTCCAGCCGTCGAGCGTGTCGACCAGCGCCACGTCGCCGGGCGAGAAGTGGGTGTAGCCGTAGGCGGACCCGTCGTACGAGGCGCCCACGCTCACCACGACCGCGCCCACGCCCTGGTGGCCGAGGTCCAGCTTGAGCTGCTCGTACACCCGGTCGACGGTGAACGGCGCGTACGAGTGCACGATCGGTCGCAGCCCGGTCAGCGCCATCCCGCCCGCCACGCCGATCATGAGCTGTTCGCGGATGCCGACGTTGACCACCCGGTCCGGGTGACGGTCCGCCGCGGCGGTGAACAGCCCGGCCGAGATGTCGGCGAGCACGAGCGCCACCCTCGGGTCCTCGTCCAGCAGCGCCGTCGCGGCGCGGACGAACCGGTCACGCATCGCCGTCCACCTCGGCGACGACCACGTGCGGACGGCCCTCGAACCGCCACCGGACCGCCGCCTCCACCGCGTCGTGGTCCCGCGCGTCCACTGTGGCGGCTGTCCAGCCGTGGGCGATGAACCTCTTACCGATCCCGCCGGGCCACCCGTGGGTGGCCGACTTGTTGTCGACCACGATCGCGGTCAGGTTGTCCAGGCCGGTGGCCCCGGCGTACGCGATCGCCTCGTGGTTGGACCCTTCGTCCAGCTCACCGTCGCCGAGCAGCACGTAGACCCGCGGACGGGTGAGCCCTCGCGCCCGCAGGCCCAGGGCCGTGCCCACGCCGAGGCACAACCCGTGGCCGAGTGAGCCGGAGGAGATCTCCACGCCGGGGATGAGGGTGCGGTCCGGGTGGTGCCCGAGCCGGCTGTCCGGCCCGGCCAGGTCGTCCAGCCAGTGCACGGGGAAGAACCCCTTCGCGGCGAGCACGGCGTAGTACGCGTGCGGGCCGTGTCCCTTGGAGACCAGGAAGCGGTCGCGGTCAGGGGCGTCCGGGTCGGCCGGGTCGATCCGCAGTACCCGGTCGTACATCACCCAGATGACGTCTAGTGTGGAGTATCCGCTCGCCTCGTGCTTCTCGTCGCCGGTCAAGCGGCGCAGCAGCGGTGTGAGACGTGCCGCGGCGTCGGAACGTCCCGGCGCCACGTCGGCGGTCGCTACGGTCATGACGCTACCCTGCAACCTGAAGTTCGGTTCACGTCAAGTGGTCGGGGAGCGTCGATGTTGACGATCGGGGAACTGTCGGCCCGCAGCGGTGTCGCACCGTCGGCCCTGCGGTACTACGAGCGGCTGGGTCTCATCCAGTCGCACCGCACCAGCGGCAACCAGCGCCGGTACGAGCAGGCGACGCTGCGGCGGGTGGCGTTCATCCGGATCGCCGCGCAGGTGGGGCTGTCCCTGGACGAGATCCGCGAGGCCCTGCGGTCACTGCCCGACGGGCGTACCCCGACCAAGGCCGACTGGGAGCGGCTGTCCCGCCGCTGGCGCAGCCGGCTCGACGAGCAGATCGCGCTGCTGCAGCGGCTGCGCGATGACCTCACCAGCTGCATCGGCTGCGGCTGCCTGTCGCTGAAGACCTGCCGGCTGTCCAACCCCGGCGACCGCCTCGCCGCCGAGGGTCCCGGACCGCGGCGCCTGCTGTCCCGCACCCGCCCGTGACCCGGCGGCGCGGCCCGTCGCCGATCCGGCGGCGGAGGCCCGTCCCTTGTCACCGGCGCGACCAGCCTGGTGATCCCCGGCGGCGCAGCCGGTCCCTGGTCCCCGGCGCTAGAGCCCGTCCCTGACCCGGCGGCGGGGTCACGCACGGGGTACGAGGAGCAGGACCTTGCCCAGGTGCTCGCTGGCCTCGACCAGCCGGTGCGCCTCGGCCGCCTCCGTCATCGGCAGCCGCCGGTCGATCACCGGCTTGATCGTCCCCGCGGCCACGAGCGGCCAGACCTGCTGGTGGACGGCACGGACGATCCGCGCCTTGTCGGCCAGCGGGCGGGCGCGCAGGGTGGCGCCGCCGACCACACCGCGGACGGCCATGAGCTTGGCGAGGTCGATCTCGGCCCGCCGGCCGCCCTGCAGTCCGATGATCGTGAGCCGGCCGTCGGGAGCGAGGGCGTCGATGTTCCGGGACAGGTAGGCGGCGCCCATGATGTCGAGGATCACGTCGGCGCCCCGGCCCCCGGTGGCCTCCCGGGTGGCGGCGACGAAGTCCTCCCGCTCGTAGTCGATCACCAGATCGGCGCCCAGCTCGGTGAGCGCCGCGTGCTTGACGGCCCGGGCGGTGGCGATCACCCGGGCCCCCATCGCCTTGGCGTACTGGATCGCGAACGTGCCGATCCCCGACCCGCCTCCGTGCACCAGCAGCGTCTCCCCGGCGCGCAGCCCCGCCCGGTCGGAGACGTTGGACCACACGGTGCACGCCACCTCCGGTAGCGAGGCCGCGTCGACCAGCGGGACCCCGCGCGGGACGGGCAGCACCAGCTCCGCCGGTACGGCGACCCGCTCGGCGTACCCGCCACCGGCCAGCAGCGCCGTCACCTCGTCGCCGACGGCGAGGCCGGTCACGCCCTCGCCGACCGCGGCGACGACGCCGGCGCACTCCAGCCCGGGGTACGGCGGGGCGCCCGGTGGGGGCGGGTAGTGGCCGGCGCGCTGCAGCAGGTCCGCGCGGTTGACCGCGCTGGCGTGGATGTCGATCAGCACCTCGCCGGGACCGGCGACCGGGTCGGGAACCTGCGACCAGGCGAGCACCTCCGGGCCGCCGGGCCGGGTGATCGTCACGGCGTACATGCCGCTCAGTGTGCCGCGCCCCGCCCGGTCCGGTCAGCCCACCCACACCCCGGGCCGGTCACCGCCGGTCACGCCCGCGAGCTGATCTGCTGGACCGCCCAGGCGTTGCCGTCGGGGTCGCTGAAGAACACGAACCCGACGTTGTCCAGCGGGTGCGGCACCGGCCGCGAGTTCTCGCCGAGGATCTGGATCTCGCTGACGTTGACCCCGTGGGACACCAGCTCGGCGCGGGCGGCCTCGAGGTCCGGCACGACGAGCTGCAGGCCCTTGAGGGAGCCCGGTGGCATCTCCGGGACCACGCCGTGCCCGATCACGATCGAGCAGCCGGACCCGGGCGGGGTCAGCTGGACGATCCGCCCGTCGCCGCCGACGCGGGTGTCGTGGTCCACGTGGAAGCCCACCTGGTCGGCGTAGAAGGCCTTGGCCCGGTCGACGTCGGACACGGGTACGACAACCACCTCGAGACTCCAGTTCATGGCCGCATCCTGCCAGGTGGGACCCACGCCCGTCCGGCGGAACGGCCGGGTCTGGCAGACTTGACCGGGGTGACGCGGTGGTCGCGGTGCCGCCCCGCGGTCCGCGGCGCACGACGGGTCGCCGACCGTCCGCGCCAGCGTCCGTACGGCGGCCGGACCGCCGGCCCGCCGCGCACTCGGGGAGGGTTCGCCTAGTGGCCGATGGCGGCGGTCTTGAAAACCGCTAGGGCGCTTGCGCGTCCTCGTGGGTTCGAATCCCACACCCTCCGCCTCGCGGGCGCCGACCAGCGACATACGCCTGCCTCCGTCGACGGGGCGGCCCTCACCGGAGGCCCGCCGATCTCGACAACCGCGGGCTCTCGACGAGCCGGCGTCGGGGAAGCGGTCCCCGCAACGAACGACCGGTCCGCGGCGCATCGACCCTCACCGGTCGGTGATATACTGAGTATAATACTCGGTATGATCTGGCATGAGGGCGACGCATGAGCGTGCGACACGCACTGCTGGCGCTGCTGAGCGAGGGACCGAAGTACGGGCTGCAGCTGCGCCAGGAGTTCGAGCAACGGACGGGTGAACTGTGGCCCCTCAACGTCGGGCAGGTCTACACCACCCTGCAGCGGCTCGAGCGCGACGGTCTGGTCGAGCCGGACAGCAGCACGCCGCCGGCCCAGCAGCGCCGCTACCACCTCACCCCCGCCGGCAGGCGGGAGCTCGATGAGTGGCTCCGCACGCCCCCACCGGCCGTCTCGCCACCCCGGGACGAGCTGGTGATCAAGGTGATGGTGGCCTCGCGGGTGCCCGGGGCCCATGTCCAGGACGTCATCCAGGCCCACCGCCGGTGGCTCGTGGAGACCATGCAGCAGTACACCAACCTCAAGGCGCAGGCGCCGGAACACGACGTCGAGCTGGCCCTGGTCGTGGACGCCGAGGTGTTCCGCCTCGAAGGCATGCTGCGGTGGCTGGACACCGCAGCATCCCGCCTCCGCAACGGGGCTCCCCGCCCGACAACCGACCGGGAGGTCACCACCGCGGGCCGGCGGGTAGCGCGAAGGGTGGCCCGACGGTGACCGCGGTGCTGGAGATGCGACGGGTGTCCAAGGTATACGGCGCGCCTCCGGTTCAGGTACGGGCGCTGGTCGACGCCGATCTGACGGTCCGCAGCGGGGAGATGGTGGCCGTGATGGGGCCGAGCGGGTCGGGCAAGAGCACGCTGCTGGCCATCGCGGGCACCCTCCAGACCCCCACCGACGGCGAGGTACGGGTGGCGGGGCGGCCGCTGGCCGGGATGTCCCGGGACGAGAAGGCAGCACTGCGACGACGGTTCATCGGCTTCGTCTTCCAGGACTTCAACCTCCTCCCCGGCCTCACCGCGACCGAGAACGTCGCGCTCCCCTGGAGCTGGACGGGGTCGGCCGCCGGGCCGCCCACGCCGCCGCGCGGGAGCTTCTGGGCGAGCTCGGCCTTGCCGACCGTGCGGCACATTTCCCCGACGACCTCTCCGGCGGCGAACGTCAGCGGGTGGCGATCGCGCGCGCCCTCGTCGGCGACCGCCGGCTGCTGCTGGCCGACGAGCCCACCGGTGCGCTCGACTCGGTGGCCGGCGAGACGGTGATGCGCCTGCTGCGTGCGGCGTGCGAACGCGGGGTCGGGGTCGTGCTGGTCACGCACGACGCGCACCTGGCCTCGTGGGCCCATCGGGTGGTGTTCCTGCGGGACGGGCGGATCGTCGACCAGACGACACCCCCGGCCGGCCCCGAGTCTCTGCTCACCACCGGATCGGCGGGATGACCACGTTGCCGTTCACGAGAGCGCTCGCCGCCCGTCGGGCGATCCTGCGATGGGCGTGGCGAATGTTCCGGCGGGAGTGGCGCCAGCAGCTCCTGGTGCTGAGCCTGCTGGCGGTAGCCGTCCTGGCCGCGGTGACGAGCGTCGCGGTGGTCCACGGCATCGCGGTACCCAACGAGGCGACCTTCGGCGACGCCAGTGCGCGGATCGTCCTGGACGCCTCCGACCCCGCACCGGTGGCGGCCGACCTTGCCGTCCTCGAACGACACTTCGGCACGGTGGAGGTGATCGGCCAGCGGTACGCGCGCGTGCCGGGGACGGCGGCGCAGCTCGAACTGCGCTACCAGGATCCCCGCGGGGCGTTCGGCGCCACCATGCTCGCCCTGCGCGACGGCCGCTACCCGGTGAGGTCGCACGAGATTGCGGTGACCGACGGCGTCGCCAGCACCGTCGGCCTGGCGACCGGTGACGTCCTCACGCTCGACGACGGGTCGTCCCTGACCGTGGTCGGGGTGGTGGAGAACCCGCACCTGCTCGACGACGAGTTCGCCCTGCTTCCACCATGGACACCCGAGCCGGCGGGTGCCGGGGCGCTGGACAGCGTCATCGCGCTCGTTGACGCCGACGTCGCGGACGTCGTGAGGGTGAGCGGCCTCCTCCGTGCCGGCAGCGGGTTCTCGGTACCTCCGAACGAGCCGCTCAACGTCACCATCGGCCTGCTGCTCGTGACCGCCATCGGGCTCGTGCTCGTCTCCCTCATCGCCGGCGCGAGCTTCGCGGTCACCGCCGCCCGCCGGCGTCGCCACCTGGGCATGCTCGCCGCGACCGGCGCGACGAGGCGGCACCTGAGGATGGTCACCATCGCACACGGCGCGCTGGTCGGCGCGGTGGCCAGCGCGGTCGGGACCGGCGCTGCCCTCGTGGGCTGGCTGCTGCTGGCGCCGCGACTGGAGACGGTGGCCGGGCACCGGATCGATCCTCTCGACCTGCCCTGGTGGGCGGTTGTCGCGTGCCTGGCCATGGCCAACGTGACGGCCACCGGAGCGGCCTGGTGGCCGGCCCGCGCGCTGTCCCGGATGCCGGTGATGGACGCGCTGTCCGGCCGCCCACCGCGACCACGACCGGTGCGGCGTTCCGGCCTGGCCGCCGTGGTCCTGCTCGGGCTCGGCATCGCGTTGCTGCGGTACGCCGACCACGCCCGGCCGCGCACCGACCCGGCTGCACTGCACACCCCTCCGTACTGGGAGTTCGCCCTGCTGTCCGGCGTGCTGGCGACGATCATCGGGGTGCTGCTCGTCAGCCCGCTGGCGATCCGGTTGCTGGCGGCAGCCGGTAACCGGGCGCCGCTGGCCGTGCGGCTGGCACTGCGCGACCTCGGCCGCTACCGGTCCCGTTCCGCCTCCGCGCTCGCCGCGGTCACGCTCGGCCTGGCAGCCGCGGTCTTCTTCGTCGTGACCGCCGCGGCCGCCGCTGCCGACGAGGACAACCTCTCCGAACGTCACGTGATGGTGTGGCTCGAGGGAGCTCCCGACCTGGTGCCCGACCTCGCACCCGACCGGTTCGCCGCGGCAACGGCAGCCGTCGACCGGCTCGCGGCGGCGCTCGGCGGGGCCGCCGTGGTGCCCCTCGAGGTCGCGGTGACACCGGACGCGGGCGCGACCGCCGACCCTGCCGAGGACGGCGACCGGCTGCCGCCGGTCAGGGCGGCCTGGCGTGCCGCCGACGACGACCGCCCTCGCAGTGAACCGCTGTACGTCGCCACGCCGGCGTTGCTTGCCCACTACGGAGCCGAGGGCACCGCGAGACGAGGCGGGGCCGACGTCCTCACCGTCCACTCGGGGCGGATCACGCTTCTCACCCCGGCAGGCCCGGACCATCCGGAGTCTCATCCGTCGACCGCCCGGCTGGACGTCCCACCTTACGCCTCGCTGCCGCGGACGCTGATCACCAAGGAGGCGCTGGACCGGCGAGGTTGGACGGCACGGCCGGCCGGATGGCTCGTCGAGACCGCCGCACCGGTCTCCAAGGGGCAGCTGGCCGCTATCCGGAACCTCGCCGCCGGCGCCGGCCTGACCGTCGAGGTCCGGCGCGACCGACCTGATCTCACCGTGACAGCCTGGGCGCTGACCGGCGCCGCCACGGTTCTCGCACTGGGCATCCTCGCCATGACGGTCGCGATTCTCCGCAGCGAGGCCGGCCGGGACCTGCGGGTGCTGGTGGCGACCGGCGCCGGCGTGAGGATGCAGCGCGCCGTCACGGCCACCGTCGCGGGCAGCCTGGCTCTCGCCGGCGCGCTGCTGGGCGCCGGGTGCGCGTACCTGGTGGCGGGACCCGCCAACCCCGGTGGTGACCTCACGCAGGTGCCCGTCGCCCACCTCACCACCGTCATACTCGGGGTACCGGCTCTGGCCGCCGCGGCCGGCTGGCTGTTGTCCGGCCGGGAGCCACCCGCACTGGCGCGGCCCGCCCTGGAGTAGCACGAGGGCCGCGACGCGCCCGCGACGTACGGCGCGTGCGGGTGCGCGGCCACGCACAGCCCGCCGACCTCGTGGATCCTCGGATCTCGTCGTCGACCAGACCGTCCCGTACGCGGTACCGCCAGTCGACCAGCCGGCCCGGCACGAGTCCCAACGCCAGCCAGTGCCCGGTCTCGGTGACGACCCCCTGGCCGAGGATGACGAGCAGGTCGTCGCCGGCGTGCTCACCCCGCAGGCCGTGCCCGCTGACGGTGTTGTGCTCGGTGGTGGCGATGGCGTCCGGCCCGGCGGCGCGGGCGCCGGTCGCCAGCTGCTCCACCGTCAGCTTCCCGCCGTGCGATAGCTCCGAGTGCACACGGCAGTCGACCCGGTACCAGGCGCGTCCCCGGCCCCGCGCACTCGTCGGCGGGAACGACGGCCGCACGAGCGGTCGGGCGGAGCCGTCATCGGTCACCCGGCAGCGTACGGGAGGCGGTCCGTACGACCGGTGGGGACCGCACCATGTCCGATCACGGTCGAGCAGCCGGACCCGGCGACGTCCCGTCCACATGGCGCCATGCGGCCACGGCGGCGCGCCGGAGGACTCGAGGGCCCGGGAGGGCGTGGTCCGGAACGGACGGGCCCTCCCGGGCCACCGCGTGTGTGTCAGCTCTACGAGCGGTGTGTGTCAGCTCTGCGAGCGCCTCATCTGCAACAGCGCAACGACGGTCGCCGCGATGGCTCCCACGAGCACCACGTACACCCCGGCACCGACCGACGCCTCGGCGAACCCAGCGTCCAGGTCGGCCGCAGATCCCGAGATGTCGATGAGCTCGTACACGGCGAGGATCGTCGTCAGGGCCGCCACGACCAGCTGGGCGATCCGCAGCCACCGCTGCCGCACCACCGCGCTCGCGACGGCGCCGCCCAGCAGCAACAGCCCGGCGATCAGGGTCAGCTTGCCGTCACCCTCGGTCCCGGCTGCGGACACCGTTCCGAACGGGGTCGTGACGCTGGCCCAGGGCATGACACTGCCGATGATGACGAGGATGGCGGCGACGGCGCCGGCGGCGGGCATGGCGTACCGGGCCGCCCCGCCGGAAGAAGGTTGACTCGGAACAACCTCCGAAGGCTGCGCTTGCACCACGATGTTTGTCCCTTCAAAGGTTCGGACGTTGGTGTGACGCGGTGACGTCCGAGTGCCCGCGGCGGCCCCGGCGCCACTGCGCCCGCCACAGCATAGGCGAGCAGCTACCGATGTGGAGGACCGCCTGGAGGCATGTATCACGTGCGTGACGGTCGACAACGCACACAAGGGGCTCGTTGCATGGCGCCGGACCATACCCATCCTGCCGTCCCCGCGCCGGCATCTGCGGATCGCGGTGCCGGTAGCGGCATTCTCACCGTCACCCGCCATGACGTCTGCGTCGCAGCACCGGCCGCGCCGGCCCGCGTCGGTGCGGCCTGCTCGCGTCGCCGGGCGTCACCGCGGTCCCGGTCAGCCGCGAAGCTCGTCCCGCACCACCACGCCCGCCTCCTCGGCGTACCGGACGGCGCCGTGGTGCAACGGCAGCGGGCTGCGGGCGAGGGTGTCGGCCACCAGGTACGGCTCGCCGAGCTCGTAGACCTCCGTGATCTGCTCGACGCCGCCGTACAGCGCCTTCGTGATCTCGTACGCGACCTCCTCCGGGAAGTCGGACCTGACCACGACCAGATGCCACAACGCCACGGTGGGCGTGTCCTGCTCGACGGTGTCGTACGTGCCCGCGCGGATCACATGCGGGGCGTACCAGGGGTACGCCTCCGTCACCTGGGTGAGCTCCGCGGAGCACAGGTGGATGAGGTGGATCGGATCGGTTTCCTCCAGGTCGCGCAGCGTCCCGTCGCCCTCTGGGACCATCCACGCCCCGGCGTCCACCGACCCCTCGCGGAGCGCCGCCGCGGTGTCCTCCGGTCCGGACCGCTGCGCCTGGACGTCGTCGAAGCTCATGCCGAGCGCGTCGAACACGAGCCCGGTGCTCGTCTCCTCGGCGCTGCCGGACGCACCGACGGAGAACCGGGTCCCCCGCACGTCGGTGAGGCAGTCGAGCTCCAGGTCCTCGTTGATCGCCCGCAGGGTCACCGCGTGGTAGACCTCGGGGTGCAGCAGCATGAGGACCCGCAGGTCGGTGGGCCCGCTGAACTCGCCCTCGCCGCGGACCGCCTGGTGGACCACGTCCGCGGAAGCGATGGCGATCTCGCTGTCGCCGGAGCCGACCAGCCGGACGCTCTCCGCGGGCGTGGTGGTCGCCCGGGCGGTCGCGGGGAGGCCCGCCACCCGCCCGTCGAGGATCTCCGCCATGGCGGTGCCGACGGGATGGAAGACACCGGAGGTGGGGCCGCTGGCGATGGCTATGCGGTCGATGGTCCGTTCGGGCGGTTGCGGCTCGGGCTCAGCCGACCCGGAACACGCGGCCATCGCCGCGCCGACGAGCACCACGGCTGCCAGCACGGTCGGCGACCGCCGGTCGGGTCGATGTCGTCGCACTCTGTCTCCTCCTCGAACCGGCCCGCCGCACCCGTGGCGGCGGGCCCCGACGGGCGTCAGACGCCGCACACGAGCCGCCGCGCATACGTACGGACATACGTCGATGTGTGACGGACCCATCATGCCCGGTCGGACGCTCGACGGCAACGGCTGGCCCTGGAGGCCCGCTCGGTCCCGCACGCGCTTCGGCGCGGCCACGGTGGCGACCGGGCGCGTCCCAGCAGGCGCCGAGCAGCGGGGCCATCGTCCTGCAGTGGACCTGTACGCTTTGTCCAAGCCGAGTCGATCGGAAGTGCGGATTCGGCCGAACGGCCGCACTTCGCACCCCACGTCGAGGTCATCGACCTGGGCTGACGGGCTCGACCGGTAGGCGGCGACGGTACGGGTCCGTCCCGCCCGTCGACGACGCGATCGCCGGTCAGGCGTCCTGACCGGACTCCGGGATCTCCGGGACAACCACGCCGCCGGGCTGGTACGTGACGACCTGCGGGACGTAGAAGAACAGCCGCTGCGGGTCCCGGCCGAACCAGCGCCGGATGTCCTCCACCCCCCACAGCGCCGCGGCGTCGGCGAGCGCCTCCCGGCTCAGCCGCCGGCTCACCCGCTCGCCCCGCCACTCGTACGTGAGCACCGCCCACTCGGGATCCACCGCGTCCACCGGCACGCTGACGCGTGGACGGTCGGTCAGGATCGTCCCCGGTACCCGCCGGAAGTCGATCGGAGTCAGGAACACGCCGCTGTTCTGGTACGGCCGCAGCAGCACCGGCTCCGCCCACGCCCGGTAGAGCGCCTCGTAGTGGCCGGGAACCGCGCGCTGGATCGCCTGCCACCGTTCGCTGTCGGGGAAGTCCGACAGTGGACGCAGCACCGGCTGTGGTCGACTGTCGCCCAGCAGGTAGTGGAACAGCAGACGGTCATGGATCACCGGGGTGCTCACGGCGCATGAGGGTAACGCCGGCCGTCGTGACCTGGAACGACAGCCGTCCCCCGCGACCGTTCCGGCCGGCTAGGCTCGCAGGCATGGCCGGCCACGCAGCGCGAGACCTGGTGACCATCGACGCCGTCCGACAGGCGGCGCACCTCATCAGCGGAAAGGTCAAGGTCACTCCGGTCGTCACGTCCGCGTCGCTGTCCGCAATGGTGGGCGGCAGGCTGGAGTTCAAGGCCGAGATGCTCCAGCAGACCGGCAGCTTCAAGGTGCGGGGCATGCTGCACAAGCTCCTGCGCCTGGACCCGCAGCAGCTGGCACGCGGGGTGGTGACCGCCTCGGCGGGCAACGCCGCGGCCGCGCTGGCGTGGGCGGCGCGGCAGGCGGGCACGTCGGCCACCGTGGTCATGCCGGCCACCGCGGTCCCAGCCAAGATCGAGGCGACCCGCGCGTACGGCGCCGAGGTCATCCTCGCCGACGGCGACCTGTTCGCCACGTACGAGGCGGTGCGGGACGAGCGTGGCCTGACCCCGGTCCACCCGTTCGACGACCCGGACGTCATCGCCGGCCACGGCAGCCTGGCGCTCGAACTGGTGGCCGAACGCCCCGAGCTGGACATCGTCCTGGTGCCGGTCGGCGGTGGTGGCCTCATCTCCGGCGTCGCCGTCGTCCTCAAGACGCTGCTGCCCGACGTCCGGGTCATCGGTGTCGAGCCGGCCACGGCCGACGTCGTCTCCCTAAGCCTCGCCTCCGGCAGGGTCGAGCGTCTCCCCACCGCCCGCAGCGTCGCGGACGGGCTGGCGGCCCCGGTGTGCGGCGTGCACACCCTCGCCCACATCCAGCGGTACGTCGACGAGGTCGTCCGGGTCGGCGAGGAGTCGATCGTGGAGGCCACGCGGCTGATCCTCTCCCGCACCAAGCTGGTCGCCGAACCGGCCGCGGCCGTCGGGCTGGCGGCGCTGCTGGAGGGCGCCGCCCGGCCGCACCCGGGAGGGCTGACCCTGTCGGTGCTCAGCGGCGGCAACCTTAACGTCTCCACCGTCCTGTCCGGTCGCTGACCCCGCTCCTTGACAGGCTCCCCACCCGGGTGGAGCATCCAGAGATGGCGGTACATGAGATTCGCATCGATCCGAACCGCCCGCTGAGCAAGCAACCGGAGACCGGGCACAACCGCTGGCGCCCCGACATCCCGCCGGTCGTCCGCTGCCAGTCGGGCGATGAAGTGATCTTCGAAACCCGCGACGCCCTCGACGGCCAGTGCACGCCCCTGACCACGGTCGACGAGGTCGCCACCATCGACCTGTCGGTGGTCCACCCGCTCACCGGGCCGATCCACGTCGCCGGTGCCGAGCCGGGTGACGTGTTGGAGGTCGAGATCCTCGAGGTCGTGCCCGACACGTACGGCTTCACCGTCCAGATCCCCGGGTTCGGCTTCCTGCGCGACGAGTTCCCCGACCCGTACGTCGTCCACTGGGACATCGCCGACGGCTGGGCCACGTCGGCGCAGCTGCCCGGGGTCCGGATCCCGGGGGCGCCGTTCCTCGGCGTGATCGGCGTGGCTCCCGGCGTGGAGTCGCTGCGCCGGATCACGCAGCAGGAGCGGGCGGCGCTGGAGGCCGGTGGCGCGGTCATGACGCCGCTGGAGACCAACGCCGTCCCGTCCGACCCGGCGATCGCCGCCACCGCGCTGCGCACGATCCCGCCCCGCCAGCAGGGCGGCAACGTCGACATCAAGCAACTGGGCGCCGGCACCCGGCTGTTCCTGCCGGTCGACACGCCGGGGGCGCTGTTCTCCGCGGGGGACGCCCACTTCGCCCAGGGTGACGGGGAGGTGTGCGGCACCGCGATCGAGATGCGGGCGACGGTGCGTGCCCGCTTCACCGTCCACAGGGATCGGACGCTGACCGAGCCGCAGTTCTCCCGCACCGACTACTGGGTGGCGCCGGAGTACGCCGCCCCGCGCCGGTTCTACGCCACCACCGGCCGCTCGGTGGCCCGGGACGGCACCATCCGCGCCGAGGACGTGACGCTCGCGACCCGCAACGCCCTGCTGCAGATGATCGACCACCTTCAGACCCGGGGGTGGAGCCGGCAGCAGGCGTACGCGATCTGCAGCGTGGCGGTGGACCTCAGGGTGAGCCAGGTCGTGGACGTGCCGCACTTCCTGGTCACCGCGTTCCTGCCGGAGGACATCTTCACCGGCTGACCGTCACCGGGTCGACGTCACCGTCCGGACTCACCGGTCGAGGCCGCTGGCCGCCCCGGCCGGTCCCCGGTACCCGCGGCCGCGGCCTCGGCGGCCGTGCCGGCCAGCGCCGGCGCGGTGCCGTCGTCGTCGACCAGGTGGCAGGCGACCAGCGCACCGGACGGCCCCACGGGACGCAGCGCCGGCACCTCCACCCGGCACCGGTCGACCGCCACCGGGCAGCGGGTGTGGAACCGGCAGCCGGGTGGCGGCGCCACCGGACTCGGCATCTCGCCGCTGAGCACGATCCGCTGCCGCCGCCGTTGCAGCGGCGGGTCGGGGATCGGCGCGGCCGACAGCAGGGCCTGGGTGTACGGGTGGCGGGGCGAGCCGAACAGCTCCGCGCGGTCGGCGACCTCCACCAGCACCCCGAGGTACATCACCGCCACCCGCTGCGCCAGGTACTCCACGGACGCGAGGTCGTGGGTGATGAACAGGCAGGCGAAGCCCATCTCCCGCTGCAGCCGGGCGATGAGGTTGAGCACCGACGCCTGCACCGACACGTCCAGCGCCGACGTCGGCTCGTCGGCCACCAGCAGCGACGGCCCGGCGGCCAGCGCCCGGGCGAGGCTGACCCGCTGCCGCTGCCCGCCCGACAGCTCGTGCGGGTAGCGGTGGGCCACCTCACCGCCCAGCCCCACCTGCTCCAGCATCTCCACCACCCGCGCGCGGCGCTGCTGCCTCGTGCCGATCCGGTGGTGGCGCAGCGGCTCGGCCACGATGTCGCCGACGGTCAGGCGCGGGTTCAGCGACGACGACGGGTCCTGGAAGACGATGTTGAAGTGCCGGCGCAGCGGGCGGATCTGGCGCCGCGACATCCGGGCGATGTCCCGACCACCGACCACCACCGACCCGGCGGTCACGGGCAGCAGCCGGGTCACGCACCGGCCCAGGGTGCTCTTGCCGCTACCGGACTCCCCGACCAGCCCGACCACCTCGCCGGCGGCCACGGTCAGGTCCACCCCGTCGACCGCCCGCACCGGACCGAAGTGCTTGACCAGGCCGGAGACCTCCAGCGCCAGGCCGGTCATCGCGCACCTCCCGTGGACAGGGGCGGCGTGGCCGCCGGGTCGGGCAGCGGGTGCCAGCACCGCACCGGGTGCCCGGTGGGACCCGGTGCCAGCTCCGGCCGGCTGGTCCGGCAGGTGTCGTCCGCCCGCGGGCACCGCTCGGCGAACGTGCACGCCTGTGGTGAGTCCGACAGCACCGGCACCCGGCCGGGGATCTCCCGCAGGCCGCCCTCGGCGTGCCGCGCCGGGTTGGGCACGGCGTCGAGGAGCCCCCGGGTGTACGGGTGTGCGGGCCTGGCGAACAGCTCGTCCACATCGGCCGACTCGATCACCCGGCCGGCGTACATCACCACCACGCGCTCGGCGATGTCGGCGACCACGCCCAGGTCGTGGGTGATGAGCAGCACCGAGGTGCCGGTCTCGGCGCGTAGCGTGCGCAGCACGTCGAGGATGCCCGCCTGCACGGTGACGTCCAGCGCGGTGGTGGGCTCGTCGGCGACCAGCAGCTTGGGTTCGCACGCCAGCGCCATCGCGATCATCACCCGTTGCCGCATCCCACCCGACAGCTGGTGCGGGTACTCGCGCAGCCGGCGCGCCGGGAGCGGGATGCCCACCAGGTCCAGCAGCTCCACGCAACGGCGCCGCACCTCCGCCCCGTGCATGTGCCGGTGCCGCCGCAGCACCTCGCCGATCTGCCGCCCGATGGTGAGCACCGGGTTGAGGGAGGTCATGGGCTCCTGGAACACGTACGCGATCTCCCGCCCGCGGATCTCCCGTAGCCCGCTCTCGGACAGCTTCCGCAGGTCCCGGCCGGCGAACCGGATCTCCCCGGTGACCGTCGCGTTGCCGGGCAGGAGCCCGGTCAGCGCCATCGCGGTCACGCTCTTGCCGCATCCGGACTCGCCGACCAGCGCCACCAGGTCCCGCTCGGCCACGTCGAACGAGACCCCGTCGACCGCGAGCACCGCGCCCTCCTCGGTGGCGAACCGGACGCTGAGGTCGCGCACGGCCAGCAACGGCCCACCCGCGGCGGCGACCACGGGTTCGTCCACACTGACCATCGGCTCGTCAGCCCCGACCCGTGGGCGCGGCACCCCGGTCACCGGCGCACCTCCCGCGGGTCGAGCGCGTCGCGCAGGCCGTCGCCGAACAGGTTCAGCGCCAGGGTGAACAGCACGATGGCGACGCCGGGGAAGACCGCCAGCCACGGCCCGTCCCGGAACAGCGGCTGCGCGCTGGAGATCATCACCCCGAGCGACGGGGTCGGCGGCCGCACCCCCAGGCCGAGGAACGACAGGACCGACTCCCCGATGACCGCCGCCGGTACGGAGACCGTGGCCTGCACGATGAGGGCGTTGACCGCGTTGGGCAGGATGTGCCGGCCCAGCACGGCGACGTCCCGGGCGCCGTCGGCCACGGCCGCCGCGACGAAGTCGAGCTCCCGCAGGCGTAAGGTCTCCGACCGCGCCACGCGGATGATCAACGGTACGCCGCCGATGCCGAGCGCGACCGTGGCCGTGGTCTGGCTCGGCCCGAGGATCGCCGCCAGCCCGACCGCGAGCACCAGGAACGGGAACGCCAGCATGGTGTCGGTCAGCCGGGAGATCACCGGGTCGAGCACCCGGTAGAAGCCGGCCAGCAGCCCCAGCGGCACGCCGACGAGCAGCGACAGCACGACCGACAGCACCCCGACCGCCACCGAGACCCGCAGGCCGTGCAGCACCCGCGAGAACTGGTCGCGGCCGAGCTCGTCGGTGCCGAACAGGTGCTCGGGCGAGGGCGGCAGCAGGGTGGCGTCGAAGTTGGTCTGCTCGTACGGGTACGGGGCGACCACGTCCGCCAGCGCGGCGGCCAGCACCATCACCACCACGACCACCAGGCCGCTGGCGGACAAGGGGTTGCGCAGGATCCGGCGCAGCGCCCGCCGTCGCAACGCCGGCGCCGCCGCGGGCGCCGCCTCCGGTCGCGGGAGCGTCTCCGCGGGCACGGTCACAGGTCCGCACCTCCCACCCGGATCCGCGGGTCGATCACCGAGTACAGCAGGTCCACGAGCAGGTTGATGAGGATGTATCCGGCGGCGGTGACGAGCACGACCCCCTGGATCATCGGATAGTCGCGGGTGAAGACCGCGTCGATGGTGAGCTTGCCGAACCCGGGCAGCACGAAGATCTGCTCGGTCACCACCGCGCCGGAGATGAGCGCGCCCAGCTGCAGGCCGACGATGGTGGTGACGACGATGAGACTGTTGCGGAGGGCGTGACCGAGCACGACCTGCGCGGGGGACAGTCCCTTGGCGCGGGCGGTGCGGACGTAGTCGGCCGACAGCGCCTCCAGCATCGCCGAGCGGGTCTGCCGCATCACCACCGCGGCCAGCCCGGTGCCCAGCACCAGCGCCGGCATCAGCAGGTGGCGGAAGCTCTCCACCGGATCCTCGAAGACCGACACGAACCCGGAGGCCGGCAGCACCGGGAACGCGATCGCGAAGACGAGGATCAACATCAGGCCGAGCCAGAAGTTCGGCACCGACAGCCCGAGGAGCGCGACCGCGTTCGCGCCCCACTCGGCCGGGCCGCGGCGCCGGACCGCGGCCACCACCCCGGCGCCCACCCCGATGAGCACCGCCACCACGAGGGAGAACACCGCCAGCTGGAGGGTGACCGGCAGCGCGGCGGCGATCGTCTCGGTCACCGGCAGCCCGGTGCGCAACGACCGGCCCATGTCCCCGTGGAGCAGGTTCTCCACGTACCGGTAGTACTGGACCGGCAGCGGCTGGTCGAGCCCGTACTTCTCCCGGATCGCCTCGACCGCCGCCGGGTCGGCCTCCTCACCGGCGAGCGTGCGTGCGGGGTCGCCGGGCAGTGCCCGCACCCCGGCGAACACCACCATCGTGGCGAGCACCAGCGTCACCGCCGACTCAACCAGCCGGCGGAGCAGGTACGGGCGCACGCCGCCGACTCCTACTCCTCGACGAAGCCGGCGTGGGCGAACCGCAGCAACCCGTCGCCGTACACCTCCACCCCGGCGACCTGGTTGGAGACGCCGGTCAGGTTCTTCTGCCGGTAGAGGTAGATGATCGGCACGTCCTCCTGGAGCAGCTGGTGGAGCTGCGCGTAGAGCTCTCGACGCTGCTCGATGTCGGTGGCGGCGCGGGCCTCCGCGATGAGCCGGTCGGCCTCCGGGTTGCTGTAGCCGGAGGTGTTGAGCGGCGCCTGGGTGGTGAGGAAGCTGGCGATGTTGCCGTCCGGGTCGACGCGCCCCGACCAGCCGACCTGGAAGGTCTGGAACTGGCCCTGGTCGGCCAGGTCCAGCGCGGCGGAGAACTCGGTCGGGTTGAGCACGATCTCGAACCCGCCCTCGGCCGCCTGGGCCTGGATGGCCTCACCCAGCCGGCGGGCCTGCGCATCGGTGCCGATCATCATCTCGACCCGCACCGGGGTCTCCACTCCGGCCCGGTCCAGCAGGTCCAGTGCGGCAGCGGGGTTGTGCTCCCGGCAGGTCTGCACCGCGTCGCTGGACAACGGGCTGGCCGGGCTGATCGGACCGCACGCCGGGGAGAACTGGCCGAGGAAGACCGCCTGGTTGATCGCCTCGCGGTCCAGGCTCATCTCCAGCGCCCGGCGCACCACCGGGTTGCGCGACAGCGGGCTGGCCAGCTCCTGGGGCAGCTCGCCCGGCGGCTGGGTGACGCCGTTGGCGTTGCCGATGTTGATGGTGATGCCCTGGTAGCCCAGCGAGTCCGAGGACAGGAGACGCAGCTCGGGATTGGCCTGAAGGGCCGCCACGTCGGTCGGCGCGACCCGGTCCTGCACGTGGATCTCGCCGGAGAGCAGGTTGTTGAACCGCGTGGTGGAGTCGGCGATGATCAGGTACGTCACCTTGTCCAGGTAGACGTTGTCAGCGTCGTAGTAGTTCGGGTCCTTGACCACCTCGATCCGGTCCTGCGCCACCCGGTTCTCGAACTTGAACGGTCCGACGCAGACCGGGTCGGTGCCGAAGTCCTCGCCCTTCTCCTCGAGCGCGGCCGGCGACATGATCATGCCGGCCCGGTCGGCGAGCACCGAGGTCAGGGGAGAGAACGGCTCGGTCAGGTGGATCCGGACGGTGAACTCGTCGACGACCTCCACACTGTCCACGCTGGCCAGCTCCGCCGAACGGGCGGAGCCCTCCAGCTCGCGGTGCCGGTCGAGGGAGATCTTCACCGCCTCGGCGTTGAGCGGCGTGCCGTCGGCGAAGACCACGTCCTGCCGGATGGGGATGGTCATACTCAACCCGTCCGCGGCGATGTCCGGCATGTCGGCGGCCAGCTGCGGCACCAGGTTGAGATCGGCGTCGACGTCGTACAGCTTCTCGCAGATCGCGTTGAAGACCACCCGGCCGACGAGGGTCCGGGCGAGAGTGGGGTCGAGGACGTCGGGCTCCTCCGCCAGCGCCACCCGAAGCTCGCCTCCGGGGCGGATCCGGCCCTGGCCGGCGCTGTCGTCCTCACCGCCCGAGGAGTCGATGGGGCTGCAGGCTGCGGTTACGGCGAGACCGCCCGTCACAAGCAGGACCGCGGCCCGGCGTCGCAGTGTGGAAGCGCTCATCGCCGATGCCTCCGATCTGTCGGGTGGCACCAACCTAGTCGCCTGAGAAGATCCGCGTCAACGTCCCGGAAGGCCCGCACCGACATCTTTGAAGACCGGCGTCTTTGAAGACCGGCGTCGATAGTGGCGTCGTCAATAGAGACGCATGGGAGCACGGCTCACGGAGCCGACGGCCGGGTGACGGCGGGCGGCCGCCGGGTGCGGCGGTCCACGTGGTCCGTCCGTCGGCGTTTCCACGTCCCACGGGGTCGGACCCGCCCGCGGGCCCCCGGTCCGCCTGGTCCGTGCCTCGGCGGGACCCCTGGTCCCGGGCCCGGGGACGAAGGACCCTGTCGACGCCACCGACGGTGACGAAAGGATGGCCGCAACGCATCAGACTCGGAGGGGGGCGACGACAGTGGTGCTTCGACCGCCTGCGAACTGGCTGGACCGCGACGGCCAGCCGACCCCGATCCTCACGTCGGTCGTGACCGCCGCGGTGGCCGCGCCGTCCGTCCACAACAGCCAGCCGTGGCGGTTCCACGCCCGCCGGGACAGCATCGACATCCTGCCCGACCCGCGCCGCAGGTTGCGGGTGGTCGACCCGACGGGCCGGGAGCTCATGCTCAGCGTCGGCGCCGCCATGTTCAACCTGCGGGTGGCGATCCTCGCCTACGGCTGGCAGACGACCCTGTGGCTGCTGCCCGAGACGGCGCCGGACGCCCCGGTGGGGCGGATCCGGCTGGCCCGGCCCGTGGAGCCGTCCCCCACCGCCCGCGCACTCGCCTGGGCGATCACCCGCCGGCGCACCAACCGGGGACCGTTCCGGGACATCCCCGTCCCGCCGGAGGTCCGCGACGACCTGGTGGCCGCGGCCGAGGCGGAGGGGGCGGTGCTGCGCTTCCCCGGCCCCGTGGCACGCGACGGTCTGCTGGGCGTCGTCCGCTCCGCGGAACGCCAGTGGGTCGCCGACCCGGCGTACCGGGCCGAGCTGGCGCAGTGGACGGGGGACCGGAACGGCCGGAACGACGGCGTCCCCGCCGTGGCGGTGGGCCGGCGCGCCCGCCGCGGCACCGTACCGCTGCGCAACTTCGGCCTGGGCCTGCCCACGGTGCGCCCGGTGGCCAGGTTCGAGGCCGACCCGCTGATCGCGGTGCTGGACGCCGGGGACACCCCGCAGGACTGGGTGCGTGCCGGGCAGGCGCTGCAGCGGGTGCTGCTCACCGCGACCGCCCACGGCGTGGCCACCACGCTCCTGAACCAGCCGCTGGAGATCCCCCGGCTGCGGAAGCTGCTCACGGACCCGGACACCGGACTGGCCCCGCACGCCATCGTGAGGCTGGGGTACGCCCAGCTCCCCGCTCCCCGCACGCCGAGGCGCCCGGTGGCGGAGGTCCTCACCACCGACGGCCGGCCCGGGGGCAGCTGCCTGGTCACCACCGGTCGCGGCCGGCGGCCGGCGGTGCCGCAGAGCCGGCGCGCCGCCCGCGCGGCGGCCGGCGCCGACGCGAACCGCGTACCCGCCGGGGTGGGGCGGCCTACCGTGGGGGCATGACCGGTGACCCGACGGGGGGCCACGGCACCGGCGACGGCACCGACTCCGCCACGAGCGGCCTCGCCGTCGCCGGCGGCGCCGGGGCCGCCGGCGACGGCGAGGTGCTCATCGTCGGCGCCGGACCGACCGGCCTGAGCCTCGCCGTCGAGCTGGCGGCGCACGGCGTCCGGCCGCGGCTGATCGACCGCGCCGCCGACCGGGCCCACGAGTCCCGGGCGCTGGCCGTCCAGCCGCGCACGCTGGAGGTGCTGGCCGCGACGGGCATCAGTGACCGGCTGGTCGCGGCCGGCAACCCGGCCGTCCGGTTGCAGCTGCACGGCCCCGGGCGCCGGGTCGAGGTGAAGGTGTTCGACCTGGGGCTGGCGGACACCGCGTACCCGTACGTGCTGCTGGTCTCCCAGGCCGAGACCGAGCGGATCCTGCTGGACCACCTGGCCACGGTCGGGGTACGGGTCGAGCGGCGCACCGAGCTGGTGGACCTGCGCCAGACCGGGGAGGCCGTCGTGGCGACGCTGCGCCACGCCGACGGGCGGACGGAGGTCACCACCGCGCGCTACCTGGTCGGTTGCGATGGCGCCCACAGCACGGTGCGCCGCCTGTCCGGCATCGCCTTCCACGGGGGGACCTACGCGCGCACGTTCGTGCTCGCCGACCTCGCCGTCGACGGCGTACCGGGTCGCGGGGCCGGTGACGGCCTCGACCCCGGCGCTGTGCACGCGTTCCTCTCCCGTACCGGGGTGCTGGTGTTCTTCCCGTTGGGCCGCCCGGCGCCGTGGCGGCTGATCGCCATGCGCCCGCCCGGCGACCCCACCCCGCCCGACGCGCCGGTCGCCCTCACCGAGCTGCAGGCGCTCGCGGACGCGCACCGCGCCGGGGTGCGGCTGCGCGACCCCGTCTGGATGACGAACTTCCGGCTGCACCACAAGGTCGCGGCGCGGTACCGCCGCGGCCGGGTGTTCCTGGCCGGCGACGCCGCCCACATCCACAGCCCGGCGGGTGGACAGGGCATGAACACCGGCATCCAGGACGCGGTCAACCTCGGCTGGAAGCTCGCCCAGGTGGTACGGGGCCGCGCCGGCGACGACCTGCTAGACACCTACGAGCCGGAACGGCTCCCGGTCGGGCGGACGGTGCTGCGCCTGACCGACCGTGCCTTCAGCGCCGCCACCTCCACCGACCGGCTGGTCGCGTTCGCCCGTACCCGGATCCTGCCGCTGGCCGCCGGGCTCGCGCTGCGGTTCCGGCGCGGCCGGGCGTACGCCTTCCGCACCGTCGCCCAGCTCGGGATCCGCTACCGTCGCAGCCCGCTGTCGGCGGAGGGCCCGCACCCGCCCCGCCGCGGGCCGAGGGCCGGGGACCGCCTTCCGGACGCACCCGTCCGCACCCCCGACGGGCCGGCCACGCTGCACGACCGGCTCACCACGCCCGGCTGGCACCTGCTGCTGTGCGGCCCGCCGGAGGCCTGGCGCGAGCCGTACGACCTCCCCGACGGCTGGCTGACGGTCCACCGCCTGCCCGGCGGCGACCCGCTGTGCGCGACGGGGTCGGCGGCGCACTACCTGATCCGCCCCGACGGGCACGTCGGCTACCGCGCCGGCGGCACGGACCTGGCCGGGCTGGCCGGGTACCTCCGCCGGTGGCTGCCCGTCCCGGCCGGGGCGTGGGGACCGGCACACCGACCGGCACCGGGCGGAGCGCCACCGGCGGCACCGGGCGGAGCGCCACCGGCGGCACCGGGCGGGGCACCACCGGCGCCGGGTGGGGCACCGCCGGCCCGCTGACCCGACCGGGCGGTGGGGTAGCGTGCGGCTCGTGGGCGACGCGACGACGGGCCACCTCGACGGCGGCGCGCTGGGCGCCGCGATGGGGATCGAGATCCTCACGGCCACGCCGGAGCGGGTGGTCGGGACGATGCCGGTGAAGGGCAACACGCAGCCGTACGGGATCCTCCACGGCGGCGCGTCGTGCGTGCTGGCCGAGACGCTGGGTTCGATCGGCGCCGCGCTGCACGGCGCGCGCAACGGGGGGAAGCGGGCGTTGGGAGTGGACATCAACGCCACCCACCACCGGGCGGTGCGCGAGGGCACGGTGACCGGCACGGCCACGCCGGTCCACCTCGGCCGTACCACGGCGACGTACGAGATCGTCATCACCGACGAGGAGGGCCGGCGGGTCTGCACCGCCCGGCTCACCTGTCTGCTGCGCGACCCGTGACGACGGTGCGCCCGGACCGGGGCGGCGGCCGTGGCGAGAGTGCGGCCGGCCTCGCGGCGTCAGCGGGGCTTCCGGACGCGGGTGGCTGCGTACCCTTCTCGCATGGCTGACACGGTCGTCGAGCAGTCCCGGCGCGTGCTGCGCACCGAGGTCCTGATCGTCCTCGGGCTGTCCATCGGGGCCTCCGCGATCGTGGCGACCCTCCGGATCATTGAGCGCCTCACCCGCCCGGAGCGGCTGGCCGACCAGACCGCCAGGCTCAACGTCTCCGACGTACCCGACCGGCCGTGGCTGGACCTGGCGTTCCAGCTCACCGGGATCGCCCTCGGCCTCGTGCCGGTCCTGCTGGCGATCTACCTGCTCAACCGGGTCCCCGGCGACGGGTACCGGCTCATCGGGCTGGACCTGCGCCGACCCAGGTTCGACCTCGCCTCCGGTGCGGTGCTCGCGGCCGTCGTCGGCCTCCCCGGGCTGGGGCTGTACCTGGTCGCGTACCAGGCCGGCCTCAACGCCCGGATCGCGCCGGCCAACCTGCCGGACGTGTGGTGGGCGGTGCCGGTGCTCGTCCTGGCGGCCCTCCAGAACTCCCTGGTGGAGGAGGTCGTCGGCGTCGGCTACCTGCTCACCCGGCTGCAGGCGCTGGGCTGGCGCACGCCGACCATGGTGGCCGGGCACGCCCTGCTGCGCGGCGCCTACCACCTCTACCAGGGCTTCGGGGGCTTCATCGGCAACGCCGCCATGGGCGTGCTGTTCGCCCTGTTCTTCCTCCGGGTCAGGCGGGTGATGCCGCTCGTGGTCGCCCACACCGTCCTGGACGTGGCGGCGTTCGTCGGGTACGCGCTGCTCCGCGACCAGGTCAGCTGGCTGCCGTGACCCGCCCGGCCGGGCGGCCGGAGTAGTGGCGGATGGCCCGGTGCGCGAGCAGGTCCACGCCGTCGACGTGCTCGCCGGCCGCGAGCGCCACCCGCAACGGCAGCATCGACAGGTCGCGCCTCCGTCCGCGGCGCAGCCCCAGCACCGCCGCCCCGATGCCGCCGGACCACCGCACCGCCCCGTCGGACAGCCCCAGCAGCTCGATGAGGTCGTCCACCCGTGCGGGGTCGACCGGGTCGTGGCCGTAGGCGGCGGCGACCCGCAGCACGAGCAGCGCGCGCACCCAGGCGGTGCCGACCAGGTGCACGATCGGGGCGAGCCTGCCGCCGACGGTCGCGGCGACCGGCATCCACCCGTACCGGCGGGCCTCGTACGCGGCCAGGCGCGCCATCCGGTCGACGGGCGCGTCGGGGTAGGTGTGGCGCAGCCGCTCGGCCCACTGTGCCGCGGCCGGTCCCAGGTGCTCCACGGCGAGCGCCGCCAGCTCCTGCGGCGGCCGGCGTGGGTGCCGCACCGCCTCCCACACCGCCCGCGCCCAGGCGGCGGGTGTGGGCGCCGGTCCGGGAGCGGCTGGTACGGGTGCGGTGGCCTCTCCGGACGCCCGCTCGGGTGCCGTGGCCGCCGGCTCGGGTGCCGTCGTCGCGTCCGGCGCGGCCCCCGCCGGCTCGGGGGTGGGGGTCTCAGGGGCCTGGGAGGGTTCCCTGGCTCCGGTGCCCGTGGGCGCGGCCGGCTTGGCCGGCGCCGGCGCGGTCGCCTCGGGCGGCGCCGGCGCGGTGGCCTTGGCCGGCTCGGCCGCCAGGGCCGCCTTGGTGGCCTCCGGTGCCGTGGTGCCCTCAGCCGCCTCGGGAGCCTTGCCGGTCTCGGCGGCCTTGACCGCCTTGGTCGCCTTGGTCGCTTTCGTTGCCTTGGTGGCCCTGGTGGCCTTGGTGCTCCTGGGCGCTTTGGCCGCCCTGGTGGCCTTGGCGGCTCCGGCTCTGGTCGCCTTCGTGGCCCTGCGGGATCCGGCGCGCCCGGCGGCCGTCGCCGCTCCGGTGGTACCGGTGGACGCTGGTCCGCCGCTTCCGGCGGCCTCGGCGGTCGAGGTGGCGTCCGCCGCTCCACCGGACGACGGCCCCGCCCCTGTCCCGGCGGCCCCCGCCGCGGCGTCCGTGCCCGCGGGCTCACGCGTACGGGGAGCGGCGCTGTCGGCGCCCGGCTGCGTCAGATCATCGTCGGCCATGTTGCCGCAGCCTATCCCCTTACCGGCCGGTCCAGGCACAGCCCCGCCGCCTGCCAAGGCCTTTGCCCGGGTGCGGCGCCAGACTGTATCCTCAAGCCGCAGTGGTCCTACGCGGCCACCATGGAGGCTTCGCCTAGTCTGGTCTATGGCGCCGCACTGCTAATGCGGTTTGGGTTTTTACACCCATCCGGGGTTCAAATCCCCGAGCCTCCGCTCCCGCCCCCGCCCGGCGCCGCTACCGGCGCCGGCGGCGGCTTGTGTCCGGTTCCGGAAGGGGCCGTCGCGCGCCGTCGGAGCCGACGATCTTGGCTGCAGCGCCTGGACTCGGCGGTGCACGTGTGGCGGGCCGCGGCCGCCGGCACGAACCGGTCCGGCTCCGCGGGGTCGTGCCGAGCTGGGTGGCCCGGCGAGGTCAGGACGGGCCTGTCCGAGGCGTCACGATTGTCCTTCTCCCTGGACCGCGGCACGGCCGCCCTCCCGCCCGATGCGCCGCATGATCCGTACCCCCCGGGGGGTGGCTGTGAGGCCAGCCAGTGCGGAGGCGGCGCCGATCGACGTCGGCCCCATGAGCAGCCGGAGCCGCGTCGGCCACGCCACCCACCGCCCGCCGTCGGTGACCATGCGGGCACGCGCCCGCTCCGGCCGTCGCTCCAGGTCGGCCGGGAGATGACGAAATCCGGCGGCTGTGCGGCGCCAGGCGCACCGCCAGCCGGCGATCAGGTCGCGCGCACCGGCCGACGGTCCCCCGCTGCCGAGCATGTAGACTGGTTGTCCGCTGCGCCCGTAGCTCAACGGATAGAGCATCTGACTACGGATCAGAAGGTTGGGGGTTCGAATCCCTCCGGGCGCGCAAGATCGCTAGGCGGCGCCCGGCCCGCGGGTACGCGGGTCGGGCGCCGGTCTGTTTCCGCCCTGCCGGTGCTCAACCGTCGCCACCGCTCGTCCGTCGCGCCTCCCGGACTCCACCCGGGAACGCCCGAGTCGACCCGGACAGGGTCCGCCACCTCCCGAGCTGTGGAGTCAGGTCGGACGTACCGGTGGCCGCACAGCCCCCACGGCTCCCGTCGCCCGTTCCACCACCGGCTATCCCGCGCTCCACCGTCCGGCCGGTCGCAGAACCGGCATCGCCACCAGGACCCCGACCACGACGAACGTGGCAACGGTCGCCTGGATGCCGAGCGCGGCGTCACCGCACCGGCTGCCCACCCGCCGCCGTGAGACCCACCGTGCGTCCGGCCGAGGACGCCCACGCATCGATCGCACAGGCCCGCCCGACCGCGGCGATGTCGACGTTCTGCTGGAGGTACGACTCCCACTGGACCTCGAAGACTCCGAGTGCTGCAGATGCGGCGAACGCCACGGCACACAGCGCATGGAGGTTCGCCGCGACGAAGGCCGATGGATACAGGAGGGCGGCGCCCACGATGATGCTCACGAATGCGGTACGGGCGTTTGCGCGTCCCTTGTCCGAGGTGAGCGGTGCCGCGACGGCTCCGGTGACCCAGCCGACCGCCTGCGCCGCCGCGAACGCGCCCAGGGCTCCCGCCCCGAGACCTTCCGCCTCCACGAGCGTGGGAACGAACACCGCGATCGGGGCGACAAGGAGGAGGTTGCCAGCGGCGCCGAGCATGACGCCGGCGCGGATCGCCCTGTCGCCGAGGATTCTCAGGCTGGAGAAGCCTGCGTGGCCGCCCTCCCGTAGGACGGTGGGCTGTGCGCAGGGCCGACCCGGACGGGGCCGAAGATCAACGCCGAGAGAACGAAGCAGACGCCGGTCGCCAGCAGGACGACCGGCACGCCTCAGACGGCGATCGTCGGGCCGGCCACCGCAGTCCAATGATTCCGGCTACCTGCGCCGTCACCATGCGCGCCGCGTTCGCCTCGTCGAGGTTGGACCCGGGGGCGATCATCGGAACGAGCGCGCTCACGTTCGGAACGAACGCGGCAGTCGCCACGCCGGCGACGAGGGACAGGCCGAGCAGCTCAGGCGGGCCCAGCAAGCCCACCGCGGCAAGGACGAACATCGTGGTATAGGCGGCCCCGGACACGAGGTCGCTACCGACCACGACTCGCTTGTGGCTGGTGCCGGACCTCGCCGCCTCAGAGAGGGAGGGAACCCTGCTGGCGGACTTCCTGGTCGACGGGATCAGCGTCTTCGACGACGACGGCAACCACGTCACGCAGCTGCCCGTCAACGAGGAGCTGCGGGACAGCGACGAGCCGCACGTCGGCATGATGTGGAAACCCACCGGGCTGGTACGGGACGGCCGGTTCCTGCTGGCCCGGACGCTTGCACCCGACCGGCCGTTCGGGCCAGGTTCTGGTGGTCGACCTGGAGACCGGCGAATGGCACCACACGAACCGCCTGGCCGAGGAACTGGTGCCTCGCTCCGATCTCCCTCCCGCGGCGGTGGTCCACGCGGTCGGCGACGCCGCCGCGCTGTCCCCGCTGGCCGCCGCCCGCCGTTCCGGCGACTACCGGGAACCACCGCCCGCTCGCGGGACATCCGGCGACTCCTTGGGCCCCTCGCCGAGAGCTCCCTGAGAAGACGTGCGGCCGTCAAGCCGGGTTCGCGATGGCGCCGACCCCACCGGGACAGGATCGAACCGCGATGTCCGAGGTGGCAGTGGCGTACCGGCCGTCTCTGACCGGCAGGCCGCGCGCACCGGACCCCCGGCAACCGCTCGCACATGTGCCTCCCGCTTCACCGGGCGGGGGACAACAACGGCCCGCGGCGTAGTCTCGTCTCGGTAGGGGTGTCGTATCGGGGCTGCGCCGTTCGTAGCCGGGGTGCGAGGCGGCCCTTGGGCGGCCACACGACGACAGGCCACACGACGACCGGAGAGGATCCCGATGGCGCAGTACCTGATCTCGGTGATCGACGACACCAGCGGCTCCGCCACCTCGGACGAGACCGCCGCGATCGACGCCTTCAACGAGCGGCTGCGGGCCGACGGTCACTGGGTCTTCGCCGGCGGTCTCGCCGCACCCAGCACCGCCACCGTCGTCGACGGCCGCGGGGAGGAGCCGGTGTTCACCGACGGACCGTTCCTGGAGTCGAAGGAGTACGTCGCCGGGTTCTGGATCATCAAGGCCCCCGACCTCGACGTGGCGCTGCGGCTCTCCGCCGAGGGGTCGAAGGCCTGCAACCGGAGGGTGGAGGTGCGGCCGTTCCTGGGCCAATGACCGACGTCGACCAGGTGATCACCCGGGTCCACCGCGAGGAGTGGGCCCGGGTGGTCGCGGCCCTGGCCAGGCGCTTCGGCGACCTCGACATCGCCGAGGACATGGCGGCCGAGGCGTTCGCGACCGCCGTCGAGCGGTGGCCGGTCGACGGTGTCCCCCCGAATCCCGGCGCGTGGCTCACCACCACCGCCCACCGCAAGGCCGTCGACCGCCTCCGGCGTGAGGCCCGGCGCGAGGAGAAGCACAGAGAAGCGCTGATGCTGTCCCACGCCCCGGAGCCGCTCGGCGCCATCGACGACGACCGGCTGCGCCTCATCTTCACCTGTTGCCACCCGGCTCTGTCCGTGGAGGCGCGGGTGGCGCTCACGCTGCGCATGGTGGGTGGGCTCACCGTGCCCGAGATCGCCCGCGCGTTCCTGGTCCGGGAGACCACCATGAGGCAGCGGATCACCCGCGCGAAGGCGAAGATCAGAGCGGCCAGGATCCCCTACCGCGTGCCGGCGCGCGAGGACCTCGACGCCCGGGTCACCGGGGTGCTCGCCGTCCTCTACCTCATCTTCAACGAGGGCTACCTGGCCTCATCTTCAACGAGGGCTACCTGGCCTCCGACCCGGAGAAGGAGCCGGTCCGAAGCGACCTCACCGCCGAGGCGATCCGGCTGACCCGGCTGCTGCGTACCCTCATGCCGGCCGACGGCGAGGTCACCGGGCTCCTGGCTCTGATGCTCCTGACGGAGGCTCGACGTCCCGCGCGGGTGTCGGCCAGCGGTGAGCTCGTCCCCCTCGCCGAGCAGGACCGCGGCGCCTGGGACCGCGGGCTGATCGCCGAGGGCCACGCGCTGGTGCGCGAACGGCTCGCCTCCGGCGAGGCGCCGGGGCGCTACCAGATCCTCGCCGCGATCAACGCCGTCCACACCGACGCCCGCGACATCCGCGACACCGACTGGTCGCAGGTCGTCGCCCTCTACGACCAACTGGTCCGCCTCGACCCCTCGCCGGTCGTGCGGCTCAACCGGGCCGTCGCCGTCGCCGAGCTCGACGGTCCGGAGGTCGCGCTGGCGGAGGTGGACGGCCTGAGCGCATTGGACGGCTACCACGCCTACCACGCCACCCGCGCCGACCTGCTGCGCCGGCTGGGCCGCCGCGAGGAGGCGCGGGCAGCCTACGACCGGGCCATCGGGCTGGCCGGCAACAGCGCCGAGCGGAAGTACCTCGCCCGCCGCCGCGACGAGCTGGCCGGCCGGTGACCCCACCACCCGGTCACGCCGGCGCGTGGACGTCCCGGACCTGGCCGTACGGACCCACTACCCGGGCGACCTTTCGCGCGAGGGGTACGCCGACGCCGTCGTCGCCGGGGCGCGCCGCTACCTGTAGCGCTCGCGGCTGAGCTCGTCGAACAGCCGCTCCCACCGGCGTGCCACCGACTCGATCGAGAACCGCTCGACCTCCTTGAGAGCGGCCGCGCCCATGGCGCGACGCTTCGCCGGGTCCTCGATCAGCTCGCAGATGGCGGCTGCGAGCGCCGCGACGTCCCCCGGCGGCACGAGCAGGCCGGAGCGCCCGTGGGTGATGACCTCCGCCGGTCCGGTCGGGCAGTCAAGGGCGACCGGCGGCAGCCCCGCGGCCATCGCCTCCAGCAACACCATGGGCATGCCCTCGAACCGGGAGCTCAACACGTAGATGGAGGCAGCGGCGAGCTTCTTGTCCAGCTGGAACGTGGTGCCCTTCAGGTGCGCGCGGCCGGTCAGGCCCAGCCGTTCGATCTGCTCCGCGAGGGCGTCCCGGCACTCGCCTCCCCCGAAGATCCACAGCTGCCAGTCGGGGTGCTTGGCGGCGACCGTCTGGAAGGCGTCCAGCAGCAGGTCGAAGCCCTTCTGGCAGGTGAGCCGGCCGGCGGCGATGAGCACCTTGGCGTCGAGCTTGGCGGGCGGCAGGCGCGACGGGGGCACGCCGTTGGGGATGCACTCCACCCTCGTCCCCGATCCCTTCAGGGCCTCGAGGTAGGCCGCGCGGTCCTCCTCGGTCAGGGTCACGACCGCGTCGAACCGCCGGTACGCCCGCGCGATCGCCTCGCGAAGCTCCGGCTCGTACGAGGCGAGGTTCACGTGGTCCTGGACCACCCTCACCACCCGGCGGGGGGCGAAGCGGGCGGCGAGCAGGTTCGTACCGGGTCGGGTGGTCACCAGGATGCCGTCCCGTGCCGACCGGAAGTACCGCAGCAGGGGGAGGTCGACCTGGGGGTGCCAGCGGGGGAACCGGTGGTCGAGCCGGTGCGGCATGGGGTTGGGGAAGCGACGGGTGAGCCGCATCAGCGGCCGCCACGAGTCCTCGGGGTCGGTGCGGTGGGTGCCGTTCGGGCGCAGCTCCGTCAGGGGCACCATCCGGACCCTGGGGTCGATGGCGAACCGCGGCTTGTCGCGATGGCGGTAGATGCTGGCGATCTCGACGTCGTGGTCCGCGCACAACGCGTTCGCCTGGTTGACCACCGTCCGGGTGGTACCGCCTGAGGCGTACGCGTTGAAGAGCACGTACCTGATCCTCACCAGGGCCGAGGATATCCAGTCGCGGCCGGTCCACCCGCGACGATCCGGCCCCGCGGTACGCCCGGCCGGGCGGGACGGGAAGGGGCGGCGCACCGGTCCGGGTCGGGGCAGGGACGCCACGCCGGTCCGGTCCGGCGCGGGGACACCACGCCGCACCGGTCCCCAGTAGCCTGAGGAGCGTCGAGGTCCACGCGTACGAGGTGGTGAGGAGCAGGTGACCCAGGAAGTCCGCGGCGTCGTGTCCAGAGCCAAGGGTGCGCCGGTGGAGATCGCCACGGTGCGTGTGCCCGATCCCGGACCGGGCGAGGCGGTGGTGCGGATCCAGGCGTGCGGCGTCTGCCACACGGACCTGCACTACCGGGAGGGCGGCATCACCGACGACTACCCCTTCCTGCTCGGCCACGAGGCCGCCGGCGTGGTGGAACAGGTCGGTGACGGCGTCACCGACGTGGCGCCGGGGGACTTCGTGGTGCTCAACTGGCGGGCGGTGTGCGGCAACTGCCGGGCGTGCCGGCGCGGCCGGCCGTGGTACTGCTTCGCCACCCACAACGCCACGCAGAAGATGACGCTCACCGACGGCACGGTCCTGACGCCCGCCCTGGGCATCGGGGCGTTCGTCGAGAAGACCCTGGTGCACGCCGGCCAGTGCACGAAGGTCGACCCGGAGGCCCGGCCGGCGGCGGTCGGCCTGCTGGGCTGCGGGGTCATGGCCGGCATCGGGGCGGCGATCAACACCGGGCAGGTCAGCCGGGGCGACTCCGTGGCGGTCATCGGCTGCGGCGGGGTCGGGGACGGCGCCATCGCCGGCGCGGCGCTCGCCGGGGCGACGACGATCATCGCCGTGGACGTCGACGCGCGGAAGCTGGAGTGGGCGAAGCAGTTCGGCGCCACCCACACCGTCGACGCCAGCACGACCGACCCGGTGGAGGCGATCCGGGAGATCACCGGCGGCTTCGGGGCCGACGTGGTGATCGACGCGGTGGGCAGGCCGGAGACCTGGAAGCAGGCGTTCTACGCGCGCGACCTGGCCGGCACGGTGGTGCTGGTCGGCGTGCCGACCCCCGACATGAAGATCGAGCTGCCGCTGCTGGACGTGTTCAGCCGCGGGGGCGCGCTGAAGTCCAGCTGGTACGGCGACTGCCTGCCCAGCCGCGACTTCCCGATGCTCACCGAGCTGTACCGCCAGGGCAGGCTGGACCTGGACCGCTTCGTCACCGAGGAGATCCGCCTGGACCAGGTGGAGGAGGCGTTCGAGCGGATGCACCGGGGCGAGGTGCTGCGTTCCGTGGTGGTGTTCTGATGGCGGTACGCATCGACCACACGGTCACCTCGGGCACCTTCTCGCTGGACGGGCAGACGTTCGACGTGGACAACAACGTCTGGGTGGTGGGTGACGACAGCGAGTGCGTCGTGATCGACGCGCCGCACGACGTCGACGCGATCCTCCGGGTCGTCGGCGGGCGGCGGGTACGCGCCATCGTCGCCACCCACGCCCACGACGACCACGTCCGGGTGGCGCCGGCGTTGGCCGAGGCGACCGGTGCGCCCGTCCTGCTGCACCCCGCCGACCGGGTGCTGTGGGACATGGTCCACCCCGACGTGGCGCCCGGCGGCGAGCTCCGGGACGGGCAGGCGATCCCTGTCGCCGGCACCGAGCTGCGGGTGCTGCACACGCCCGGCCACAGCCCGGGCGCCTGCTGCCTGTACCTGCCGGACCTGGGCGTGGTCTTCAGCGGGGACACGCTGTTCGCCGGCGGCCCGGGCGCGACCGGCCGCTCCTACAGCGACTTTCCGACCATCATCGAGTCGATCCGCACCAAGCTGCTGGTCCTGCCGCCCGAGACGACCGTCCACACCGGGCACGGTGAGAGCACCACGATCGGTGCGGAGGCCCCGCACCTGGACGAGTGGATCGCGCGCGGCTACTGACGCGGCAGCGCCCGGTGCGGCGGCTCACCAGGGGAGGACGCCGTACTCCTCCCTCCGGTCATGCCGCCACACGTAGCCCCACAGCGTGCCGGTCGGCCCGTCCGCGGGCAGGGTGGCGAGGTGGACGCAGACCTCTGCCCCCTGCGTCGCGGTCCGGAACCCCTGGTGGCCGTTCAGGTCGGTGGCGCAGCACCCGGGATTGGCCGCGTGGACCTTGATCGGCGTGTCCCGCAGCTCCTAGGCGTACATGGCGGTCACCATGTTCAGCGCCGTCTTCGACGACGGGTAGGTCACCGAGGTCATCGGCCACAGTGGGCTGTCCGGATCGGTCATCAGGCCGATCGACCCGACCTCGCTGGAGACGTTCACGATCCGGGCGGCCGGCGCGCGGCGCAGCAGCGGCAGCATGGCGTTGGTCACCGCCACCGGCCCGAACGCGTTGGTCTCGTACACCTCCCGCAGGGTCGCCAGTTTCGTCTCGCTCGGCAGGTCCGTGCGGTCGCCGCGGGCCACGCCCGCGTCGTTGACCAGGACGTCAAGCTGCCCGTACTCCGCCTCGATCCATTCCGCGGCGCGCCGGATCGACGCCTCGTCGGCCACGTCGAGCAGCACGAGGCGGGCGTCGGCCCCCCGGGCGCGAAGCCCACGTTCGGCCGCCCGGCCCCGGGTCTCGTCACGGGCGCCGAGCAGGACGGTCATGCCCCGCTCGCGCAGCAGCCGGGCGGTCTCGTACCCGATCCCCTTGTTGGCTCCTGTGAGCAGCGCGACGGTCATGCTCCGAGCCTGCCGCGGGTGGCCACGTCGGCGGGAAGGGTCGGCCGAGCCTGGGACCGGCGGTACCACCCTCGGCGGCGCCGGCCGAGGCAAGCTGGGAGCGTGGCCGATGGCGTACGACCTCGCACCGGACTACGGCGGGAGGAGCTGGCGGCGTTCCTCCGGGCGCATCGGGCTCGGCTGCGGCCCGGCGACGGGGGTTTGACCGACGGCGGCCGCAGGCGAACCCCGGGCCTGCGCCGGCAGGAGGTGGCGCAGCTGGCCGGAATGTCGGTCGACCACTACACCCGCCTGGAGCAGGCGCGCGGGCCCCGACCGTCCCGCCAGGTGCTGTCCGCGCTGGCCCGCGCCCTGATGCTCAGCCGGGACGAGCGGGAGTACCTGCTGCGGGTGGCGGGCGAGCAGCCGGAGCCCGTGACGAGGCCGAGCCGAGAGGTCAGCCCGGGCATACGGCACCTCCTGGACAGCATGTCCGACGTTCCCGCCTACGTGGTCGACGCGGCGTCGAGCCGGGCTGGCCGCAGGCGGAGGACTTCCCCCGTCAAGCAGTGCCACCTGACCGTCCTCGACGAGGAGTGGGAGCACCGCCGTTTCGCCGAACGCGAGCTGACCACGATCGAGAGCTCGCGCTGACGCGGCACCGCCGGCCCGGGCCGGCGTGCGGCGGTTGAGGCCGCCGGGCCGGGGGAACGGTGACAGCGCGCCACCGGATACGACGCCGTGGTCGATCCGGACGACCGACGCGAGATGCGCCAGACGGCGCGGGACGGGCGATGAGGTACCGACCGACACTGGTGGTGGGAATCGTGGCCGCGGTCGTCGCCGTGGCCTGCCTGGCCCTCGTCGCCCGCGACGACCCGTCCAGCCCGCCACCGCCGCGCGACGGGTTCTACGTCAGCGACGGCCGGCTGTACGACGCGTACCACACCGAGGTCGTCATGCGCGGCGTCGGGCACGCCCACAGCCTCTACCCCGCGCAGACCGCCGCCGTCATCGCCGGTGCCAAGGCGATGGGCGCCAACACCGTACGCCTGGAGCTGTCCACGGGCGCGGTACGGGACCGGACCAGCGCGGCCGACGTCGCCCGGGTCGTGGCCCTCTGCCGGAAGCACCACGTGATCTGCGTGCTGGCGGCGTACGACACCACCGGCTACGGACAGCGCCTCGGCGCGGTGCCGCAGAGCGAGGCGGTCGACTACTGGCTCAGCGTCCGGGATGCCGTCGCCGGCCAGGAGCGGTACGCCATCATCAACGTCGCCAACGAGCCGTACGGGCTCGGGAACCACCACACGTGGCGCGCCGACACGGTCGAGTCGATCCGCCGCCTGCGCCAGGCCGGGTTCCGGCACACCCTCATGGTGGACGCGCCGGACTGGGGCCAGGACCGGTCCTTCACCATGCGCGACAACGCGGCGGCGGTCTTCCACAGCGACCCTCGGCGCAACACGGTGTTCTCCATCCACATGTACGGCGCGTTCGACCGGGCGCCGAAGGTGTCGGACTACCTGCGGCACTTCGTCCAGGCACGGCTCCCCGTCGTGGTCGGCGAGTTCGCCTTCCTCCACCTGGACGGCGAGGTGGACGAGGACGCCATCATGGCCGAGGCCAACCGGTACGGGATCGGCTACCTCGGCTGGTCGTGGAGCGGCAACGGCGGCGACGTGTCCTACCTCGACCTCGTGAACGGGTTCGACGCCCGGGCGCTCACTCCCTGGGGTCGGCGCCTGTTCTACGGCCCCGACGGGATCGCGCACACCTCCAGGGAGGCGTCCGTCTACTCCGGGTTGCTGGACGCACGACGGGACGGATAGGAGAGGACCCGACCGCTTGTCGTAGACGAGATCGGGGTACGCCGCGCTGCCCCAGCCGTGCGGAGCCTGTCGCGGTGCGCGCCTCGTCCGGTCGCCCGCCCGCGTGCCAGCGGTCGTCGCGTCGCGGACCGGCCGGCTCAGGCCGGCTCCACCACCCGGCTCACGATCCACGCGTGCTTGCCGACCTGTCGGACGCGGCTGAACCCGTACTGCTCGAACAGCTCGACGGTCCCGGTCCACAGGAACCGCCCGTGCGCCTGACGCCCGGCGGTCACCTCGGAGATCGCCTCGACGAGGCCGCCGCCGGCGCGTGCGATGAGCTCCAGCGCCCCCTCCAACGCCGCCCTGGCCACGCCCTGGCCGCGGTGGCGCTTGTCCACGAAGATGCACGTGATCCGCCAGTCCGGACGCGGCGGCGCGTCCTTGTCGTACTCGCGCCGGTGCTTGATGTTCGGCAGCTCCTCGGGGCTGCCGAACTGCGCCCATCCCTGTGCGGCGCCGTCCTCGTCGAAGACGAGAGCGGCGTGGGCGCGACCGGTACGCACGCGCTCCTCCTTGTGGGCCCGGCGGTCGAGCCCCCGCTGCTTGCCCTCCGGATGGAAACCGAGGCACCAGCAGCCACCGAAGATCCCGTTGTTGCGCTCCACCAGGTCCGCGAAGGCGTCCCAGGTGGAGGCGTCCAGGGGCCGGATCGTGTACGACATGATCGGTTCCTCATCGACGGGGCTCAAGGTAGCGTCCGCGATCCCGCCACGCGCGGACCTGGCCCGGCGTGACCGTCCCGTCGTGGCCGTCTACGGGCCGGTCACGGCACGTGTACCTCATCCGGCCAGGCTAGGCGACGGGTACGACACCACCCGGCCGCGGCGCCGGGTGACGGCTCGCCGCGGCGTGGCCGTCGCCGCGGACCTCGACCGGACACGGCCGGGCGGTCGGCATCGACACCCGTTGGACACCTCGCCGGTGAGGGATACGCTGCCCTCGACGACGCGGACGGACGTGGCTGGGAGGCGGAGACATGGCGCGGGACACGGCGACAGGCGGCATGGACGCGCGTACCTGGATGACGGAGTGCACGGCCACCTTCCTGCGGACCGTCGACGGGCTCACCGGCGAGCAGCTCGCCGGACCGTCGCTGCTGCCGGGCTGGAGCCGCGCGCACGTGGTGGCTCACGTGCACCACAACGCCCAGGCGCTGGGACGGCTCGTCAGCTGGGCCGCCACCGGCGTGGAGGAGCGGATGTACCCGAGCGTCGAGCACCGCAACGCCGAGATCGAGGCGAGCGCCGCGCTGCCGGGCGAGGAGCTGAAGCGGCTGGTACGGGAGTCCGCCGAGGCGCTAGCGGCCGACCTCGCCAAGCTGCCCGACGAGGCGTGGTCCCGGCGGGTGACCACCTTCCGGGGTGGGTCCATCCCCGCCAGTGAGATCCCCTGGTTGCGGGCGCGCGAGGTGGCCGTCCACATGGTCGACCTCGACGCCGGCGTCGGCTTCGCCGACCTGCCGGCGGACCTCGTCGCCGCCCTGGTGCGGGAGGTCGTGGACAAGCGCCTGGGAGACGGCGAGGGACCCCAGCTGGCCGCCTGGCTCACCGGCCGGACCGCCCAGCCCACCGCCCTGGCGCCCTGGCTGTGACCGGGCCGCGAGCGGCCGCCCTAGCCCGTTATCGTCCTATGTAGATCGCATCTGCGGGTGGTGCGGACCGGCGCGCGGCTCAGATCAGCCCGGCGCGCGACCACAGCAGCCGACCGGGTCCGGCGATCAGCCCCAGGTCGCCGAGGAAGGTGCACACGCGCTGCGCCGCCCAGCGCAGCGAGGCGCGGAAGTGCGGGTTCGCGCGGGCCGCGGCACGCCCCACCCGGGGCGGGATGCCGACCGCGGCGTACACCCGCGGGTGCACCAGCCGGTTGGCGATCGACCAGGCCGCCCGGGCGATGAGCAACCGGTCGTACGCCAGGCGCAGCCGACCCGCCCTCGCCATCTGGCGCAGCAGCTCCTCGCGGGCGAACCGTACGTGCCGGGCCTCCTCCACCACGTGGATGCGCGCGACCATCCGGATCAGGGGCTGTAGCGACTCGTCGGCCATGATCTCGCGCTGGTAGGTGTCGAGGATCTCCTCGGCGATGAGGATCGCCGCGTACATGTGCGGCCCGGTCGCGGTGGCCTTGAGGAACCGGCCGAGCAGGTGGTCCACCCGTCCCGCGGGATAGACCGGGCATCCCATCGCCTCGATGAGCCGGCCGAACATGACGGAGTGGCGGCACTCGTCGGCCACCTCGGTCAGCATGTACTGGGCGTGCCGGCTGGTCGGGTCGGCGTCGTAGTAGTGCCGGATGAGCATCTGCATGAGGATCGTCTCGAACCACACGCCGGCGGCGGCGGCGCTCGCCACCTCGTGCTTGGTCAGCTCCACCCGCTGCGGGCGGCTGAGCCGTTCCCACAGGTCGGTGCCGTACAGGCTGCTGCGCTTCGGCGGCAGCCAGTACGCGTCGGGATCGTGCGGGGCGTCCCAGTCGATCTCCACCGTCGGGTCGTAGCTCAGCCGTACCGACGCACTGAGCAGCCGCTCGGCCACGGCCTCCCGGTCGGACAGGCCCGTCAGGTGCGCGTCCATAGCCGACCCCAATTGACGTTACCGGAAGTAACAGTTACGACTAGTAGCATGCGAGCCCGACGGGCCGACGTCAACGGGTCGGCCACCACCTCCGTACCGGCGGGGCACGCCTCCGGCCGCAGCGCCCGCTGGGCCGACCACCGCGAGCGGCGACGCGAGGCGCTGCTCCGCGCGGCGACGCGGGCCGTGATGCGCCACGGGCCGGACGTGGACATGGACCAGGTGGCGTCCGAGGCCGGCGTCAGCAAGCCGGTGCTCTACCGCTACTTCGCGGACAAGTCCGCGCTCCTGCTCGCCGTCGGCGAGCACCTCGCGGCCAAGGTCGTGACGGCCGTGTCGCCGGCCGTCGAGCGGGTACGGGAGGAGCGGTCGGTCATCGCCGCCGCGATCGACGCGTACCTCTCGGTGATCGAGAGCAACCCGCGGCTGTACCGGTTCGTCACGGGCAGGTCCACGGCGCAACCGGCCGTGCTGGACGCGCGGCGGCAGGTGGCGGACGGCCTGGCCCGCGTGATCGGCGAGCGGCTGCGGTCGCTGGGGCTGGACGCCGGCCCGGCCGAGCCGTGGGCGTACGGGCTGGTCGGCTTCGTGCAGGCGGTGGGCGACTGGTGGATGACCCGGGGACGACCGGTGCCCCGGTCCGCGCTCACCGACTACCTGACCACCCTGTTGTGGAGCGGGGTCGACGGCGTGCGGCGCAGCGCCGTCGAGCCGGTGGGTGCGGCCGTGGAAGGGGCGCGGCCGTGAGCTACGACGGTCCGGCGACCGTCGCCGGCGTCCCGGTGCGGCTGCGCGGCAGCGCCCGTTTCGAGCCGCACGACGGCCGGTTCCACTGGACCGCACGGATCGCACCGGAGCCGCGGATCGCCGCCCTGGTCCGCGCCGGCCGGCGCGAGGTGACCGTGGTCGTCGGCGACCGCAGCGTCCCGGCCCGCCTCGGCGAGGTCGACCCCTGGGGCGGGATCCGCCTCACCGGCGCCGGCGGGCCGCCGTGGCCGGTCGCCGACCCGGACGACACCCCGGACGGGTCAGGCTGACGCCACACCGGACCGGCCGGCCGGGCGGTCGGGGACCGCCGCCCGACCGGGTCCCGCCGCACCGCCGCCTGCCGCACCGTCGACCCCCGCCGCACCATCGAACCCGGTCCCGGGTCCGGTGCCCGTCCTGCTCGCGGGTACCGCGGTGCCGACCGGGAACCGGACCGGGCCGTAGCAGGCGGCGTCCGCACCGGTCATCAGGGCCCAGTAGCGGTCCCCGTACGACCAGTGCCACCACTCGGTCGGGTAGTTGACGAACCCGGCGCCGGTCATCGCCCGCGACAGGATCCGGCGGTACTCCCGGGCCTGCGGCGGGATGCCGGGGGCGTCGGTGAAGCAGGCGTTGCCGCTGGCCTCCGGGGTCGCGTCCACCGGCGTGCCGAGGTCGAGCTCCACCCCGTCGTCCGTCCCGAGCGTCAGGTCGACCGCGCCGCCGGTGCAGTGCGGCGCCACGTCCACCGGCGACACGAACTTGCACGTCTCCACAAACAGCCACTCATCCGTCCACTCCGGATGCAGGCGCCGCAGCTCCTCCCGGTAGCCGTCGAAGATGGTGCGCTGCCGCTGCGGTGACCGGTAGCCCTCGACGACGAGCAGCCGCAGGCCCGCGGGCAGGGCGTCCTGGGCGGCCACCAGCCGCTCCGCCACGCCCTCGCGGACCAGCGCCCCCACCCCGTCACCGGTCGGCTCGGCCATCCGCAGCCGCGGGACGTCCCGCAGGTCCACCAGCGGCTCCCCGCAGTCGGCCACGGCCACCGCGGGCACCCGCGGGTCCGACAGCAGGATCACGGTGTCAGGCTCCGGCCCGACCGCCGCTCGTACCGCTCGAACGCCAGGGCGATGAGCCGGTCGAGCAGTTGCGGATAGGTCACGCCGGCGGCGGCCCACACCTTCGGGTACATCGAGTGGGCCGTGAACCCGGGCATCGTGTTCAGCTCGTTGACGTAGACGCGGTCCGCCGCCTCGTCGTACAGGAAGTCGACCCGCGCCAGCCCCCAGCAGCCGACCGCCCGGAAGGCCCGCACCGACAGGTCCCGGATCCGCTCCGCCACGTGCGCCGGCACGTCCGCCGGCACGATCATCGGGTCCTGCTCGGAGAGGTACTTCTGCCGGTAGTCGAACCAGCCGCCGCTGACCGTCACCTCACCGACCGCGGACGCGGCCGGGCTGTACCCGCCGAGCACCCCGCACTCCAGCTCGCGGGCGGTGACCCCCTGCTCCACGATCACCACATCGTCGTACCGGAACGCCTCGGCGACCGCCGCCGGCAGGTCGTCCTCGTCGGTGACCCGGGAAATGCCGATGGAGGAGCCGAGGTTGGCGGGCTTGACGAACCACGGACGCTGCAGGCCGCGCACCAGCGCGACGCGGTCACCGGCGGCGTCCCACTCCTGCCGGTCGAACCAGACGTACGGCGTGACCGGGATGTCCTCGGCCCGGAACGCCCGCTTCATGGCGACCTTGTCCATCCCCACGGCCGAGGCGGTGATGCCGCACCCGACGTACGGGACGCCGATGGTCTCCAGGAACCCCTGCAGCACGCCGTCCTCGCCGAACGGGCCGTGCAGCACCGGGAACACCACGTCCACCTCGGCGAGCACCTTGTCGGGCGTACCGGCGGGCGTCACCAGGGCCAGCGGCCGGGGCCGCCCCGACCTCAGCTCCACCTGCTGCCCCTCGGCCGTGAGGTGGTCGTCGATGGCCCGGGCGGGCGGCGGCTGGTGGCGCAGCCGGGCCAGCTCGTCCTCCGGTACCAGCACCATCCCGCCGTCGCGGGTGACGCCGACCGCCACCGCCTCGTACCGGTCCGGGTCCAGCCCGCGCACCACCGACAGCGCCGAGGCGCACGACACGTCGTGCTCCGCGGACGGTCCCCCGAACATCACCGCCACACGTACCCGGCTCACCGCACTCCCTCCTCCGCCGCAGTGGCGGCACCGGCCAGCGCCTGCGCGAGCACCGCCGGTTCCACGTTGCCGCCGGTCAGCACCACGCCGATGTCGCGGTATCCGCCCGCCTCGGCGATCCGCAGGGCCCCCGCCAGGCCGGCGGCCGCCGACGGCTCCAGCACCAGCGCGGCGTGGAGCGCGGCGAGGACCATCGCCCGCACGATCTCCGGATCGCCCACCCGGACCACGGTGGTGACCGACCGGGACGCGATCTGGAACGGCAGCTCTCCGACGGTCGACGGGCGCAGGCCGTCCGCGAGCGTGGGAGCCGGTGGGACCGTGACCCGGTGGCCGGCGTCGAGGCTGCGCCCCAGCGAGTCGCACCCGACCGGTTCCACGCCGACGATGGCGAGGTCCCGGCCGGTGGCCGCCAGGCACGCGCCGGCGATCCCGCCGCCACCGCCGACCGGCAGCACCAGCGCGTCCAGTGCGCCGCCGCGCCGCTCCACCTCCTGGATGAGCTCCAGCGACGCCGTCCCCTGACCGACCACGACGTCCGGATGGTCGTACGCGTCGACCACCGCGTAACCGTGCTCGTGGTGCAGCCGCCGGACCACCTCCAGCCGCTCCTCGACGGTCGTACCGCAGCGGACGACCTCCGCCCCGTACGACTCCACCCGCGCGACCTTGTTGGCGGGGGCGTCGGCCGGCAGCACCACCGTGGCGGACAGGCCGTAGGCCCGGGCGGCGGCCGCGACCGCGATCCCGTGGTTGCCCGTACTCTGGGCGACCACGCCACGGTGGCGGCCCTCCCGGGCCACCCGGTCCACCGCCCTGAGGGCCCCCCGGTACTTGTAGGACCCGGTCTCCTGCAGGTTCTCGGCCTTCAGCCACAGCCGCGCCCCGGCCAGCCGGTCCAGTGCGGGTGACCGCAGCACCGGCGTGGCCACGGTCCGGCCCGACAGCCATGCGGCCGCCTGCTCCACGTCGGCGCGCCCCGGCACGCCGACCACCGTGCCCGAACCACCGCCGGCGGCCGGGTGAGTCGTCGCCGTCACACCGACATTGTGACCGGCCGCTGCCATCCGGCGGCACGCGGCCGTGCCGCGGCCCCGCGACCGCGACGGCGGCACGCGTGGCGTGAGCTGCCGACCACGCAGCGACACGCCGTCGCCGCCACCGGCCGGACCACCGACTCGACCGTGACCGGCGTGCACGACCCGACCGTCACCGCTCGGCCACCGACTCGAGGTAGCGCGTGGCGGTCGCCTCGTCGACGACCTCGGCGTACTTGGCCTGGAGGTCGAACAGGTTCGCCTCGTGCGGCCCGGGATCCCGGTCGCCCACGGCGTCGCGAACCACCAACGGCACGAACCCGTGCTGGCAGGCGTCGACCGCGGTGGCGCGCACGCAGCCGCTGGTGCTGACGCCGGCGATGACGGTGGTGTCCACACCGAGGGAGGTCAGCGTCGACGCCAGGGAGGTGCCGAAGAAGGCGCTGGCGTACTGCTTGACGACCACCGGCTCGCCCGGCCGCGGCGCCACCTGCGGCATGAGCTGACCGTCGGGTGAGTCGCCGACCAGCCGGGCCAGCGCGCCCACCTTGCGGAAGAAGACCCCGCCGTCGGCGCCGCCCTCGGCGTAGCGGACCCGGGTGTGCACGACCGGCACCCCGCACCTGCGGGCGACCGCCAGCAGCCGCGCCGCGCTGGCCAGGCAGGCGTCGTCGCCGAGGTACAGCTCACTGCCGGGGGTGAAGTAGGCGCGGACCAGGTCGACGAGCAGCAGGGCGGGCCGGCGCCCGGGTTCCAGGCGCCGGCCGAACCCCGCGGCCGCGTAGTCCGCGCGCAGCCGGTCGTCGCTCACAGCGGCTCCGGTGGCTTCGGCGCGGGCAGCCCGGTCTCCTCCAGCGCGCGCTCGAGGATCTCCTCCAGGGGCGGGCCCATGTCGAACACCGGCAACGGGTCGGGCCGGGACGCCCGGATCGAGGCGCGCAGCTCGGCGGTGGCCGCCTCGTCGACGTTGCCCTCCTCGTCGCACACCACGCCGTACTCGCGCGCACCCTCGACGGTGACCAGGCCGCGCAACACCTCCAGGCCGACCAGCTTGGGGTCGCGCTCCAGCGGGTCGCCCCACCCGCCGCCGCCCCAGGTGACGAAGTGCAGCAGGTCGCCCTTCTTCACCGGCACGTCGTGGATCTTGCTCGGCAGCACCTCGACCGTGCCGTCCACGCGCTCGATCCACTTGCGGCCGCGCTTGCCCGGCTTGCCGCCGTTGACCCCCCACGGGTAGGTCAGCCACCGGTCGTCGTGGATCGCGATGGTGCCGTCCTCGAGGAACCGGTACGCGACGTCGACCCCGTTGCCACCGCGGTGCAGGCCGGCCCCGCCGCTGTCCGGGACCGTCTCCCACCGCTCGATCCGCAGCGGGTAGTAGGACTCCAGGTACTCGCAGGGGATGTTGACGAAGCTGGGCCACAGCGAGTGGCCGTCCGGCCCGTCACCGATCGGCCGGCCCGGGATCCCCCCGAAGCCGATCGAGTAGAGCTGGAACCACTCGCCCTTGCGCGGGCCGTCGCCGTAGTACCCGGAGTACATGAAGTGCGGCGACGAGGAGAACCCGGCGGCGTTGAGCAGGCTGGGGTTGGTCTGCCCGAGCAGCCCACCGAACAGGTCGAAGATTCGCCCGATGCCGTGGTTGCGGGCGTTGAGCGCGGCCGGAAACTTCGGCTTCCAGAACGACCCCTCGGGAATCTTGACGTCGACCAGCGGGTAGAAGCCGTCGTTCCACAGGATCTGCGGGTCCGCCACGGTGATCATGTAGATCCCGAAGAACATCCGCAGCAGGTTCTCGTTGAGGTAGTAGTTGACCGGCCCGCGTGCCTGCGGGGAGCTGCCGGACAGGTCGATGAGGACCTTCTCGCCGGTACGGGTCAGTGACATCTTCAGCTTGTACGGGCCGTAGCCGACCCCGTCGTCGCAGATGTAGTCGGTGAACGACAGGGTCTTGCCCTCCTCGAAGACCGTGGTGAGCAGGGTCTTCATCGCCCGGTAGTTGCGGTCCAGCAGGGCGTTGAGCGCCGAGACGTAGGTGTCGGGGCCGAACCGGTCGCACAGCTCCCTCACCCGCCGCGCCGCGGTACGGCAGGCGGCGACGATGCCGTTGAGGTCCGCCCGGTTCCAGTCCGGCTTCCGGACCTGGTTGAGGATGATCCTCAGGGCGTCCTCGTTCAGCACACCCTTCCGGTAGAGCTTGAAGGGCGGGATCACCACGCCCTCCTCGTAGATGGTGCGGGCGTCCGCCGGCATGGACGACGGCGTCTTACCGCCCACATCGGACATGTGGCCGAACATCGCCGCCCAGCCGACCACCCGGCCGTCGTAGTAGATCGGCATCACGACCAGCCAGTCGTTGGCGTGGCTGATGGCGGCTCCGCAGGAGTACGGGTCCGAGGTGAGCAGCACGTCGCCGTCCTCGATCGGCCCGTCGAAGTTCTCCAGGAAGTCGGGGATGGACAGGCCGAACTGCCCCACCACCATCTTTCCGCTGGGATCGCCGATGAGGGGGAACTCGTCGTGCTGTTCCCGGATGCCCGGCGACAGGGCGGTCCGGAACAGCACCTCGTCCATCTCGTACCGGGCGTTGCGCAGCGCGCTCTCCACCAGGTCGAGGGTGACGACGTCGACGTCGACCTGCCGGAACGGTGTGGGGTTGGGTTGGATGACCTCTGCCATGGTTCACGCCTCCTGCGTGGGACGGATGAGCAGGCTGCCGCTTCGGTGCACGGTCGCGGCGTGGTCGGGGAGCACGAGCGTGGTGGAGTCCATCTCGGTGATGATCGCCGGCCCCTCCACAACGTCGCCGGCCCGCAGCCGGACCCGGTCGTACACCCGCGCGGTGACCTCCCGGCCCTCGACCCAGATCGTGGTGGTCGACCGCTGCGCGTGCGACGGGTCACCGTTCCCCTCCGGGAGCTCCGGCGCGGCGACGGCCGGGCGCGGCCCGCTACCGGACGCCCGGGCGTTGACCAGCTCGTGCTCGTTGGACAGCAGGAACGAGAACAGCCGCTCGTGCTCGCGGTCGAACGCCCGACGCAGGTCGTCCAGCAGCGAGTTGCCGGCCAGCATCGCGTCGTCGATGTCGATGGGGATCTCGAACCCCTGACCGTGGTAGCGGATGTCCACCTGGAACGTGATCGTCTGGTCGCTGGCGGGCACGCCCTGGGCGGCCAGGGTCTGGCGCACGTTCTCCGCCAGCCCGTCCAGCACCTCGCGTAGCTCGGCGTCGGTCAGGTCGGAGAAGGTCCGGATGTAGGTCCGGGCGGCTTCGTCCCGCACGCTGGTGGTGGCGTCGCCGTACGCACACAGCACGCCCGGCGACGGCGGGATGATCACCGGCCACGAGCCGGTGAGCCGGCCGAGCGCGTTGGCGTGCAGCGGGCCGGCTCCGCCGAAGGCGACCAGCGCGAAGTCGCGCGGGTCGAACCCCTGCTGGACCGACACCAGCCGCAGGGCACCGAGCATGTTCTCGTTGACGATGTCGATGATGCCGGCGGCCGCCTGCTCCACCGACTCCATGCCGGTGGCCTCGGCGATCGTCGCCACGGCCGCGCGGGCCGCCTCCCGGTCCAGGGTGATCTCGCCGCCGGCCAGCTCGCCGGGCAGGTAGCCGAGAACCACGTTGGCATCGGTCACGGTGGGTTCCTTGCCGCCGGTCCCGTACGCGGCCGGGCCCGGGACCGCTCCGGCGCTCTGCGGTCCCACCCGGAGCGCCTTGGTCAGCGGCGGGACGTGCGCGATGGAGCCGCCACCGGCGCCGACCGTGCGGACGTCGATGGAGGTGGCGCGGACCTTGAGGTCGCCCACGGTGGTCTCCCGGCCGATCCTCGGCTTCAGCCCCTGGACCAGCGCCACGTCGGTCGACGTGCCACCCATGTCGAAGGTGAGGAAGTCCCGGAAACCCGCCTGCTCGGCCGCCCACATCGCGCCGGCGACACCGCCGGCCGGCCCGGACAGCAGCAGGGACACCGGGTTGTTCGCCGCCGCGTCGGGACTGGCCAGGCCGCCGTCGCTGCGCAGGATCGCCAGGCCGCCCTGGACGCCGTTGGACCGCAACTCTTCGGCCAGATTGGACACGTAGCCGGACACCTGCGGCTGCACGTAGCTGTTGGCCACCGTGGTGACGGTCCGCTCGTACTCGCGGAACTCCGGCAGGACCGTCGAGGACAGGGAGACCGGGATGCCCGGCAGCTCACGCTCGGCGAGCTTGCCGACGCGGCGCTCGTGGTCGGAGTTGGCGAAGGAGTTGATGAGCGACACGGCCAGCGCCTCGATGCCCCGGGAGCGCAACAGGCGCAGCTGCCGGACGACCCCCTCCTCGTCCAGTGGGGTGACGACCGTCCCGTCCGAGGCCACCCGCTCCACCACCTCGACGGTGAGCTCCAGCGGCGCGAGCGGCTCAGGCTTCGGCCAGATGATCCACCCGGCCAGGCCGCCGGGCACGAACGAGCGGGCGATCTGCAGGATCTGCCGGAAGCCGGCGGTGGTCACCAGGCCCACCCGCGCGCCCTTGCCTTCGAGGATGGCGTTGGTGGCCACGGTGGTGCCGTGCAGGACCGCGCTGACGTCCGCGAGCGTGATGCCCGCCTCGTCGCATACCTTCTTGATGCCCCGCAGGACGCCGATGGACTGGTCCTGAGGAGTGGAGGCCGTCTTCGCCCTCCACGTACGCCCGGACTCCTCTTCGATCAGCAGAATGTCGGTGAACGTCCCTCCGACGTCCACTCCGAGCCGGTAGGTCATGAGGTGCCTCCTCGATGGAGCGTGGTGGCGCGGCTAGATGACGCCCGCGTCCCGCAGGCGGGCGAGCTCCTCGTCGTCGAGGCCGAGCAGGCCGCGGTAGATCTCGTCGTTGTGCTCACCCAGCGCGGGACCGGGGTGCCGGACCTCCCCAGGCGTCCGGGAGAGTCGTGGGAAGACGCCCTGCATGGCCAGGTCGCCGAAGTCGGGGTGGGCGACCCGGATGATGGCCTGCCGGGCGGCGAAGTGCGGGTCGGCGAGCATGTCCTTGGCCCGGTAGATGCGGCCGGCCGGGACGCCGGCGGCGGCCAGCCGTTCCAGCAGGGCGTCCGCCTTCTGGTGCGCGGTCCACTCCGCGATGAGCGCGTCCAGCTCCTCGGCGTTCGCGCCCCGGGCGCCGTGGGTGGCGTACCGCTCGTCGTCGGCGAGCTCGGGACGGCCCATCACCTCGGCCAGGCGGCGGAACACGGTGTCCTGGTTGGCGGCGATCAGGATCGTCTCGCCGTCCGCGGTGGGGTACACGTTGCTCGGGGCGATGTTCGGCAGCACCGGTCCGGTGCGCTCCCGCTGGTACCCGGCGATCTGCCATTCGGGTATCAGCGACTCCATCATCGCCAGGACCGCCTCGTAGATGGCCGAGTCGACCACCTGCCCGCGGCCGGTGCGGTCGCGGTGGTGCAGGGCGACCAGGGTGCCGATGCAGGCGAACGTGGCCGCGAGGGAGTCGCCGAGCGAGATGCCCGTCCGCGACGGCGGCCGGTCGGGATCCCCGGTCACGTAGCGGATGCCGCCCATCGCCTCGCCGATCGACCCGAACCCGGCGCGGGGCGCGTATGGGCCGGTCTGTCCGAAGCCGGTGACCCGGGTGATCACCAGCCGCGGGTTGATCTCCCACAGCTGTTCCGGGGCGAGGTTCCAGCGCTCCAGCGTGCCCGGCCGGAAGTTCTCCAGCAGCACGTCGGCCCCGGCGACCAGCCGCCGCACCAGCTCCTGGCCCTCCGGGGTGCGCAGGTTGCACGTGATCGACTTCTTGTTGCGGGCCACGACCGGCCACCACAGGGACAGCCCGTGCGGCTTCTCCCTGCCCCACTGCCGCATCGGGTCGCCCCCGCGCGGATCCTCCACTTTGATGACTTCGGCGCCGAAGTCCCCCAGCAGCTGGCCGCAGAACGGGCCGGCCAGCAGCTGGCCGAGCTCGATGACGCGGATGTCGCCCAGGGCGGGCCCGGTTCCACCGGTGCTCATCGGTCCTCCTCCGCAGGGGCGTCGACGTCCGGGGTGGGCGCGGGCGACCGGTGCGGCCGGGGGCCCAGCATCGCGGCCCGCGCCGCCAGCAGGTGGCTGCGCATGACGCACTCGGCCCACTCGGGGTCGCGGGCGCGCATCGCCGCCACGATCTCGAGGTGGTGGCGAGAGCTGCGTTCCATCGCCACGTCGTCGAAGGTGTGCAGGGTGCGGTGCAGGACGACGGAGTGGACCAGGCTGCTCACCACGGCGGCCAGTGACGACCCCACCGCGGCCGCGCGGACGATCCCGGCGTGGAACCGGCCGTTGAGGTCGTAGATCCGGTCGAGGTCGCGCCGCTCCCGGGGGACGGCGGTCGCCTCGGCGTGCGCCACCGCGAGCCGCTCCAGCTCGTCGAGGTCGGCGGGTGCGATGCGCTCGGTGGCTCGCCGGGCGGCGAGCCCTTCGACCTGGGCGCGGAGGACGAAGACCTCCTCCAGCTCGGCGTCGGTCCACGCCATCACCCGCGCGCCCTTGTTGGGCGTGAGCTCGACCAGGCCCTCGGCCGCCAGCACCCGCAGGGCCTCGCGGACCGGCGTGCGGCTCACCCCGAGCGTGGCGGCGAGCTCCACCTCGCCCAGCCGAGCCCCGGGGGCGTACTGCCCCCGCAGGATCAGCCGGCGCAGGCTGTCCACCACCGGCTCCGGAGCGGGCACCGTGACCTCCACCACAGGGTCGCCGCGAAGTTGTATGCATGCTAGGGGCCAACACCGGCTATGACAAGGCCTCAGAGCCGATCTGGTCGCGTATTGCATACATTGCCGAACAGTGGTAGACCCTGACCATGAGCGTCAGGCGGGTCCAGGTCGTCGAGGTGGGGCCGCGGGACGGCCTGCAGAACGAGTCCGTGATCGTCCCCACCAGCGACAAGGTCGCCTACCTGGAGGCGCTGGTCGAGGCCGGCCTGACCCGGATCGAGGCGGTCAGCTTCGTCCACCCGGACCGGGTGCCGCAGATGGCCGACGCGGAGGCGGTGATGGCCCGCGCCCCCCGTCGCGCTGGGGTGCGGTACGCCGGCCTGGTGCTCAACCGTCGCGGCCTGCAACGCGCTCTCGACGCCGGCGTGGACGAGGTGAACGTGGTCGTGGTCGCGTCGGAGACCTTCTCGCGGCGCAACCAGGGCGCCACGATCGAGGAGGCGCTGCGGGTCGCCGAGGACGTCGTCGCCGGTGCCGCGGCGGCGGGCCTGTCCACCACCGTCACCATCGGCGCCGCGTTCGGGTGTCCGTTCGAGGGAGAGGTGCCGGTGGAGCGCGTGGTGGACATCGCGCGCCGGGTCGCCGCCACCGGGGTCGACGAGATCGCGCTGGCCGACACGATCGGCGTGGCGGTGCCGGACGACGTGACCCGTCGGCTCGGCGCGGTGCGGGAGGTGACCGACGCGCCGCTGCGCTGCCACTTCCACAACACCCGCAACACCGGGTACGCCAACGCGGTCGCGGCCCTGCAGGCCGGTGTGGCCGCCCTGGACGCCAGCAGCGGCGGGATCGGCGGCTGCCCGTTCGCACCCCGGGCGACCGGCAACATCGCCACCGAGGACCTGCTCTACCTCCTCTCCCGGTCCGGTGTGGAGACCGGGTTGACGCTCGACCGGGTGCTCGCCCCGTCGGCCCTCGTGGGGCGGTTGCTGGGCCGGCAACCGCCGGCGCTGCTGCCGCTGGCCGGAGGGTTCCCGCCCGGCGACGGGACCACGACCGGGTCAGGCTGAGCGGAGGCGCGCCGTCGGCCGACGCCTCCCGCAAGAGGTCGCGCGCCCTCTGGCCGGCGCGTCCGGCCGGGGCGTGCCGTCCGGCCGCACGCGCCGGCGGACATCGGTCAGGCGGACAGACCGTCCACTGCGGCCAGCAGCCGCTCGCCGATGCGGCGCGCCTCCTTCCGGACCTCGTCGCCGCGCACGATCCGGTACGGCGCCGGGATCGTCGCCAGCTGCTCGGCGTACCACACCGGGTTGCTGGTGCTGCCGACCAGCCGGCAGGTGCCCTCGTCGACCGGCTCGAGCCGTCCGAGCGTACGGGGTAGGCACCGTTTCACGGTGTCCACCGGCGCGTCGATGAGCACCTCGACCTCGTACTCCCATCCGACGGCGAGGTGCTCCTCCAGGACGGCGACCGGGTCGAGGTCCGCGGGCGGATGGACGGGATCGTCGAGCACCTCCACCTCGCCGACCCGGTCGATCCGGTACGCCCGCCGGGCTCCGGCGGCGTGGGACCAGCACAGCAGGTACCACCGGCTGTGCCGGACGACGACCGCCCAGGGGTCGACCTCCATCTCCCACTCCGATCCCGCCTCCGAGCGGTAGCTCATCCGTACCCGCCGGCGGTCCGTGCACGCCTGCACCAACGTGGCGGTGGTGGCGGGGTCGGGGCGGGCGGCGGCGCGGTCGGGAGCGGCGGGCGGCGCC
>VSBZ01000127.1:0-11084 GCA_047459215.1 Micromonosporaceae bacterium | reverse complement strand
TCGGTGGCCTCGACGTGGGCGACGACCGCGCAGTAGGCTCCGGCGCCCTTGTACCGGGCCAGGCCCACGCCGCGGCCGTGGCCGTCGGCCAAACGGGTTCCCCACCCGGCGGCGTCGGCCGCCCGCTCCAGCACCGCCCGGGCGCGCTGGTCGTCCAGGTGCCGCAGCCGGTACGCCACCGGGTCCTCACCACAGGCGGCGGCCAGCTCGTCCATGAACGACTCGATGGCGAAGACGTTCAGGTACGTCCCCAGCGACCGCAGCGCGGAGGTGCGGATCGGCGCGTCGAGCTTGCGGTGGGCGGTGATGCGGCGGGAACCCAGCGTGTAGATGGGCACGGCGTTGCGCGAGGCCCCACCCCCGCGGGCCAGCGGCGGCTCGGTCGCCGGCGGCGCGGGCAAGGGCCGCTCCAGGTAGGCGCCGGCCAGCAGGCCGGGGACGCCGGCGTACCCCGGGCGGGAGGTGTGCCCGTGGCTGTAGACGTCGTAGCTCCACGAGGTGATCCGCCCGGTGGCGTCGACGGTCGCCTCGACCTCGGCCAGCATCGCCGAGCCGACCGGCGACCAGGTCAGCTCGTCCTGCCGGCTCCACTGCACCAGCACCGGCACACCGGGGACGGCGCGTGCCAGCAGCACCGCGTCGAAGGCGGCGTCGTCGGCGCCGTTGTGCCCGTAGCACCCGGCGTTGGGTACGTGCTCGATGCTGATGCGCGTCGGCTCGATCCCGAGCGCCTTGGCCAGCGCGTCCCGCAGCTGGAAGATGCCCTGGCTGTGGCTCCACACCCGCAGCCGGCCGTCCGGCTCCCAGCAGGCCACGCCGCAGCTGGTGCCGAGGGAGGCGTGGGCGAGGTACGGGCGGCTGTAGCTGGCGCGCAGACGGCGGACTGCGGATGCGGCGTCCGGTGCGTCGCCGCCTTCCTCCAGCACCTGGATGCGCGCGTGGGGTCCCCGGCGCAGGAAGCCGGCGAGGTCCGACTCGTCGGGCAGCTGGTCGCGCTCGCTCCAGCGCGAGGTCGCGGCCAGCCGCTGCGCCGCCTGCACCACCCGGAACTCGTCGTCGCCGACCACGCCGAGGAACGATCCGTCGCGGACGACCACCACGCCGTCGGTGCCGGGCTCGCCGACCGCCTCCAGCCGGGCACCCGGCGACGGCGGCCGCACCACCCGCCCGAACCGCATGCCGGGCAGCCGCAGGTCGGCGATGAACCGGGGCCGCCCGGCCACCGTGTCGGGCAGGTCCAGGCGCGCCGCGCTGGTGCCGACCAGCCGCGGCGGGTTCGCCAGCGGCACGGTGGGGTCGATGTCGACGTCGAGGTCGACGTCGGCGGCCAGCTCGCCGTAGGAGGTGGCCTGCGCCACCGCCGGGTGCCGGATCACCCCGTCCTCGACGGTCACCTCCGCGGCCGGGACGCCCCACCGCCGGGCGGCCTCCGCCACGAACCGCGCGCGGGCGGTGGCGGCGGCCAGCCGTACCGCCGGTACGGCGTGCGGGATCGACATGCTGCCGGCGGTGAGGCCCTCGTCCGGGCCGAGGTCGGTGTGCGCCGGCAGCGGGCGCACCTGCGCCAGCGGCACGCCCAGCTCGTCGGCGGCGACCTGGGCGAGCGCGGTGAGGATGCCCTGACCCAGCTCCACCTTGCCCACCCGCAGGTGGACGGTGCCGTCGCGGGACACGGTGAGCCAGCGGGACAGCCGCGGGTTGGCGGCGACGTCGCGCGGCACGTCGGGGGGCGCCGAGCCGGCCCCGACCGTCCGCCCGGTGCCCGCCCGGGTGGTCGCGGCCGGCTGGCCGTCTGCGCGGTCCGCCGTGGCCGGTCGACCGCCAGTCCCGGCGGCCGCGGCCGGTGGCGTGCCCGTGGGGGCGCCCGCGGTGCCGGTGGCCGCGCCGGCGTGTTCGGCCGTCGCGGGTTCCCCGCCCGCGCCCGGGCCGGTACCGGCGGCGGTGCGGCCCGCGCGCACCACGGCCCGGACGATCCGCTGGTGGGAGCCGCACCGGCACAGGTTCCGCGCCAGCGCCTCGGCCACCCGCTCCTCGGTGGGGTGCGGATCCTCCTCCAGGAGGGCGGCGGCGCGTACCGCGATCCCGGACAGGCAGAACCCGCACTGCCCGGCCTGCTCGTCCAGCAGCGCCTGCTGGACCGGGTGCGGGGCCCCCTGCGAGCCCAGCCCCTCCACGGTGATCACGCTGCGGCCCTCCGCGGACCACAGCGGGGTGTCACAGGACGGGACCACCCGGCCGTCGAGCCGGACGTTGCAGGCGCCGCACTGGCCCAGACCGCAGCCGAACCGGGTGCCCCGCAGGCCCAGCGTGTTGCGCAGGACGTACAGCAGCGGCGTGTCGGGGTGGTCCGCCACGGTCACGGGTCGGCCGTTGACCGTCAGCCGGATCCCCTCACCGGTGTCTCGGGTGTCACCTGGTCGCATGTCGCCTCCTCCTCCCGACGGTCGGTCCGTGCCGCCGGCGACGGTACGCCGGCGGGCCGCCGGCTAGGTGGGGCCCATGACGGTCGCGGGGTCGAGGCCGAGGTCGGTGAGCACGGCGCGGGCGGCGTTGCGGCCCGGCCGCCCGGACACCGACCCGCCCGGGTGGGTGGTCGCGCCGGTGAGGTACAGCCCCGGTACCGAGGTGGTGTACGTGGGCCAGCCGGGGATGACCCCGCCGTCGGGGGTGAGGAACTCCCCGCCGTGACAGGACCCGCCCAGGTTGTGGGGGTTGCGGGCGGCGACGTCCACCGGCGACTCGGCCCGCAGCGCGAGGATGTCCCCGGCGGCCAGGCCGTCCACCCGTGCCCGGACGAGGTCGACCAGCGCCTCGGCGAAGCGGCCCTTCACGTCCGCCCAGTCCCGGCCGTCGCGCAGCGTGTACGGCGCGATGGTGAGGATCTTGAAGGTGGCGTGGCCGTCCGGTGCCCGACCGGGGTCGACGGCGGTCTGGCCGACCACCAGCAGCCACGGGTCGGTGGCGTCGGGCTCACCACGGTGATGCGCGTCGATCTGACGTACCACGCCCGCGGTGCTGCCGAACCCGGCGGCGGGGGAGCGCAGTGGCCCGGTCGACGACCGGTAGGACAGGTCGGCGCGTAGCGCGGCGTGGACGGCGAACACGCTCAGTCCCGGCCGCCACCGCCGCCGGGCGTCGGCGAGGTCGGGCGGGGTCGGGCAGCCCTCCAGCATGTCGGCGAGGCGGGCGAGGGGGGCGCTGGGGACCACCGCCCGCCGCGCCCGTACCCGCCGCCCGTCGGCGGTGCGGACCGCGGCGGCCCGTCCACCGGCGACCTCGACCCGCTCGACGTGGGCCCCGCACACCACCGCCCCGCCGTGCGCCCGGATGAGCGCGGTGAGCGCGTCCGGCAGCGCCTGCGACCCCCCGACCGGGGTCGTCCAGCCGAAGGCCAACCGCCCGGCGGTCAGCGAGGACGGCAGGAACCCGGTGCCGGGTCGGCGGGGGTCCTGGATGGTCGCCATCGCCATCCACAGCACGAACGAGCGCACCACCGGGTGCGTGAACCGCCGGTGCACCACCTCCCACGCGCTGAGCCGGCGCAGCGCCCGGTAGCGCCCGGCCGCCTCCGAGTCGCCCAACGGCAGGTGGGAGGCCCAGCGGCCGTGGACGGCGGCGAGGCCGTCGTGCCACTCCTTGATCATCGCGGTGAACTCGGCCGCGTCCCGGCTGGAGAACCGGGCGATGGCGTCCGCGGTGGCGGCCAGGTCCCTGTGCACGACCAGCGGTTCGCCGTCGGGCTGGGGGAGCACCACCGCCGGGTCGGTGTACAGGTACCGCAGGCCGTACGTGGACAGCAGGCCGAGCTCGTCGTCGCGGATCATCGGGTTGGACTGGATAAGGACGTGGGCGCTGGCGCAGGTGTCGTGGGCGAACCCCGGCAGGGTCAGCTGCTCGGTACGGGTGTCGCCGCCCACCTGGTCGGCCGCCTCGAGCACGGCCACCTCCAGTCCCGCCCGGGCGAGGTAGGCGGCGCAGGTCAGGCCATTGTGGCCCGCTCCGATGACCACCACGTCGACGCGGTCGGGAAGCGGGTCCCCACCGGGGGCGCTCCCCGCGCCGGTCGCCGCAGCGGTGTGGCCGGTGGCCCACGTCATGGCCCACCTCCTCGCAGCGGCGGATCCTCCCTCCACCTTCGCGGATCATGCAAGCGATTGCAAGCCCGGGCCGCCTATGAGACCCGGGGCGCCGCGCCGGACCGCGTGTCGCGGCTCCGCTGCCGACCGGCGCGGTCTGGACAGGACTCCCGCCCCCACGAGGATCTCGTCGGGAACCGCTTGACACGTGTGTCCCGGTTCACAAGACTGCGGGGCATCGCAATCGATTGCGACCCGAGGAGGAAACGACCATGCTGACCTCGACGACCCGCCGCCACCTCGCCGTGGCCGCTGTCGGCAGTCTCCTGGTGGTCGGGCTCGCAGCCTGTGGCGACGACGGGTCGGGCGGGTCCGAGGACCCCATTCGGATCGGTGCGTCGCTGCCGTTGACCGGGGAGTTCTCCCAGCCCGGTAAGGCGGCGCTGGAAGGCTACGAGATCTGGCGCGACCTGGTCAACGAGAAGGGCGGCCTGCTGGGACGGCCCGTCGAGCTGGTGATCAAGGACGACGCCTCGAACCAGAACACCGTCGTCGCGGACTACAACGCGCTGATCAGCCAGGACCGGGTCGACCTGCTGCTGGGCACGTTCTCCTCGCTGCTCAACCTCCCGGCTTCGGCGGTGGCGGAGCGCAACCAGATGCTCTACATCGAGCCGGCCGGCGGCTCCCCGGAGATCTTCAGCCGCGGGTTCCGGTTCACCTTCTTCTCGCAGCAGGCCACCTCGGACAAGCAGGGCGAGGTCTTCGCCCGGTGGGTCGCCAGCCTGCCGGAGGACCAGCGGCCGAGGACCGCCGCGTACCCGACCATCGACGACCCGTTCGCGGCCCCCAACGTCAACGGCATCCGTGAGATCCTGGAGGCGGCCGGCATCGAGACCGTCTACCAGGAGACCTACGCCATCGACACGCGCAACTTCGACACGATCGTCAACTCGCTGCGGGCCGCGGACCCGGACCTGGTGGTGCACGGCGCGGTGTTCGAGGACGGGGTCGGGCTCGTGCGGGCCATGCTGCGCGCCGGCTACACGCCCGGGTGGCTGTACCAGACGAGCGCGCCCTCCCACGGCGACCAGTACGCCGAGGCCATCGGCGTGGAGAACACCGAGGGCATCATGTACGCGGTCAGCCACGCGCCGCAGGCCAACACCCCCGGCAACGCGGAGTTCGTGGCCGCGTACGAGAAGCGGTTCGGCCGCCTGCCGCCGGAGGACGCCGCGGACGCCTTCGCCGCCGGACAGGTGCTGCAGGCCGCGGTCGAGGCCGTCGGCAACATCGAGGACCAGGCTGCGATGGCGGACTGGCTGCGTGCCCACAGTGTGCAGACGATCCTCGGCGAGCTGAAGTGGAACGACGACGGCAGCCCGATCGGGGAGTTCCTCATCGGCCAGTGGCAGAACGGCCGGGTGGAGTTCGTCCTTCCGAAGGCGAGCGCCACCACCGACACCATCGTCATGGGATGGAAACCGGGAGGCGCCGGCTGACATGACCCAGCTCGTCCAGAACCTCGTCCTCGGGCTGCTGCTGGGCGGGGTGTACGCCCTGGTCGCGGCCGGCCTGACGCTGATCTTCGGAGTCATGAGGGTGATCAACATCGCGCACGGCGCGCTGCTGATCCTGGCCGCGTTCCTCGCCTACAGCCTCTGGGACGGGCTGGGCGTCGACCCGCTCCTGGCGATCCTGGTCACCTCGCCGGCCATCGGCGCCCTCGGCTGGGTCATCTACAAGCTCGTGGTGGCTCCCATCCGTACGGCGCCGATGGCCTCGACGGTCCTGCTCACCTTCGGCCTCGCGCTGGTGATCGAGGCGGCGATGGGCACGGTCTGGGGGAACACCTCCACCGCGATCCGTCCGGCGTACGTGGACGAGTCGTTCCGGTTCGCGGGGCTGTTCCTGCCCAAGGCCCAGGTGTACGGCGGCGTGCTGGCCGTGGTGGTGCTGATGACGCTGGTCCTGCTGCTGGCCAGGACCTGGCTCGGCCGGGCGATCCGCGCCGCGGCGGTCAACCCCAGCGGCGCCGAGCTGGTCGGGGTCCGGGTGCCCTCGGTGGCCGCCCTGGCGTTCGCGCTCGGCGTGGCGGCGGCCGGTGCCGGTGGCGCGATCGTCGGAGTGCTGTACCCGTTCGTCCCCGGCTCCCACTACCAGTGGATCGCCCGGTTGCTGGCCATCGTCGTGCTCGGCGGGATGGGCAGCATCCACGGCGCGGTCCTGGGCGCGGTCATCTTCGGCGTGGCGGAGGCGCTCACCGCCGCGTGGTCCCCCCAGTGGGCGACCGCCGTGCCGTACGCGATCGTGTTCGTCGTGCTGCTGGTCCGCCCCCAGGGGCTGCTCGGGTCCCGCCTGCGTGAGGACGCGGTGGCGACATGACCGGGTCGCGGAGTGCGTCGGTGCCGGGGCGGCTGCGGCCGGAGTGGCTCGGCCGGCTCCTGGTCGTCGTGGCCGCCGTCCTGCTGCTGGCCTTCCCCGCGCTGTCCGACGACCAGTTCTACCAGAACATGATCATCCTGTCGCTGGTGTTCGCCATCGGCGCCAGCGGGCTGAACATCATCACCGGGTTCGCCGGCTACGTCTCCCTCGGGCAGGGAGCGTTCATCGGGCTAGGTGGCTACACCATCGGCGTGCTCGCCACCCGGTTCGACTCGGTGTCGCCGTGGCTGTGGGTACCCGTCGCCGGGCTGGTCGCCGCGTTGGTGGCCGTCCCGCTCGGGCTGGTGTCGCTGCGCTCGCGGGGCCCGGCGTTCGTCATCATCACCGTGGCGTTCCTGTTCCTCGTCCAGGTGGTCGCCGTCAACTGGGTCAGCCTCACCAACGGCACCCCCGGCCTGACCCTGCCGCTGCCGACCTGGGACCGGCAGTTCATCAACTGGCCGTTCTACTACGCGCTGGTGCTGCTGCTGGCGCTGCAGCAGCTGATGACCTGGTGGATCCGGCGCACCAAGCTGGGCATGGGGCTGGTCGCCATCCGGGAGGACGAGACGAAGGCCGCGACCATCGGCATCAACCTGCCCGTGGAGAAGATGATCGCGTTCGTCGCCAGCACCGTCGTCGTCGGCATGGCGGGCGCGGTCTACGGCTACTACCTCACGTTCATCGACCCCCGCGGGATGTTCGGCATCCTGCTGAGCGTCCAGGTCATCCTCTCCCTGCTGGTGGGCGGCAGGGCGACCCTGTGGGGTCCGGTCCTGGGAGCCTTCATCGTCGAGCCCGCCAGCGAGTTCGCCAACCAGTACTGGGGTGGCAACGGCCGGCTGTTCCTGCTCGGCGGCGTGCTCGTGCTCATCGTCATCTTCCTGCCCCAGGGGATCCTGCCGGGCCTGCAGGCCCTGCTGGCCCGGTGGCGGAGCCGGGAGACCGCCGCGCTGGTGGGAGCCCGGGTGGACGACACCGGCGGTAGCCTCGCCGCGTTCACGGACCGTCGACGTGCGACCGCGGCACCGGCCCGGCCCGACGGCCCGCGGCCGCTGCTGGAGGTGCGCGACCTGGTCAAGCACTACGGCGGCGTCCGGGCCGTGGACGGCTGCTCGTTCGCGGTGCCCGAGGGCAGCATCACCGGTCTCATCGGACCCAACGGATCGGGCAAGACCACCGTCTTCAACCTCATCGACGGCACCGTCTCGCCGGACCGGGGGGAGATCATCTTCGACGGACGGCGGATCGAGAAGCTGCCCTCCTGGCGCCGCGCCCACCTGGGGATCGGGCGCACGTTCCAGATCACCCGCCTGTTCGGCGAGATGACGGTCCTGGAGAACGTGGTGGCCGCCCAGCGGTCGTTCTCCTTCGGACAGCTCGGCCGGATCGCCGTCAGCGGCCGGGAGGCGCGGGTGGCCGAGGAGCTGCTGGCGTTCGTCGGGATGCGTCAGTTCCGCGACCAGCGGGCGAAGGACCTGTCCTACGGTCAACAGAAGCTGGTGGAGCTGGCCCAGGTGCTCATGCTCGACCCCAAGCTCATCCTCCTCGACGAGCCGGCCGGCGGGATCAACCCGGTGCTCATCGAGCGGATGGCGGAGATGATCCGGGAGCTCAACTCGTACGGGACGACCTTCCTCATCGTGGAGCACAACATGCCGTTCGTGCTCGACCTCTGCGACCCGATCCACGTGCTCGCCCGCGGGGTCACGATGGCCACCGGCAGCCCGGCGCAGATCCAGGCCGACCCGGCGGTCGTCGACGCCTACCTCGGTGAGGCGTACCGCCTCGGGCAGGAGGCGGAGGCGGTGACGTGATGCTGCGGCTGCGCGGGGTGGTCGCCGGCTACGGCGCCGGCGACGTCCTCCAGGGTGTCGACATCGAGGTGCGGCAGGGCGCGGTGGCCTGCATCGTCGGGCCCAACGGCGCCGGCAAGTCCACGGTGCTGCGCACGGTCAGCGGGCTGCTGTCCCCGCGACGGGGGGAGATCACCCTGGCCGGCGAGCGGATCGACGGCCGACCGCCGTGGGACATCCTCAAGCGCGGGATCTGCCAGGTGCCGCAGTCCAACGCGCTGTTCCCCAACCTGACGGTGCGGGAGAACGTGCTGCTCGGCGCCTACCTCATCCGCCGCAACCGGGCCCTGGTGCGGCAACGGTACGACGCGGTGGCGCAGCTGTTCCCCATCGTCGCCCGGCGCCACCGGGAGAAGGCCGGCAACCTGTCCGGGGGCGAGCGCCGGATGGTCGAGTTCGCCCGCTCGCTCATGCTCGACCCGGCGCTGCTGCTGCTCGACGAGCCGTCGCTGGGCCTGGACCCCAAGTCCCTGGGCGCGTTGTCGGAATCGGTGGCGCTGCTGCGCGAGCAGGGCAAGACGCTGCTGCTGGTGGAGCAGAACGTCCGGTTCGGGATGGGGCTGGCCACCGACGGGATCGTGATGGAGAGCGGAAGGGTGGTCGCTCAGCGCCCGGCCGAGGCGATCCTGTCCGACCCCGACCTCGTCCGGCTCTACTTCGGCGGCGCGACCGGCCGGGGCCACCAGCCGGTCGGTGACGACCACCCGGACGCGCAGACGGCCGCCGGCCGGGTCCCCGGTTGACCGGTACGCTGTGGGCCGCGCTGTCCGGGGTCGGGTTCGGCGTCTTCCAGGTGCTGAACGCGCGCGCCGTCCGCAACCTCACCAAGGTCTACGTCGCCACGTTCGCCCAGCTGGCGGCCGCCACCGTGGTGCTGCTGGTGGTCGTGGTCGCGGCCGGCTCGGCCGGGGAGGTGCGCCACATCCCGCCGGCGAGCATGGCCTACCTGGCCGGCGCCGGAGTGGTGCACTTCGTCGTCGGCTGGACCACGCTCAACGCCAGCCAGGCGAGGATCGGCGCGGCCCGGACGTCACCGCTGATCGCCACCACCCCGGTGTTCGGCGTGATCATCGCGTTCCTCGCCACCGGATCGGTACCGGGTCCGCTGGCGCTGCTCGGCATCGCGGTGACCGTGGCCGGCGCCTACCTGGTGACCGACCCCGGTGCCCAGCGCCGGGCGAAGCTGCGCGACTCCGGTTACGGCCTGGCCACCTCCGCGGCGTGGGCGGTCAGCGCGGTGCTCACCGTCGCCGGGCTGCGCGGGTTCGCCGACCCGCTGGTCGGGGTCACCGTCGGCCTGGCGGCGGCGGCCCTGGCGTACGGTGCGGTCCTGCTAGCGGTGCCCGCCAGCCGGGGTGGCGGGCGGATGGACCGCACCGCCTGGCGGCTCAAGCTGGCCGCCGGCGTGCTGGTGGGCCTGGCGACGTGGTGGCGCTACCTCGGCCTGGCCGACGCGCCGGTCGGCGTGGTGCTCGCCCTGCAGCTGCTCACCGTGCCGACGGTGCTGGTGCTGGTCTCGTTCGGACCTCACCGCGAGCCGCTCCCGCTCAAGGTGTGGTGTGGGTCGGCCGGGGTGCTGGCCGGGGTGGGGCTGCTCATCGCGGTTCCCTGAGCCGCGGTTCCGTGGACCGGTGGCGGCACGTACCCGGAGCCTACGTACCGCAACGCGACGAGCACGCGGCGCGGTGACCCGACAGTGGACCGTGGCGGGCACGGAGGCGCCGGTGCGTGGTTGCGACGGCGGAACCGCACGCCGGCCGGTCGGCGGACCCGGACGCGCCGGGCCGGGGGTCACACGGGTCGCGCGCGGACGGTAGCGTTTGCCGTTGACGGCGGGCGGCGCGGTTCGCCGGCCGAGCCCACACCCACCGATGGCGTGGTCCAGCCGCCGGACCCGGCGGTCTTCGTCGTAGGGAGGATGGCGCATGTCGTACGGCGACGGTCTGATCGCACCGCACGAGGTCCGCCCTCCGCGGCCGGATTTCGAGCTCACGCGGCGCGGCTACGACAAGCGGCAGGTAGACACCTACGTGGCCCGGGTGGGCAGGGAGCTGGCGACGCTGGCCTCCGAGCGCGACCAGGCGTACCGGCAGGTGCGCGAGCTGGCCGCCCAGCTGGAGCGCGTCCAGGCCGAGCTCAACGAGCTGCGCCAGCGGCCGCCGAAGATCGAGCGGGCGTCCTTCCAGGACCTCGGCCCGACCGTCGGCCAGATCCTCGACCTGGCTGAGAAGCAGGCCCGGGACATCAGGACCCTGGCCGAGGAGCGGGCCGCCCGCCAGAAGGCCGAGGCGGAGAAGCTGCTCGCCGAGGCGCGGCAGGAGGCCGAGCGGCTGCGCGCCGAGGGCGAGGCCGTGTACGAGCGCGCCGAGCAGGAGGCCCGGCGCCTCGCCGAGCAGGGCGCGCAGCAGCTGGAGCAGGCCCGGGCGGAGGCCGACGAGCTGCTCGAGGCCGCCCGCGCCCAGGCCCGGGAGGAGATCGAGGCGGCGCGGGCGCAGACCCAGCAGGAGATCCAGGCCCGCCAGCAGGCGATCGCCCGCCTGGAGGCGGAGCTGGACGGCCTGACCGTCGGTCTGGTCGTCTGCTACGACGTGGAGTTCCCGGAGAACGTGCGCGCCCACGCACTGGCCGGCACCGACCTCCTCGTCGTCCCGACGGCGCTGATGCACCCGTACCAGTTCGTCGCCGAGGCGCTCGTGCCGGTGCGCGCCTTCGAGAGCCAGATGTACAT
>VSBZ01000126.1:0-11339 GCA_047459215.1 Micromonosporaceae bacterium | reverse complement strand
GCGATCGCCCGGGGTATGGGCGCGGCCGCCTGGGGAGGGCGCGCTGCGGTCGGCGGGCCGTGCCGAGGTGGATGCGGGAGGTCGGCGGGCCCCGTCGGCGGTCGGCCCGGCCGGGCACCGTCAGAGGGGTGGCTCCTCCTGCCGCGGGGCCTTGCCCTGCTCCCGCTCCCACCGCGAGAGCTGGTGGTTGAGCGCCTTCATGATCTCGAAGATCTGCTCCGGCCGGATCCGTACCCGCGCCACCATCCGGGCGGGCACGTTGATCATCTTTCTCCCGTCCACCTCCACGATCTGCGGTGGGTTGGTGTGGACGGAGAAGTCCAGCACGAACAGGTGCGGCTGGTGCCACACGCTGACGAAGTCGGCGTACACGCCCGCCTCGACCTCCGGCGTGGCCGAGATGCTCAGTCGACGCGGGAGGGGCGGTGGGCTCGACGGCTGGCTCATAGGCAGCCAGGCTACCGGCACCGGTGTGGTCCGGCGCCCGTCCGGGTAGGACCACGTGGGGACGGCGGGCCGGATCTGGAGGTGGCCGGATGGGTCGACGCAAGAGGTCGGTCGTGAAGCGGAGCCGGGCGCTGGGCATCCCGCTGTCGCCGAAAGCGGCGCGGATCATGGAGAACCGCCCGTTCCGGCCGGGCCAGCACGGGCGGGCGCGCATCAAGGTCAGCGACTACAAGACCCGGCTGCTGGAGAAGCAGCGGCTGCGGGCCCAGTACGCGATCGGGGAGCGGCAGCTGCGTAACGCGGTCGCGAAGGCGGCCCGACGCCCCGGGCGGACCGGCGAGGAGCTGCTGGTCGACCTGGAGACCCGGCTGGACGCCCTCGTGCTGCGTGCCGGCCTGGCCCGTACCATCTGGCAGGCCCGGCAGGAGGTGACCCACGGCCACATCCGGGTGGACGGCGTCAAGGTGGACCGCCCGTCGTACCGGGTGCGGCCGGGGCAGGTCATCGAGGTGGCCGAGCGCAGCCGCCACATGCTGCCGTTCCAGATCGCCGCCACGGGCGAGTACGCCGCGACCCATCCGCCGTACCTGAGCGTGGACCGCGAGGCCCTGCGCGCCCGGCTGGAACGCCCGCCGACACGCCCCGAGATCCCGGTCGTGTGCGACGAGACGAAGGTGGTCGAGTTCTACGCCCGGTGACGGCGGCGCGGAAGTTGCGGGCCGGCGGAGGTTTCCCCGGCTGAGGACCGGGAATCTGCAACCCGGTTTCACGGGGGAGGAGACGAGATGACCGAACCGCGCGACTTCGAGGACGTGTGGGAGTCCGGCGACCTCGCCGACGGGGTCGACGAGCCGGTCGAGCCGATGGACGATATCCCGGAGCTGGAGGACGACATCCTCGCACCCGACCCGTTGATGGGCGAGATGGACGAGCCCCCGTACGGGAACGCGGGTGAGCCCGGAGCGGAGTCCGACCTCGGGAGGTGAGCCCGTGGACACCGGCACGGCGGCCCGGATCGACGCCGCGGGAGCGGAGCTGGCCGCGGACGTCACCGTACCGGAGGGTGCCCGCGGCGTGGTGCTGTTCGCGCACGGCTCGGGCAGCTCGCGGCACAGCCCGCGCAACCGCATGGTCGCCGGCCGGCTGCAGGAGCGGGGCCTGGCCACCGTGCTGGCCGACCTGCTCACCGCCGAGGAGGAGGCGCGGGACGCCCTCACCGGGGAGCTGCGGTTCGACATCGGGCTCCTGGCCGGTCGCGTGACCGGGATGGTGGACTGGGCGGGCACCGCCGAGCGGCTCCGGGACCTGCCGGTCGGGCTGTTCGGGGCCAGCACCGGCGCCGCCGCCGCGCTGGTCGCCGCGGCGGAACGGCCGGGGGTCGTCCGGGCGGTGGTGTCGCGGGGCGGGCGTCCGGACCTGGCCGGGGACGCGCTGTCCCGGGTACGCGCGCCCACACTGCTCATCGTCGGCGGCGAGGACCACCAGGTGGTGGCGCTGAACCGGGACGCGGCCGACGCCATCGCCGGACCCGTGGAGCTGCACCTGGTACCGGGCGCCACCCACCTGTTCGAGGAGCCCGGCGCGCTGCAGGAGGTGGCGGAGCGGGCGGCGCAGTGGTTCGAGACCCACCTGTGAGGCCGGGTCCTCCTACCCGGCGGCAGGGGACGAGTGTCGCTGTCCGGCACGGGTCGGCGTCGCTAGCGTCGCGGTGGAGGTGAGCAGGCGTGGCGACGATTACCGTGACGCACCTGGCGGCCGACCGGTTCCGGATCGACGTCCGCGACCACCGGCTGCTCGTCGACCAGCCCGGACCCGCCGAGCAGATCGGCCCGACGCCCACCGAGCTGTTCGTGAGCAGCCTGGCGGCGTGCGTCGGCTACTTCGGGGTGCGTTTCCTGCGGGAGCACGGACTGGCCTACGACGGGCTGCGGGTGGACTGCGACTGGAAGATGCTCGCCGCCCGCCCCCCGCGGGTGGGACGTGTCGAGCTGCGGGTGACCCCGCCCGGTGAGGTTCCGGCCGAGCTGCGGGCGGGTCTGCTGGAGACGCTGGAGCACTGTACGGTGCACGAAGCCCTGCGGGAGCCGCCGCAGGTGACGATTACCCTAGCCGGCGTGCCCGCGTCCGCGTGAGCGCACAGCGAGGAGGTCAGCGATGTGGTGGTTCAACCACGGCGCCGGTGGCTGGGGGTTCCTGGCCATGGCCCTGCTGTGGATCGGATTCTGGGCGCTGGTGGTGACCGCCGCCGTCCTGATCGTGCGCAACCTGGTCCGGTCCGGCCCGGACGACGGTCGCGACGGGCCGGAACGCATCCTGGCCGAGCGGTACGCGCGCGGTGAGATCGACGACGAGGAGTACCGTCGGCGCCTCGAGACGATCCGCTCCACCAGAGCCAGGTAGGCGCCGGCGCCGTGCGCCCGGTGACGGCCGCGGTGTCCTAGATGGGTACCGACCACTCCAGCAGCGTGCCGCCCGGGTTGCCCGCGAGGATCGCGAACTCGCCACCGTGGCGTTCCGCGCGCGCACGCAGGTTCGCCAGCCCGCTGCGCTCCTGGATGGACCCGGGGCCGATCCCGTTGTCGTGGACGGTGACCGTCAACCGGCCGTTCCGGGCGGTGACCGTGACCCGCACCTGGGTCGCGTGCGCGTGACGGACGACGTTGGAGAGCGCCTCGCGCACCACCGCGAGCAGGTCGGGGCGTACCTCCTCGGGCACGACACTGTCGATCGGCCCGTTCAGCTCCAGGTCGGGCGGGAAGCCCAGCGACTCGGCCGCCTCGTCCACGAAGGCCCGCAGCTCACCGCGCAGCGTGGTCACCGCCGGGCTGCGCAGCTCGAAGATGGCGGTGCGGATGTCGCGGATGGTGATGTCCAGGTCGTCCACGGCGGCGGTGATGCGCTGCGCCACCTCCGGCCGGTTGGCGAGGCGCGCCGCGGTCTGCAGCTGCAGGCCGGTGGCGAACAGCCGCTGGATGACCACGTCGTGCAGGTCTCGGGCGATCCGCTCGCGGTCCTGCAGCACCGCGATCATCTCCCGTTCCTCCTGCGCCTGCGCCCGTTCCAGCGCCAGCGCCGCCTGGCCGGCGAAGGTCGTCAGCATGGGCAGGTCGTCGTCGGGGGTGTACCGGTCGGCGCGGGGCGGCTGGGTGATGACCAGGATGCCGTGGATGCGGTCCTCGACGGCCAGGGGCGCCGCGGCGGCGGGGCAGTTGGGCACCGGGCCCGGCCAGGGTGCGGCCTTGCCGAGGCTCTCGATCACCAGCTGGCCGCGGTCCGCGATCATGCGGCCGAAGATCGTCTCGGAGGCCGGCAGTGTGGTCCCGACGAGCTGGTCCGCGCCGTCGGCCACCTCCACCGTGAGCGCGTCCTCCGCGGGGTCGTAGAGCAGGACCAGGGCCAGGTCCGCCTCGGCGACCTGCCGCGCCAGGCCGGCGATCCGCCGCAGCGCGGTGGTGCGCTGCACCGAGCCGAGCAGCACGTTGGTGATCTCCGCGGTCGCGGCGAGCCAGCGCTGCCGGCGCTCCGCGATCTCGTACAGCCGGGCGTTCTCGATCGTGACACCCGCGGCGCTCGCCAGCGCCACGACGATCGCCTCGTCGTCCTCCGTGAACTCGCCGCCGCCCCGCTTCTCGGTCAGGTACAGGTTGCCGAAGACCTGCTGACGCACGTGGATCGGCACTCCGAGGAAGCTGTGCATGCGCGGGTGGTTGGGCGGGAACCCGTACGCCTTGGGGTGCTGGGTGATGTCCGCCAGGCGCAACGGACGCGGATCCTCGATCAGCAGCCCGAGCACCCCGCGGCCGGCGGGAGGGTCGCCGATGGCCGCCCGTTCCTCCTCCGAGACGCCGTGGGTGACGAACTCCACCACCCGGCGGTCGGGGCCGATCACGCCGAGCGCACCGTAGCGGGCGCCGACCAGCTGGCACGCCGACTCGACGATCCGCGAGAGCATGGCCCGCAGGTCGAGGTCGCCGGCGATGGTGACGACCGCGTCGAGCAGCGCACGCAGCCGTTCCCGGGAGTCGACCACGTCGCTGACCCGGTCCAGCAGCTCCGCGAGCAGCTCGTCGAGCTGGACGCGCGAGAGCGGACCCAACCCCAGCGACGGTTGGTCGGCCACGCATCGATCGTACGCCCTGCGCCCGCCCGCAACGGACGCCGGGACGGCCGGCAGGACGTGGCTGGCCGCCGGCGGAAACGCCCATGAACAGGACTTTCGACCCGCCGGCGGGCACCCGCTCGCCTCTGCCGGGCGGTGGTCGCCGCCCCTAGCGTCGAGACTGAGGACATCGCCAGGTCGACAAGGAGGTCGACATGCGTACGTGGCAGGTCAGCGACGTCATGACCCGGGACGTCGTCACGGTGTCGGAGGACACGCCCTACCGGGAGATCGTGAAGGCTCTCGCCGACCACCGGGTCAGCGCCCTGCCGGTCGTGGACAGCCACCGCCGGGTGGTGGGCGTGGTCTCCGAGGCGGACCTGCTCCACCGGGTGGAGCATCCGGAGGGCCGGGTGCGGTGGTGGCTGCTGTCGGGGCGGCGGCGCAGGGCCCGTGCGAAGGCGCGAGCCACGCTCGCGAAGGACCTCATGAGCGCACCGGCCGTGACGGTCGCCCCGGACGCGTCGTTGACCGAGGCCGCCCGGCTCATGGACGAGGAGCGGCTCAAGCGGCTGCCCGTCACCGACCGGGACGGCCGCATCGTGGGCATCGTGACCCGCAGTGACGTGCTGCGGGTGTTCCTCCGCCCGGACGACGCCATCGCGCGCGACGTGCGGGAGGAGATCCTGCACCGCACCCTGTGGGTCGACCCCGGCGCCGTGGAGGTCCGGGTCAACGGCGGTGTGGTGACCCTCACCGGTCGGACCGACCGGTGGTCGACCGCCCGGCTGGCGGTCTCGCTCACCCGGTCCGTGCCGGGGGTGATCGAGGTCGTCGACGAGCTGGGGTACGAGCTCGACGACCGGCAGCTCGCCCGCGCGCCGGTCGGCTCCTTCCCGTTCGGCGTACCGTGAGCCGTCGGACCCGTCCGGCGGCGAGGGAGGTGTGATGATCCCGACCGCCTACGACCTGCTCGCGGCCCACCCGTTCCTGGCCGGCATGCCGCCGGAGCAGGTGGCGCAGCTGGCGCCGTGGGCCCGCCGGCGCCTGTTCCACGCCCACGCCCGCATCTTCTCCGAGGGTGGCCACGCCGACCGGTGCTGGCTGATCCGGGAGGGCAGGGTCGTCCTCGACACGCAGGTCCCCGGCAGGGGCCAGGTGGTCGTGGACACGCTCGGTCCGGGCTCGGTGCTCGGCTGGTCGTGGCTCTACCCGCCGTACCGCTGGCACTTCGGAGCCGTGGCGGCGGAGCAGACCCTCGCCGTGGAGCTGGACGCCGCGGGCCTGCGCCGGCTGTCCGACGAGGACCCGCGCCTGGGGCGCGAGCTGTACCGGCGCTTCCTCGACGTGGTGGTCGACCGGCTGCAGGCCACCCGCCGCCGGATGCTGGAGTCCGGCGGCGGGTCGCCGGGTGCCTCCACCGCCTGAGCGGTACGCGGCCGGGCGGTGGCCGCGCGCGCCCGCCCCCGCGACGTTCCCGACCGTCCGGGGCGGTCCGGGCTGAAGCCACCGACCGCCGGTGACCCGGCTCGGCGGACGGGTCGGCGTCAGACCCGGTGCACCGTGGAGACGTCACGACCCGCTGCCGACGGCGCTCGCGTCACACCCGGTGCTGGGGACGGACGACCACCACCGGGCGGGTGGAGTCCCGCAGCAGGGTACGGGTGACCGAGCCGAGCAGCTGGGTGCTGCGCAGGCCGTGACGCCGCGCGCCGACCACGATCATTCCCGCCAGCTGGCCCGCGTCGAGCAGGGTGCTGGCCGCGTGCGTGTCGTACAGCGGCATGCGCTCCACCTTGACGTCCGGGTACTTGTCGGCCCAGCCGGCGAGAGCCTCCGCGAGCATCCGGTCGGCCGCCTCCTGTGCCCGGCGCATGTCGTAGGCGAACGGGTCCACCCGCCCCAGGGCGCTGCCCGGGACCCCGGACCACACGTGCGCCGCCAGCAGCGGTGCCCGGCGCAGCTCCGCCTCGTGGAAGGCGAACGCCGTGGCCGGCTCGTCGTCCGGGGTCATCGCGACGCCGAGCAGCACCGGCTGGTCGGTGGCCGGGCTCGCACCGGGAGGCACGACCGCGGTGGGACAGAAGGCGTGGGCCGCCACCTGTTGGCCCACCGAGCGGACGTGCTCGCGCCCCACGTCCCTGCCGACGACCAGCAGCGGGGCGCGGCGGGAGGCGGCGACCAGGGCCTCGACCGGGTCCCCGGTGACGTTGCGGGCGGTGATCCGCAGCTCGGGCCAGGCGGTGCAGACGCGCCGCAGGAAGGCGGTCAGCGTCGTGTGCGCACCGCCCGGACGGCGGACGGGACAGGCCGACAGCATGAGCAGCGGCACGCCCCTCAGCCGCGCCTCGGCGGCCGCGAAGTCCGCCGCGGCCAGCGAGCCCTCGCGCCCGTCCACCCCGACGACGACCGGGTCCCTGGCGATGGTGACCATGGCGTGCACCTCCTCCCGTCTCCAGCGTCCCGCCGGCCCGGGACCCGGGACAGGGCCGCTCGCCCCGGTCGGCGCGCCGGAGGACCCGAAGCGCCACCCCTACCGGACCGCGGGCGGCGCCGCCCGACGCCTCGCCTCCTCGTCGGCCGGGATGACCACCACCGGGCAGTGGGCCTGCCGGATGGTCTCCTCCGCGACCGATCCCAGGACCGTCGTCCAGACCCGGCTGTGGCCGTGGCTGCCCAGCACCAGCAGGTCGGCGTCCCGGCTGGCCTCCGCGAGCACGTCGGCCGGCCGGCCCTCCACGACCTCGGTGGCCACCGGCGTGTCGCCGGTCAGGGCCGCGACCGCCTGCTCGAGTATCTGGGCGGCACGGTCGCGCGCCTCCATGTCCGCGGGTCCCTCGTTGGCGATGCCTCCGCCGGGGACGTCCCAGCGCCAGGCCGTGATCGCCTGGACCGTGCCACCCCGCTGGGCCGCCTCGTGGGCGGCCCACTGCAGGGCGCGCAGGCTGCTGTCGGAGCCGTCGACGCCGACCACGACCAGGTAGTTGCGATCCATCGGTGTCCCCCCTCGGTCACTCGCGGCCGCGGATCACCGCAACCGGGCAGTGGGCGTGGTGGATGACCTGCCTGGCGACGGAACCCAGCGACTGGCCGGCTCCGCCGCCGCGGCCCAGGCAACCGACCACCACCATCTGGGCCTGTTCGGAAGCGGTGACGAGGGCGTGCGCCGGGGTGTCGGCCACGAGCCGGACGGTGACCGGGACCTCCGGCCGCCGGCGCCGCCACCGGTCCAGCAGGCCCTCCACCAGCCCGCGCTCGGCCGCCTCGAGCGCGGCCTCGTCGTACCGGACCGGCTCGGTGTCGGTGCGGCACGGAACCGGCGGCGGCCGCCACGCCCGCAGCGCCACCAGACCCACTCCCCTGGAGGCCGCCTGGTCGTACGCGAAGCTGAGCGCGCCGTCGCAGTCGGGGGCCTCCGGGTCCAGGCCCACCACCACCGGCCGGTCCCGCCGGGCGCTGCCCCGGGTGACCACGACCGGGGCGCGCGCGCAGGTGGCGATCCCGGTCGCCACCGAGCCGGCCAGCAGGCCGCTGAACCCGCCCAGCCCGCGGCTGCCGACCACCACCATCCGGGCGCTCTCGCTGAGCTTGCACATCGTGGAGACGACGGTGCCGTCGATCACCGTGCCGTCGACCTCAACGTCCGGGCGGTGCTGCCGGGCGCGTTCCACCGCCTCGCTCACCGCGCCGACCGCCGCCTGCCGGACCTCCGGGTCCGGCCAGCCCGACCCCGCCGGCACCGGTGTCACCGCGCTGGACCACTCGTAGACGTAGACCAGGCGGATCGGCGCCCCGCAGCGGGCGGCCTCGTCCTGCGCCCACCGCAGCGCGGCCCACGCGTCCCTGGAGCCGTCGAAGCCCACCAGGATCGGCCCGGTCGTCATCGCAGCCTCCGCAGGTACGGGTCGGGCTCCGGGCCGGTCGGGGCCAGGCGCAGCTTGGCGTCGACCACGACCACGCCGTCGGGCCCGGCCAGGACCGGGTTGAGGTCCAGCTCGGCCACCTCGGGCAGGTCCTCGGCCAGCCGCCCCAGCCGCAGCAGCAGGTCCTCCACCGCGGCGGTGTCCACCGGCGGAGAGCCGCGGTAGCCGGTCAGCAGCGGGGCGGACCGCAGTGAGCGCCACATCCGGCCGGCGTCCAGGTCGGTGAGCGGCACCAGGCGGAAGGCCCGGTCGCCGAGCAGGTCGGTGTGGATCCCGCCGAGTCCGGTCATGACCAGCGAACCGAACAGCGGGTCGTGGACGATCCCGGCCACCAGCTCGACGGTCCCGCTCGCCATGGGTTGCACGAGCACGGGCGGCCGCGCCTGCCGGAGGGTGGCGGCGATGGCCCGGTACGCGTCCCGGACGGCATCGGCACCGGTCAGGCCCAGCCGCACCAGGCCGAGGTCGCTCTTGTGGATCAGCTCCGGGTCGGCGGCCTTGACCACCACCGGGTAGCCGATCTCGCCGGCGGCCTCGACCGCCGCGTCCGGGTCGTCGACCTGGCGGGAGGCGACCAGCGGGAGACGGTAGCGCTCGAGGATGTCCCGGATCGTCCGGTACGGCTGCCAGCCCGGGTGCTCCGCCAGCGCGGTCCGCACCACCTCCCGGGCACCGTCGGGGTCCAGGTCCGGCAGGTCGGGCCGGGAGCCGAGCGGCTCGCGCCGCCAGGTCGCGTACCGGACCGCGTGGCTGATCGCCCGCACCGCGCGCTCGGGCAGCTCGTACGCGGGTACCCGCCGCGCGCCCACCGCGGTGACGTGCTCCCTCCCCAGCTCGACCAGCGCCATCGGCAGGAAGGGGTGGGCATCGGCGATGGCGCCGACGTGCTCCCGCATCGCCACCGGGTCGTTGGTACGGGTGGCGGCAACGATGACGAGCACCACGTCGGCGTCGCCGCTGGCCGCGATGGCGGTCAACGCCTCCCGCAGCGCCTCCGGCGTCGCACCGGCACCCAGGTCCAGCGGGTTGTCCCGGCCGGCGACGGTGGCCGGCAGCTGCAGCCCGTTCGCCTCGGCGGCGTCGGCGACCAGGACGTTGGCGCCTCCGGCGTTGCCCACCACGGCCAGCCGGTTGCCCGCCGGCAGCGGCTGGTCGGTGAGCATGCGGGCGGCGTCGACCAGCTCGCCGAGATGGTCGGCCCGTACCACCCCGGCCTGGGCGAACAGCGTGTCCACCGCGACTCCGGGGGCGGCGGCCGCGGCGGTGTGGGAGGCGCCGGCGCGCCGTCCGGCCGCCGTCCGGCCGCTGAACACGGCCAGCACCGGCTTGCGGCGCGCGAGCGCCCGGGCCACCCGCGCGAACTTGCGCGGGTTGCCGAACGACTCCAGGTAGAGGGCCACGGCCGTGGTGGCAGGGTCGTCGTACCAGTAGGCGAGGAGGTCGTTGCCGCTGACGTCAGCTTTGTTGCCCAGTGACACGAAGCTCGACACCCCACACCCGCTGCGGGAGGTGTGGTCGAGCACGGCGATCCCGACCGCCCCGGACTGGGAGGCGACCGCCAGCCCGCCGGGCCGCGGCGGCTGGGGCGCGAAGCTGGCGTCCAGCCGTACCTCCGGGTCGGTGTTGATGATCCCGAGGCAGTTCGGTCCCACGAGGCGGATCCCGGCGGAGCGGGCCAGCCGCAGCACCTCCGCCTGCCGTATCCGGCCCTCCTCCCCGGCCTCCGAGAAGCCGGCGCTGAGGATCACCGCTCCCCGGGTCCCGGCCGCCGCCGCGTCGGCGAGCACCCCGGCGACCTGGTCCGCTGGAACGGCGATGACCGCCAGCTCGGCCGGGCCCGGCAGGTCGGCCAGGCTCGGGTAGCTCGGGACCCTCCTCGTCTCACCCGGGGCGTCCCCGTCCCGGGACGAGGGCGGGAGGGTGAGCTGGATGTGGTCGGTGTGGGGGTTGACCGCGTAGACCGGTCCGGCGAACCCGTACCCGATGATCGCGCGGAGCACCTCGTGCCCCACGCCACCGGGGCGGCGGCCGGCCCCGACGACCGCCACGGACCTGGGGGCGAGCAGCGGGCGCAGCGAGGCGCGTTCCGCGGTGCGGTCGCGCGCGTCGACGTCGGCGATCGCCGCCTCGTCGACGGTGGTGGCCACGCTCACCTCCACCACCCCGTCGCCGATCCGCGAGGTGGTGGTGGCGGCCAGGCCGTCGGCCACCCGCAGCATCCGGGAGTTGGCGGCCAGCACCTCACCGTAGAGGCGGCGGATGCCGTGGGCGCGGGCGAACCTGCTCAGGTGTTCCAGCAGCAGCGTGCCGATCCCGCGGCCCTGGTGGCGGTCGTCGACGAACACCGCGAACTCGGCTTCCGGCTCCTCCGGCCCGCGCCGCTCGTACGAGGCCACGCCCACCAGGTCGCCGGCGAGCTCCGCCGCGATGGTCGCGTGCACCGGTGACAGGGGCCGGGTCAGCCGCTGCACCTCCGCGGCGAGCTGCCGCGGGGTGGGCGTGGAGAAGAACCGCAGGTGCAGGCTCGTGGTCGAGCCGCGCCGGAACAGGGCCTCGATCGCACCGGTGTCCTCCGCCGTGACGGTCCGGATCCGAACGATCGCCCCGTCGGCGGTGAGCGCGTCGACGGCGGGCACCTGCACGACGTCCCGGGTGGTCACACCTCCAGCGTCGCGCCTGGTGCCCCCGGGCGTCACGGCCGGAGGTCACCCCCGGCCGGGACCAGCGGTCCCGATCCGCCGGCCAGGGCCGGGGCCGGAGGGCTCCGGTCGGGGCCGGGATCCCGGCGCCCACGGCCGGCAGGGGCCAGCTGCCGGGTCACTCCCGGCGCCAGGTCACCCCGGCCGACCGGCGGGCCCGCGGTTCCCCGG
>VSBZ01000125.1:0-11382 GCA_047459215.1 Micromonosporaceae bacterium | reverse complement strand
GGTCTGGCCGCTGTGGTGGGCGCCGATCGCGTTCGTGCACACCCGCCGGGCGGGCGGCCTGCTGCTGCTCGGGCTGTTCGCCTGGGCGCTGTGGACCGCGCTGCGCTGACGCACCTCCCGCCCGAACAGGGCACCCTCGGGGGACATTCGTCGGCGGGCGGTCGCGGCGTCCCGCCAACGGCTGGTCGGGCGACGGCCGTGGCCCCACGGTCCTGTCGGCGGTCAACGCCGCGGAGGTGATCGACCATCTCGTGCGCGTCTACGCGCGCGACCCCGACGACGTGCACGCGGATCCTGCGCTCCTGTCGCACGCGGGGATGGAGGTGACGCCGCTGACGACCGGTCACCGCGCAACCACGTGCCCGTGCCGGTCCAGGCCCCGGGACGGCGCGGTCACCCGCGTCAGCCGACCCGGGTGACCGACACCCGCACCGGCACGCCGTCGCCGGCCTCGCCGGTGAACGCACCGTCACCGGCCGGGCCGTAGGACACGGCGGTGGCGAGCACCTCACCGGCCACGAAGGACTCGTGCGCGCGTACCGCCTCGGTGACCTCGGCCGGCGCGTCGAGCACCACGGTGATCCGGTCGGACACGTCCAGGCCGGCCTCGCGCCGCGCCTGCTGCACCACCCGGACCACGTCCCGGGCCAGCCCCTCGGCCTCCAGCTCCGGGGTGAGCGTGGTGTCGAGCACCACCACCCCCTCGTCGTCGGGCAGCGACGCGGTGTGCTCGGCGTCGGCGGCCACCATCCGCAGCTCGTACTCACCCTCCTGCAGCCGCACCCCGGCCGCGACCGGCACGCCGTCCACCAGCTCCCACTCGCCGGCCTTGACCGCGCGGATGACCTGCTGCACCGCCGGGCCGACCCGGGGCCCGAGCGCCCGCGGCACGACCGTCAGCACCTGCCGCGAGTAGGCCGCCACGTCGCTGGTGAACACCACCCGCTTGACGTTGACCTCGCTGGCCACCAGGTCGCCGAACGGCTCCAGCTGCGCGGCCCGGGGCGTGGCCACGGTCAGCGACGGCAGCGGCAGCCGTACCCGCAGGCCCTTGGCCTTGCGCAGCGACAGCGCCGCCGAGCACACGTCCCGCACCGCGTCCATGGTCGCCACCAGCTCGTGGTCGGTCGGGAACTCGGCCGCGTCCGGCCAGTCGGTCAGGTGCACCGACCGGCCGCCGGTCAGCCCGCGCCACACCTCCTCGGTGGTCAGCGGCGCCAGCGGCGCCATCACCCGGCACAGCGTCTCCAGCACCGTGTACAGGGTGTCGAAGCCGTCGCGGTCGCCGGCCCAGAACCGGTCACGGGACCGACGCACGTACCAGTTGGTGAGCGCGTCCAGGTAGGAGCGCACGCTGGCGCACGCGCCGGAGATGTCGTACGCGTCCATCTGCGCGGTCACCGTCGCCACGAGCTCGCCGGTCTTGGCCAGCACGTACCGGTCCAGCAGGTGGGTGCTGTCGGTGCGCCGCCGCGCCTGGTAGCCCTCGGCGTTCGCGTACAGCGAGAAGAAGTACCAGACGTTCCACAGTGGCAGCAGCACCTGGCGCACCGCGTCCCGCACCGCCGACTCGGTGACGGACATGTCACCGCCACGCAGCACCGGCGCCGACATCAGCATCCAGCGCATGGCGTCCGCGCCGTAGGAGTCGAAGATGTGGTAGACGTCCGGGTAGTTGCGCAGGCTCTTGGACATCTTCCGCCCGTCGGAGCCGAGCAGGATGCCGTGGGCCACGCAGTTGCGGAACGCCGGCCGGTCGAACAGGGCGGTGGCCAGCACGTGCAGCGTGTAGAACCACCCGCGGGTCTGTCCGATGTACTCGACGATGAAGTCGCCCGGGTAGTGGTGCTCGAACCACTCCTGGTTCTCGAACGGGTAGTGCACCTGCGCGAACGGCATGGAGCCCGACTCGAACCAGCAGTCGAGCACCTCCGGCACCCGGCGCATCATCGACTTCCCGGTCGGGTCGTCCGGGTTGGGCCGGACCAGCTCGTCGATGGCCGGCCGGTGCAGGTCGGTGACCCGCACCCCGAAGTCGCGCTCCAGCTCCGCCAGCGACCCGTACACGTCCACGCGCGGGTAGGCCGGGTCGTCCGACTTCCACACCGGGATCGGCGAGCCCCAGAACCGGTTGCGGCTGATCGACCAGTCGCGGGCGTTGGCCAGCCACTTGCCGAACGAGCCGTCCTTGACGTGCCCCGGGATCCAGTTGATCTGCTGGTTGAGCTCCAGCATCCGGTCCTTGATGGCGGTGACCTTCACGAACCAGCTCGACACCGCCTTGTACACCAGCGGGGTCTCACAGCGCCAGCAGTGGGGGTACGGGTGGACGTACGGCTCCTCCCGGACCAGGACCCCGCGCTCGCGCAGCTCCCGCAGCAGCGGCCGATTGGCCTCGAACACCTGCAGCCCCTCGAAGCGGGGCGCGATCGAGGTGAACCGGGTCCGGTCGTCGACCGTGAGGATGGTCGGGATGCCGGCGGCGGTACAGACGTTGTAGTCGTCCTCGCCGTGCGAGGGCGCGACCTGCACGATCCCGGTGCCCTCGTCGGTGGTGACGAAGTCGCCGGCCAGCACCGTGAACGCGGCCGGCACGTCGGCCAGCTGCTCCACCAGGAACTCGAAGACCGGCTCGTACCGCCGGCCGACCAGGTCGCGTCCCTTGAGGGTGGCGACCCGTGTCGCGTCGCCGAACTCGGCGGCGTACGCGTCGAGCCGGGCCTCGGCCAGCACGTACCGGGTCCCGTCCTTCTCGACCACCGCGTAGTCCACGTCCGGGTGGACCACCAGCGCCACGTTGGGCACCAGCGTCCACGGCATGGTGGTCCACGCGAGCATCCGCACCGGGCCGCGCACCGGCTCGGGCGCGGACTCGTCGGGCTGCAGCTGGAACCACACCGTCGCCGACGGGTCGGTCCGCTCCCGATAGGTGTCCTCGTCCATCCGGGTCTCGGTGTTGGACAGCGGCGTCTCGCACCGCCAGCAGTACGCCAGCACCCGGAAGCCCTCGTAGATCAGGCCCTTGTCGTAGAGCGACTTGAACGCCCACATGACGCTCTCCATGTAGTCCAGGTCGAGCGTCTTGTAGTCGTTCGCGAAGTCGACCCACCGCGCCTGCCGGGTGACGTACCGCTCCCACTCCCGCGTGTAGCGCAACACCGAGGACCGGCAGGCCTCGTTGAACCTGGCCACGCCGAGCTCGAGGATCTCCGCCTTGGTGGTGATGCCGAGCTGCCGCTCCGCCTCCACCTCGGCGGGCAGACCGTGGGTGTCCCAGCCGAACCGCCGCTCCACCCGGCGTCCGCGCATGGTGTGGTAGCGCGGCACGACGTCCTTGACGTAGCCGGTGAACAGGTGCCCGTAGTGGGGCAGCCCGTTGGCGAACGGCGGCCCGTCGTAGAAGACGTACTCGTTGGCGCCGTTCCTGCCGGCCGGGCGCTGCTCGACGCTGGCCTCGAAGGTCTTGTCGGCCGCCCAGTAGTCCAGTACCCGCCGCTCCAGCGCCGGCAGGTCGGGGCTCGCCGGAACGCCGGTGGTGTCCTGGTGCAGTGGGTAGGCCATCGTTGCTCGCTCTCCTCGAATCGGTCACCTGGTCCGGTCACCACGCGAGGACGAGCGGCGAGCGGCCGCCCGCGGTACCACCTCGCTTGGCCGGGGCCGCGGGACCCCGACCCGCTCATTGGCCGGCTGTGACGGGCCGGACCCGTCCGGTTCTACTCAGGCGTGGCGCCCTTTCTTCCGGAGGCTCGCCGGTGATTGCCGGGTCATCGCCTGTGCCTCGAAGGCTACCGCACCGGCCCGGCCGCCATCGACCGGGTTCCGCGCGACGCGCCGGGCGGTCCGTGGACCGGGCGCTCGGACCCGGGCGCGCCGGGCCCGCCGACCCCGGCGGCCGACCCGGTGGGACACGCGCGGCCGGTCCCGGGAAGCCGCCGGGGCTACGTGGCCAGCTGGGGGAACCAGAGCGCGATCTCGCGGGCGGCACTCTCCGGCGAGTCGGAGGCGTGCACCAGGTTCTCCCGGTTGGACAGGGACAGGTCACCGCGGATGGTGCCGGGGGCGGCCTGCCGCCCGTCCGTGGCCCCGGTGAGGGTCCGCACGACCTCGATCGCCCGGTCGCCCGACAGCACCATCGCCACCAGCGGCGAGCCGACCATGAACTCCCGCAGCGGGGGATAGAACGGCTTGTCGACGTGTTCGGCGTAGTGGCGGTCGGCGAACTCGCCGTCGATGGTCCGCAGCTCCATGGCGTCGATGGTCAGGCCCTTGCGCTCGAACCGGCTGATGATCTCGCCGACCAGTCCTCGACGCACCGCGTCCGGCTTGATCAGCACCAGGGTGCGCTCGCTGTCACCGGTGGTGGCCACCGCGCCTCCTCCGCGATCCCGCCCGGCCGGGCCGGGCGCGGTCAGCCTACCGGACCGGGTCGGAGGCGACGGACACGCCCGCCCGGCCGGGCGACGCGTCCGACCGGGCCGGCCGGCGGCTCCCCGTCGGACGCGGCCGGCGCGGCTACGCTGAGTGCGGTGCGGCCACGCCCGTACCCGGAGGTGGCAGTGAGCAGCAGGCACTCCCGCGCGACCACCCTGCGGCGGATCGCGGCCGGGACGTTCGTGTTCGTCGGCCTGTTCGTGATCTCCTTCGGGATCGGGTACCAGCGGGTGGGCGTGATCCTGGCGGGCGTGGCGGTGCTGCTGCTGTCGGTCTCCGGCCGGCTGGTGACCAGCCTGCGGGGGACCGTCCGCCACTGGGTGACCGGCACCGCGGAGGTGCTGTCCGTGGCCAGCCCACCGCCGCAGGCCTCCTACGGCAGGTGCGAGATGGAGGTGCTGGTCAACGCCCCCGGGCTGCCGCGGGAGGCGGTGACCATCCGTGAGCCGCGGGTGGCGGTCGACCAGTGGCCGTACCCGGGTCTGGTCCTGCCGGTGGAGGTGGCCGCCGACGACGTCCGCAACGTGCGCATCCTGTGGCGGGAGTACGTGCCGGAGGAGTCGGGCCCGGAGGAGCCCGGCCACGGCTGGCAGCCCGACCGGGACGCGACGCCGGAGGCCCCCGACGACGACCTCGACTTCGACCTCGACGGGCCGCCCACGGTCGGGGTGCGCGCGGGCGCGGCCCCGGAGGCGGGCGGGCCGGTGGCGGGCGGCCACGACCCGACGGTACGCGTGCCGCGGCCACGACCGAGCCCGCGGCCGGCGCCGGGTCCCACGGCCGCGGCGGCCGGCCCGCACGCGTCGACGGCCACCGAGGACGCCGCGGTCCTCCCCCGCCAGGTCGGGGCGACCGGGCCGGCGATCCGCTCCGTCCAGGGCGTCGGCGCCACCCTGCTGGTGACCGACGTGGAGGCCTCCGTCCGGTTCTACCGGGACCTGCTCGGGTTCGAGGTGCTCGACCGGGACGAGGACAGCGTGGTGCTCGCCTCCGGCAGCACCCGGCTGGTGCTGCGCCGGGGCGGTGGGATGGACCGGGTGCGGCGCCGGGTCGTCCACCTCCATCTGGAGGTCGACGACCTGCCGGCGGCGCACGCGGCGCTGCGCGACGCGGGCGTGAGCTTCACCTCGCCGCCGCGGGTGGTCACCCGCGGGTCCCGGATGGAGCAGTGGGCGGCGGCGTTCCGCGACCCGGACGGGCACGGCATCGCGCTGACCGAGTGGCGCCGCCTGTGACGGGTGCGCGGTCCGGCCCGGGCGGGTGGACGGGCGTCAGCGTACGAGCAGGCGGCGTGCGTCGGCGACGGTGAACACCGAGCCGGTGATCACCACGCCCACGCCGCCGAGCGCGGCTTCCGGCTCCTCCTCCGCCAGCGCCACCGCGGCGTCCACCGCCTCCGGCAGCTCCGGCTCCACCCGTACCCGGTCCTCGCCGAACACCTGGGCGGCGAGCCGGCCCAGCTCCTGCGCCGGCAGGGCGCGGGTGGAGCTGTTGCGGGTGGCGACCACCGCGTCGCACACGGGTTCCAGGTGTTCGAGCATGCCGGTGACGTCCTTGTCCGCGAGCACCCCCACGACCGCGACGAGGCGCCGGAAGCTGAACTCCTCCGCCAGGGCGGCGGCCGTGGCCGCCATGCCGTGGGGGTTGTGGGCGGCGTCCAGCAGGATCGTCGGCGCGCTGCGGACCCGTTCCAGCCGGCCCGGCACCCGCACCTCGGCGAAGCCCTCCCGCACCCGGTCGGCGTCCAGCTCCCGCCCGCCGAGCAGCACCTGGGTGGCGGCGAGGGCGACGGCCGCGTTCTGCGCCTGGTGCGCGCCGTGCAGCGGCAGGAACACCTCGTCGTACACGCCCTGCACGCCCTGGATCGTGAGCATCTGCCCGCCGACGGCCAGCGACCGGCGCAGCACCCCGAACTCCATCCCTTCCCGGGCGATGGTGGCGTCGACCTCGGCGCACCGCTGCAGGATCGCCCGGGCGGCCTCCTCGGTCTGGCCTGCCGAGACCACGGTGGCGCCCTTGTGGATGATGCCGGCCTTGGCGTGCGCGATGTCGCCGACGGTGTCGCCGAGCCACTGGGTGTGGTCCAGGCCGATCGGGGTGAGCACGCACACCCCGGCGCGCAGGACGTTGGTGGAGTCCTCGGCCCCGCCCAGGCCGACCTCCACCACGGCCACGTCCACCGGTGCGTCGGCGAACGCCGCGAACGCCATCGCGGTGGTGACGTCGAAGAAGGTGAGCGGCTCGTCCCGGCGCGCGTCCAGCAGGTCGGCGATCGGGCCGACGTCCCGGTAGGCGGCGACGAACCGCTCCTCGTCCACCGGCTCGCCGTCGATGCTGATCCGTTCCCGGACGCTCTCCAGGTGCGGGCTGGTGTAGCGCCCGGTCCGCAGCCCGTGCGCCCGCAGCAGCGAGTCGATCATGCGGGCCGTGGAGGTCTTGCCGTTGGTGCCGGTGATGTGGATGGACGGGTAGGCGCGCTGCGGGTTGCCGAGCATGTCCAGCAGCTCCTCGACCCGGCCGAGGTCGAACACCATCCGGGTGAAGCCGCGCTCCAGCAGCTCGGCCTCGACCTGCGCGAACTCGCCCGACGTCACCCGTCCCCCCACGACCGTTCGCCCACCACCGTCAGTCCGCCGCGGCCGGCCGTCGACGCCGGCCGTGCCCGGGGCGCGGGCCGCACCTCCGGCGACGGTCAGGCCGGCTCCCGCCCACCGGACAGCGTATCCAGCGCCGCGGCGATCCTGGCCAGCTCCTCCTCGGCGGCGGCGAGGCGCTGCCTGGTCTGCGCCACGACGTGCTCCGGCGCGCGGGTGAGGAACGCCTCGTTGGCCAGCTTCGCCCGGGCCTGGGCGGCCTCCTTCTCCGCGGCGGCGCGGTCGCGCTCCAGGCGTGCCCGCTCGGCGGCGACGTCGATCGCGCCACGGGTGTCGAGCTCCACCACGACCCCGCCGGTGACGGTCAGCTTCGCGGTGGCGGTGAACCCCTCACCCGGGTCGTCCAGCCGGGCCATCGAACGGACCAGCAGCTCGTGGTCGGCGATGCCGGCGCGGGCCAGTCCGGACAGACGGGCGGCGACCCGCTGCGACGGTCGCAGCCCCTGGTCGGCCCGGAACCGCCGGATCTCGGTCACGACCTTCTGCAGCGCGGCGACCTCGGCCTCGGCCGCCTCGTCCCGCATGGCCCGGTCCGGGACCGGCCACGGCGCGATGACCACCGACTCCCCGCCGGTCAGCGCCGTCCACAGCTCGTCGGTGACGAACGGGATGATCGGGTGCAGCAGCCGCAGCAACTGGTCCAGGACGTGGCCGAGCACCCGCCGAACCCGCTCGGCCGCCGGCCCGCCGGCCGCCAGCACCGGCTTGGCCAGCTCGAGGTACCAGTCGCAGACGTCGTCCCAGGCGAAGTGGTACAGCACGTCGCAGACGCGGGCCAGCTCGAACGCCTCGAAGTAGTCGTCCACCTCGGAAATGACCCGCGACAGGCGGGAGAGCACCCAGCGGTCCACGGCCGACAGCTCGTCCGGCAGCGGGCCGCGGGTGTGGGCGCCGTTGGACAGCGCGAACCGCGTGGCGTTCCACAGCTTGTTGCAGAAGTTGCGGGACCCGGCACACCACTCCTCGCTGACCGGCACGTCGGCGCCGGGGTTGGCGCCGCGGGCCATGGTCCACCGGGTGGCGTCCGCGCCGTACCGCTCGATCCAGTCCATCGGGTCGACCACGTTCCCGAAGGACTTGGACATCTTCTTGCCGTGCTTGTCGCGCACCATCCCGTGCAGCGCGACCACGTGGAACGGCGGCACGCCGTCCATCGCGTACAGCCCGAACATCATCATCCGGGCGACCCAGAAGAACAGGATGTCGTACCCGGTCACCAGCACGCTGGTCGGGTAGAACTTGCGCAGGTCCGGGGTGTCGTCGGGCCAGCCGAGGGTGGAGAACGGCCACAGCGCCGAGGAGAACCAGGTGTCCAGGACGTCCTCGTCCTGTCGCCACCCGGGCCCGGAGGGCGGCTCCTCGTCCGGCCCGACGCACACCATCTCGCCGTTCGGCCCGTACCACACCGGGATGCGGTGGCCCCACCACAGCTGCCGGGAGATGCACCAGTCGTGCATGTTGTCGACCCAGTCGAAGTACCGCTTGGTCATCTCCTCCGGGACGATCCGCACCCGGCCGTCGCGCACCGCGTCGCCGGCGGCCTTGGCCAGCGGGGCGGTGCGGACGAACCACTGCAGGCTCAGCCGCGGCTCCACCGTGGTGTGGCAGCGCGAGCAGTGCCCGACCGCGTGCACGTACGGCCGGATCTCCTTCACGATCCGGCCCTGCTCGCGCAGCGCGGCGACGATCGCCGGGCGGGCCTCGAACCGGTCCAGACCCTGGAACGGTCCGTGGGCGGTGACCACGCCCCGCTCGTCGAGCACGGTCAGGCTCGGCAGCCCGTGGCGCTGCCCGATCTCGAAGTCGTTGGGGTCGTGGGCCGGGGTCACCTTGACCGCGCCGGTGCCGAACTCGGGGTCGACGTGCGCGTCGGCCACCACGGGGATCCGCCGCCCGGTCAGCGGCAGCTCCACCTCCACCCCGACCAGGTGCCGGTACCGGTCGTCGTCCGGGTGCACCGCCACGGCGGTGTCGCCGAGCATGGTCTCGGCCCGGGTGGTGGCCACGACCACCGACCGGTCGCCCTCGCCGTAGCGGATGTAGACCAGCTCGCCCTCGTCGTCGGAGTGCTCGACCTCGATGTCGGACAGGGCGGTCAGGCAGCGCGGGCACCAGTTGATGATCCGCTCGGCCCGGTAGATGAGCCCGTCGTCGTACAGCCGCTTGAAGATCGTGCGCACCGCGCGGGCGCGCGGCTCGTCCATGGTGAACGCCTCGCGGGTCCAGTCCACCGAGTCGCCCAACCGCCGCATCTGGTGGGTGATCATGCCGCCGGACTCGGCCTTCCACTGCCACACCCGGGCGACGAACTTCTCCCGGCCGAGGTCGTGGCGGGACAGCCCCTCGGCGGCGAGCTGGCGCTCGACCACGTTCTGGGTGGCGATGCCGGCATGGTCCAGACCGGGCATCCAGAGCGCCTCGTACCCCTGCATCCGCTTCCGGCGGATGATCGCGTCCTGGATGGTGTGGTCCAGGGCGTGGCCGGTGTGCAGGGAGCCGGTGACGTTGGGCAGCGGGATGACGATCGTGAACGGGGGCTTGTCACTGGCCGCGTCGGCGGTGAAGTAGCCCGCCTCGATCCACCGCGCGTAGCGGCGCTCCTCCACCTCCGCCGGCTGGTAGACCGGTGGTAGCGATGGCGTCTGGCTCACCCGGCCAGTGTACGGATCACCCGCCCCGTCGGCGACGTGTCCCGGCCGGCCGGGCGGCGCCGGGCCGGGGTTCGCCCGGTCGCCGCCGACGTGCGAAGGTGTGGGGGTGGCCGATCCGGTGCGGGCCCAGAACGCCCTGCTCGACCTGCTGCTGCCGTTCTGGCAGATGGTGATCGGGCTGTGCGTGGCGGCGGCGGTGGTCGCCGGCACGGTCCGGCTGGCGCGCCGCGGCCCGTCGCGGGTCACCGCCGCGCTGGCGCTGGTCGGCGCCGCGGTGCTGGCGGTGTGCGGGCTGTCCTGGCTGCTCGGGCGGTTCTGACGCCGGTCACAGCCGCCGGTGGGCCAGCGCGGGCAGCTCCCGCCGGATCCGCTCTAGGCGCGCCAGGTCGAGGTCGGCGACGGTCACCCCCGGCTCGTCGGGCGCCTGGGCGAGCACCGTCCCCCACGGGTCGACCACCATGCTGCGGCCGTAGCAGGTGCGGCCGGGGTCGTGGTCGCCGATCTGGGCGGCGGCCGCGACGTAGCACAGGTTCTCGATCGCCCGCGCCCGCAGCAGCACCTCCCAGTGGTCGCGACCGGTGTGCAGCATGAACGCGGCCGGGACCAGCAGCAGCTGCGCACCGTCGGCGGCCAGGCGCCGGTACAGCTCGGGGAACCGCAGGTCGTAGCAGATCGACAGACCCACCCGGACCCCGTCGACGTCGACGGTCACGGGTGTGTCGCCGGGAGCGATCGTGCGGGACTCGTGGAAGGAGACCCGACCGGGGATCTCGACGTCGTACAGGTGGATCTTCCGGTACGCGGCGACCAGCGCACCGGTGCGGTCGAAGACCGGAGCGGTGTTGTAGGTGCGCCGGTCGTCGGGGCCACGCTCGTGGAAGGACCCGGCCACCACCCACATGCGGTGGTCGGCCGCGGCGGCGGCCAGGGCGGAGGCGTACGGCCCGTCCAGCGGCTCCGGCGGTGGGGCGGTCCGCGCCGGCCCGAGGTAGTCGGTGTACTCGGGCAGCACCGCCAGGTCGGCGCCGGCGTCCGCGGCCCGCTTGAGCAGGTCCAGCGCCGTGGCCAGGTTGGCCGCCCGGTCCGCCCGGGAGTTGAGCTGGCACACCGCGACGCGCACGTCTCCACCCTACCGGCGCCCCGCTCCCGCCCGGCGCGATCCGGACCCGCGCAGGGACACCGGGTCCGGGCGTGTCGTCCGGGTCCCACCGCAGCCCCGGGAGCGGCGGGACGGGGACGCCGGGCGCGTCCCGGCGGTGCGGTCAGGGGACGAGCAGCGCCTCGGCGCCGACCGGGCGGTACCCGGCGGCGAGGAACGCCCGGACGCTGGCCGCGTTCCCGGGGTTGACCTGTGCCCACACCGGCCGGTCCACGGGGACCAGGTGCCGGGCCGCCGCGGCGAGCGCCCGGCCGAGCCCGCGGCCACGGTGGGCCGGGGCGGCGTCAACGCCAATCTGCACACCCCGGCGGAGAGCTGGGATCCCGAGGGCGCCTGGCAGTCGGTGCAGAGCATTTTCCTGACCGCGCTGGGGCTGGTGGGGGTACAGGGGCTCACGGATCCGCTCCTGCCCCAGCACCCGGGTTACCGGTACCGGTTCGAGGGCCTTGCGGAAATACCCGCGGCGTACCGGGCGCCGGGGCACGAC
>VSBZ01000005.1:0-57054 GCA_047459215.1 Micromonosporaceae bacterium | reverse complement strand
GGCCAGTTGCGTCCCGACGACCGCGAGGACCACCATCGCCGCCAGACCCCCGACCGCCAGCGCCGCGGGTGCCGGCAGCGGACCGACCGCCGGGTACGCCGTGGGCAGGTCCAGCATGCCCATGATCCACCCCGTGGCGTACCAGACGGCACCGGCGAGCACGGCGGCGACGGCCAGCCACTGGCCGACGGCGAACACCCGCCACCATCCCGGCTGGCGGTCCAGGTCCGGCCGTACCCTGCCCACGGCCCGGCCGACCCGCTCCACCAGCTCGTCGAGGTCGGTCAACGCCGCCGCGGCCGCGACCTCCGGCCACGGGGCGGGCAGGCCGTCGGCGGCGCGGGCGGCCACCCTGCGCACGACCAGGTCGGCCGCGGCCCGGGCCGCCGGACCCGGAGCGACCCCGTCCGTGCCGGCGGCCTCGGCTTCCGGCTCCGGCGGAGCGTCGTCCGCGAGGGCCGGTGCCTCGTCCCGGCGGCTGCCGCGGATCCAGCGCAGCACCGGCGGGCTCATCGCGTGGGCGGCGCGCGTGCGGTACCCGTGCTCCAGTGCGTCGATCACCGCCGGTGCCGCCGCGACCTGCGCCATCCCGCTGGCCAGCTCCCCGGCCACGACCGTGTCGAGCTGCGCGGTCGCCGGCGGCGGGCCGACCAGGTCGGACACGTCCGCGACCACCTCGGACAGGTCGGCCGCCAACCGCTGCAGCGGCGCGCGCCTGCTGGCGACCACCCGCGTGAGCCACTCCCGCAGCGGGGCGGTGCCCGCCGCCCCGCTGATGGCGGAGGTGGCCACCGCGGTCGACGGATCGAGCCCGTCGGCGACCAGCAGGTCTCTGAGGTGTCCCAGCAGCCGTTCGAGGTCAGCGGCGCGGAGCAGGTCGGCCTGGTTGAGCACGACCAGGGTGACGTCCCGGTACGGGCCGCGCCGGGACAGGTGACGTTCGTGGAGGACGTGGTCGGCGTACTTCTGGGGGTCGACCACCCAGACCACCACGTCCACCATCCGCAGCAGCCGCTCCACCTCCGCCGCGTGGGCGCGCTCGACCGAGTCGAAGTCGGGCAGGTCGAGCAGCACCAGGCCGGACAGCCCGTCCCGGTCGTCGAGCACGGAGTCGCGGGCGAACCGCCGGGCCGGCTGCACCCTCAACCAGTCCAGCAGGTCGGACGCCGCCTCCGGCCGACCGAACACCGCGGCGTACACGTCGCCGGTGGTCGGTCGCCGCACGCCCACCGGGGACAGGTCCGCGCCGGCGAGCGCGTTGAACAGGCTCGACTTGCCGCCACCGGTCGCCCCGGCCAGTGCCACCACGGTGAGCGTCAACGGCAGGGACAGCCGCTCTGTGGCGCGGTCGGCCAGCTCCCGGGCGGCCTCGAGGCGGTGCGGGGGCAGGTACGGCTCGGCGGCCCGGACGAAGGCGGCCAGGGCGTCGATCCGCTTCGCCAGCGCGCCCGCGCCACCCTCGACGGGATCCCACCGGCGCTCCGGGGACCAGCCGGGTGCCTGCGGCGCGGGCGCTCCGGTCAGGCTCGTCATGAGGCCGCCTCCACCGGTCGGGTGGTGTCGCCGGCACGGGCGGCCTCGACGGCCACCGGGGTCTCGGTGGCGTCGGGGGTCTTCCGCCTATTCGAGGCTGGCGCGGCCTCGGGGGCTTCCCGGCCGCCCGCGGCCGGTGCCGCCGCCGGGGTCTTCCGGCCACCCAGGGCCGCTGCCAGCTTCGGCGCGTCCCGGTTGCCCGAGGCCGGCGTCACCTTCGGGGCCTCCCGGCTGGCCGGGGACGGTGTCGCGGTCGGGGCTCCGCGGCCGGCCGGGGACGACGTCGGGGTCGCCACGGCGCGCCGGGTCGCTGGGCCGCCCGTGGCCTCCCGGAGGACCACGGTCGCCTTCTCGACCTCCGCCGCCGCCTCCCGCAGCCGCTGGCCCTGCCGCCCGTCGGTCAGCACGTCGGCGACGCGGTCGAGATAACGGGCCGCCTCCTGGTCGAGGAGCACCCGGACCCGGTCCAGCAGCTCCTCCCGGGCACGCTCGACCAGTGCCGCCGGCACCTGCGCCGTGGGCGGGACCACCTCCGGGGCGATGGCGGCGACGAGGACCGCCGCGAGGACCGCGTTGACCGCGGACGGGTGCGACGCCCCCGCAGGGGCGACCTCGTGCCGGACCAGATCCCGCATGTCGCGACGCCACTGACGGACCACGCGGCCGACCTGGTCCTCCGAGCTGTCCGGCCGGACCGCGGTGGCGGCCGGTGCCGACAGGTCGGGGCCCGCCTCAGGCGCCAGCAGCGCGGCACCGGCGACGTCGGCCTGCCAGGACCGGTGGGCCTGCTCGGAGGCGTTGATCACCGCGGACCTGACCAGTGCGGCGACCGCGGTCTCGACGGCGGTGACCAGGTGCCAGCCGGCCCGGCGGCGGCCGGCCAGCAGGGACCGCCACCGCTGTCGCAGCCGGCCGGCCGGAGAGCTGCCGAGCCGGAACTCGGCGCTGCCGGCGAACGCCTGCCACCTCGCCAGCACCTCGCCCTGCGCCAGGGTGCCGTCCTCGATCGCCCGCTCCACGGCGGCCCGGGCGGCGCCGTAGGCGACGCCGACCTGCTCGGCCAGGTTCTCTGCCGCGGCGACCTGGTCGTCGACGGCGGCGGCGATCCGGGCCACCTCCGAGGGCAGCGCCGCGAGCGCCCCGGCCAGGGTCTGCCGGACGACCCGTCGGCGGGTGTCCGGATCCGCGGTGAGCGTGTCGAACCACGTCCGCAGCTGCTCGGTCGCGGAGTCGGGCAGCAACCCGTGGCCGTCCGGCCGGGTCTCCGGGAGCACGAACAGGGGCGTCCCCTCAAGCCCCCGTTCCTTCAGCATCTCCGTGAGGTGGGCCGTGACCGCTGCCTCCGCGCCGGGAGTGGTGCGGTTGAGGGCCAGCGCGATCACCGCCCCCCGGTCCCGCGCCACCTGGAGCAGGTCCCACGGCACCGCGTCGGCGTACCGGGCCGCCGTGGTGACGAACAGCCACAGGTCCGCGGCGTTCAGCAGCGCGGCGGCGGCCTCGTGGTGGGCGAGCACGACCGAGTCGATGTCCGGGGTGTCGATGAAGGCGCACCCCGTCGGCAGGGCGGGCGCGGTGATCAGGTGGAGCTGGTCGGGTTCGGTGGCCGGGCCGCTCGTCCGACGGTGCCGGGGCAGGACGCGGTGGCTGCGGAACCACGCGGAGTCGGCCGGGTTGCACAACAGCACCGGGGAGCGGGTGGTGGGGCGCACCACCCCGGTGGGACTCGCCGGCGCGCGGATCAAGCTGTTGATCAGCGTCGACTTGCCGGCGCCGGTGGGGCCGCCGACCACCACCAGGAGGGGCGCGTCCAGGTGTTCCAGCCGGGGAAGGAGGTGGTCGTCGACCTGGGCGGCGACGGCGCGGGCCGTCGCGCGGGCGCCCTCGGCCGACGGCAGCGGCGCGGGGAAGACCGCCTCCGCCACCTCGGCGCGCAGCGTCCGCAGGGCCCCGATGAGAGGGCTCAGCGACTCACCCCCATTCATCACGGTGCTAGCCTGCCCGATCCGTTCGGAGGTGCACAAGCGGGCCCAGCGTTGCGTAGGGTGGACTCAAGCCCGGCTGCTTGACGGTCGGTGGACCTGTGGCAGGATTGAGTCAGGTCCACTCAACTTAGGCGGCTGCGGTGCCGCCGGCAACCTGGAGGAACACCACCATGGCTCGTGCGGTCGGCATCGACCTCGGTACCACGAACTCGTGTGTCTGCGTGCTGGAGGGTGGCGAGCCTACGGTCATCGCCAACGCCGAGGGATCGCGCACCACGCCGTCGATCGTCGCCTTCGCCAAGAACAACGAGGTCCTGGTCGGCGAAGTGGCCAAGCGCCAGGCGGTCACCAACCCGGACCGGACGGTACGGTCCGTCAAGCGCCACATGGGGACCAACTGGACAATTGACATCGACGGCAAGAAGTACACCCCCCAGGAGATCTCGGCGCGCGTCCTCATGAAGCTCAAGCGGGACGCCGAGGCGTACCTGGGCGAGCAGATCACCGACGCGGTCATCACCGTCCCGGCGTACTTCAGCGACGCCCAGCGGCAGGCCACCAAGGAGGCCGGTGAGATCGCCGGGCTGAACGTGCTGCGGATCATCAACGAGCCCACGGCCGCCGCGCTCGCGTACGGTCTGGACAAGGGCACCAAGGAGCAGACGGTCCTGGTGTTCGACCTTGGCGGCGGGACCTTCGACGTCTCCCTGCTGGACATCGGCGAGGGGGTCATCGAGGTACGGGCCACCAGCGGTGACAACCACCTCGGCGGCGACGACTGGGACCAGCGGATCGTCGACCACCTGGTGAAGACGTTCCGCGGCCAGCACGGCATCGACCTGTCCGAGGACAAGATGGCGATGCAGCGCCTGCGGGAGGCCGCCGAGACGGCCAAGATCGAGCTCTCGGCTGCCAGCACCACGACCATCAACCTGCCCTACATCACCGCCGGGCCGTCCGGGCCGCTGCACCTGGACATGACCCTGACCCGGGCGGAGTTCCAGCGGATGACCCAGGACCTGCTCGACCGCTGCCGCGAACCGTTCCACCAGGCCATCAGCGACGCCAAGATCAAGGTGTCCGACATCGACCACGTCATCCTGGTCGGTGGGTCGACCCGGATGCCGGCGGTCACCGACCTGGTCAAGGAGCTCACCGGCGGCAAGGAGCCGCACAAGGGCGTCAACCCCGACGAGGTCGTGGCCGTCGGCGCGGCGCTGCAGGCGGGCGTGATCAAGGGCGAGGTGAAGGACGTCCTCCTGTTGGACGTGACCCCGCTCAGCCTCGGCATCGAGACCAAGGGCGGCATCTTCACCAAGCTCATCGAGCGCAACACCACCATCCCCACCAAGCGCTCGGAGGTCTTCACCACCGCGGAGGACAACCAGCCGTCGGTGCTCATCCAGGTCTTCCAGGGTGAGCGGGAGATCGCCCAGTACAACAAGAAGCTGGGCACCTTCGAGCTGACCGGGATCCCGCCCGCCCCGCGGGGAGTGCCGCAGATCGAGGTCACCTTCGACATCGACGCCAACGGCATCGTCCACGTCAGCGCCAAGGACCTGGGCACCGGCAAGGAGCAGTCGATGACCATCACCGGCGGCTCCGCGCTCCCGAAGGAAGAGATCGAGCGGATGATGCGGGAGGCCCAGGAGCACGCCGAGGAGGACCGGAAGCGTCGGGAGGCTGCCGAGACCCGCAACCAGGCCGAGCACGCGCTGTGGCAGACCGAGAAGTTCCTCGCCGAGAGCGGCGACAAGCTGCCCGAGGACTCGCGCGCGTCGGTGAACGAGGCGCTCGGCGGCCTGCGCTCGGCGCTCGGCGGCGCGGACATCGAGAAGATCCGCTCCGCGCACGAGGCGCTGACCAAGGCGATGCAGGAGGCCAGCACCAAGCTGTACGCCTCCGCCGCGGGCGCCTCGGCCGGCCAGGGCACCACCACCGGTGACACCGGCGGCACCGGTCAGGAGGATGTCGTTGACGCCGAGATCGTGGACGACGAGGACGACAAGAAGTGACTGACGAGCCGGATCGCACCCACGACACCTCGACGGACGCGTCCCAGTCGGCGGAGCCTGGCCGCCGCCCGGCCGAAGAGCCGATCGTGATCCGCGACAAGCGCCGGGTCCGGGCCGAGCCGGCCGCCGGCGGGGCGCGAGCGAGTGGACCGACGGGGTCCGGGCAGCCCGGCGGCTCGTCGCCGTCGGGCGGTGAGGCCGAGGACTCAGCCTCCGCGGCGTCACCGGCCGGTGTGGCCGGTGACGCCGCGGAGGGCGGCGAGGCCACGGTGGAGCCGGGCACCGCGGCCGCCCCGGCGGAGGCGGCCGGACCGGAGGAAGCGCCCGAGCCGCCCGAGGCGCCGGAAACCGCGGAGGGCGGCGGGCCGGCCGGCGAGGCCGGACCGCCCACCGCGGCCGAGCCCACCGCGCCCGCCGCTACGGCGGAGACCGTCTCCGCGATGGCGGCCGAGCTGGAGGCGCTACGCGCCGAGGTGGAGGAGCGCACCCGGGACCTGCAGCGGGTCGGCGCCGAGTACGCCAACTACCGGAAGCGGGTCGAGCGTGACCGCGAGCTCGCCGGTGAGCTGGCCGTCGCCGGCGTGCTCTCCGCGCTGCTCCCGGTCCTCGACGACTTCGAGCGTGCCCGGGAGCACGAGAACCTGCCCGAGGGCGTGCTCGCGATCGTCGACCACCTGAACACCACCCTGGCCAAGTTCGGGCTGTCGGCGTTCGGCGAGAAGGGGGACCCCTTCGACCCGAACCGGCACGAGGCGGTGGCGCACCAGAAGTCCGCCGAGGTCACCCAGCCGACCTGTGTGGAGATCCTGCGCCGCGGCTACCTGATGGGCGACCGGCTGCTGCGGCCGGCGATGGTGGCCGTGGCCGACCCGGAGTAGGGCCGCGCCGATGAGCTCGAAGGACTGGCTGGAGAAGGACTACTACCAGATCCTCGGCGTGCCCAAGTCCGCCTCCGCCAGCGACATCAAGAAGGCGTACCGGAAGCTGGCCAGGGAGCTGCACCCGGACCGCAACCCCGGGAACCCCGAGGCGGAACGGCGGTTCAAGGAGGTGTCCGAGGCCTACCAGGTCCTCTCCGACGAGAAGCGGCGCAAGGAGTACGACGAGATGCGCTCGCTGTTCAGCGCGGGCGCGTTCCGTCGCAGCGCCCGACAGGGTGCGGCCGGCGGGTTCGACATCTCCGACCTGTTCCGCGGGGCCGACAGCCCGTTCGGGGCCGGCTTCTCGGACCTGTTCAGCTCGATCTTCTCCGGTGGTACGCAGCGGCGTCCCACCCGCGGGCGGGACGTCGAGACCGAGGTGACCCTCGACTTCGTCGACGCGGTCCGTGGCGCGACGGTGCCGCTGACGGTGCGGTCACCGGGCGTGTGCGACACGTGCCGCGGTAGCGGCGCCCGGCCGGGTACGCGACCCCGCACGTGCCCGCGGTGCCGCGGGTCGGGGCTGGTCACCCGCAACCAGGGGGCGTTCAGCTTCTCCGAACCGTGCCGCGAGTGCCAGGGTGCGGGCACGGTGGTGACGGACAAGTGCCCGGAGTGCCGGGGCACCGGTGGCGTGACCAAGACCCGCCGGCTCAACGTCCGTATCCCGCCCGGGGTACAGGACGGACAGCGGATCCGGCTGGCCGGCCGCGGTGAGCCCGGCATGCGCGGCGGTCCCGCGGGCGACCTGTACGTCCACATCCGGGTCCGGCCGCACGACCTGTTCGGCCGCAGCGGCGACAACCTGACGATCACGGTCCCGATCACGTTCGCCGAGGCGGTACGGGGGGTGGACCTGCGCGTACCCACTCTGGACGGCCACGTGACGCTGCGGGTGCCCCCGGGCACACCCTCCGGACGGGTGCTCCGGGCACGCGGCAAGGGCGTGCGCCGACGGGACGGTACCGCCGGCGACCTGCTCGTGACGGTGGAGGTGATGATCCCCTCGCAGCTGTCGAAGGAGGCCAGTGCCGCGCTGGACGCGTTCGCCCGGGCGACCGGCCCGGCGCCGAGGGACCATCTCTACCGTCGGATTGCATAGGAGGGAAGGCGCGTGGCCCGGAAGTTCACCGCGGACGAGATGCCGGACGCCAAGGTGCTGATGATCTCCGTGGCGGCGAAGATGGCCGGCATGCACCCGCAGACCCTGCGGCAGTACGACCGTCTCGGCCTGGTCGAGCCCGGACGGACCCCCGGCGGCGGGCGCCGCTACAGCGTCCGCGACGTGGCGCTGCTGCGGTACATCCAGCGGTTGAGCCAGGACGAAGGGATCAACCTGGCCGGCGTCAAGCGGATCATCGCGCTGGAGCAGACGGTGGAGGAGCTGCAGCAGCGCCTGGCGGAGACGGAGGAACGCCTGGCCGCGGCGTACCAGCGGATCGCGGAGCTGGAGGCGATGTCCCCGTTCAGCCGGCGCGACCTGCTGCCCAGCAGCCGCAGCTCCACCGAGGTCGTGCTGTGGCGATCGTCCTGAACGGTCCCGGTTCGTGACCCCGGTCCCCGACCCCGGCACCCCCTGACGTCCGGGTCCCGGTCGCTGAGCTGTTCCCCAGCCCGGTCGGTCACCGGCGCCGCGGGCCACGGGAGCTCGTCACGAGCCCTTCGGCCGCGGGGCTCCGGGCGCTCGCCGCGGGCCTTCGAGAGCCCACCGCGGGCCGGAAGGGCTCACAACCGGCGCGGATTGCGGACCAGGCCTCCCTCGCACCAGTCGTGGTAGTCGAACAGCTCGGGGTGCGCCTCCAGCACCCGGGTGTTGTGCGCCCAGGTCTCGAGCGCCTCGTCGCCCTCCTCTTCGGCCTGCCGGACCATCTTCCGCAACCGCCGCTTGGGGTGCGCCCGGAATCCGGTGCGGATCGCGTCAGCGGCGTAGATGTACAGGCAGTGGAGGGCGAACCTGCGCGCCGGACAGGTCTGGTCGAGTGCGAGCTCGAACAGGGTGCCGATCAGGCGGTCTCCGGCGACGAGCAGGTCCCAGTTCTGCGGCATGCGTTCGAGCGGCACCGAGTCCGGCCGGTACGCCCACTCGCGCAGCTCGGCCGGTGTCGGGTCGACCAGGTTCGCGAAGCCGCGGAAGCCAGTCTCCTGCACGCTCACGGTGACTCCTGATACCGGCTGGTAGTTGCGGCGTCACCGTAGCGTGCCCGAGCGGATGATCGGAACCCCCCGTCCGGTGATGGGGCCTCCCCCGGCGGCACGGGCGTTCCGGGTCCCGCCTCCCTGGACGGCAGGTGGTGTCCGCCGGGACGGCGTCCGTCATCCCTGGGACGGCAGCACGGGTTGCGGACCCACCTCGCCGCGCCCGGGTACGAGCCGTCGGACCGCGGCCCGGAGCCGCCGGCTGTCGGGCAGCCGCGCCAGCAGCGGCCCGGCCACCACGGTGATCAGGACGTAGGCGGTCGCCAGCGGAGCGATGCGCGGCTCCAGCCCGGCCCCGACCGCCAGTCCCGCGATGACGATGGAGAACTCACCACGGGACACCAGCGTGAGGCCCGCCCGCCAGCGGCCCAGCGGTCCGATGCCGGCCCGCCGCGCGGCCCACCATCCGGTGTAGACCTTCGTGGCGATGGTGACGGCCGCCAACGCTGCAGCGGGGAGCAGGACCGGCGGGATGCCCGCGGGATCGGTGGACAGCCCGAAGAAGACGAAGAACAGGGCGGCGAACAGGTCCCGCAGCGGGGTCAGCAGCCGGGTGGCGTGGTGGGCGACCGGGCCGGAGATCGCGATGCCGACGAGGAACGCGCCGACCGCGGCGGACACCTGCAGCCGCTCCGCCACCCCGCCCACGAGGAAGGTCAGGCCGAGCACCCCGAGCAGCAGCGGCTCGGCCTCCCGCGCGCTGAGCAGCTGGGAGATGTTCTCGCTGTACCTCAGCGCCAGCAGCAGCACGAGGAGCACGGCGGCGACCGCCACGACCAGCGTCGTGATCCCGGCGATCAGGCTGGCGCCGATGACGACCGCGGCCAGCACGGGCAGGTAGAACGCCATCGCCAGGTCCTCGATAACGAGGATCGCGATGACGACCGGCGTCTCGCGGTTGCCGAGCCGGCCGAGGTCGCTGACCACCTTGGCGATGACCCCGGACGAGGAGGCCCACGTGACGCCGGCCAGCGCCACCGCCGCCGCCGGCCCCCATCCCGCGATCAGCGCGAACGCGGCGCCGGGAAGCGCGTTGAGGAGCGCGTCGACGATCCCGGACGGGGCGTGCCGCCGCAGGTTGCTGGCGAGCTCCCCGGCGGTGTACTCCAGGCCGAGTGTGACCAGCAGCAGGAGCACCCCGATCTCGGCACCGATCTCGAAGAACTCGTCCCCGGCCGACAACGGCAGCACGCCGCCGACCCCGAACGCCAGGCCGGCGAGCAGGTAGAGGATGATCGGCGAGATCCGGAGCCGGTGGGCCAGCCGGTACAGGATGCTGAGCCCGCACAACAGGGCCCCGATCTCGACCAGGAGCAGGGACATGTCGTGCTGCATGGCCACCTAACCCTCGACGAGGAGTCGGGTGACCGCATCCAGACCGGACCGGGTGCCCACCACCACGAGCACGTCCCCGGCGAGCAGGATCGTGTCGGGCCCGGGCGAGGCGATGACCTTCCCCTCGCGCAGCACCGCCACGATGGAGGCGCCGGTGCGGGAACGGATCCGGGTCGCCCGCAGCGGCCGGTCGATGTAGGGGGAGTCCGGTGGCAGGGACACCTGCTCGGTGGCCAGGCCCGCGGCCTGGTCCGGCAGCCCGCTCAGGCGCGCCAGCGTCAGGGTGGATGACAGCACGTCGGCCAGCGTGCGGGCCTCGTCGTCGGTGAGCGCGATCTGCTCGCTGGCGGTGTCCGGGTCGCCGACGTCGTACACCACCAGGTCCCGGCGCCCGGTCCGGTGGGACACGACGCCGATCCGTCGGCCGGACTCGGTCACGATGTCGTAGCGCATGCCGATGCCCGGCAAGGGGATCTGCTCGACGCGGACGCTGCTCACGCGCGACACAGTACCGTCACCCCGACCGGAGCGGTGAGCCGGTGGCGGCCAGATGTTGAGTCGGGTACGCTCAAGTCTTGTGAACGTCGAGCGTCTGACCACCAAGAGCCGAGAGGTTCTCCGGAGCGCCGTCGCCACCGCCACCCAGCGCGGACACGCCACAGTCGAGCCGTGGCACCTGCTGCTCTCGCTCCTGGACACGGGTGGCTCGACCGCGGGAGCGCTGCTGCGGGCGGTCGGGGCCAACCCGGCCGACGTGCGGCGCCGGGCCGCCCGGGCGCTCGAGCAGATGCCCAGCGCCCACGGCGCCTCGGTCGCCGAGCCCACCCTGTCCCGTGAGCTTGTCAACGCCATCAACGCGGCCGAGCAGGTGGCGCGACCGCTGGGCGACGAGTACGTCTCCACCGAGCACCTGCTGGCCGGCCTGGCCCGCACCGGCGGCGCGGTGGCCGACGCCCTGCGCGCCGTCGGCGCCACCACCGAGGCGCTGGTGGCGGCGTTCCCGCAGGTCCGGGGCGGCAACCGCCGCGTGACCTCGGCCGATCCGGAGGAGACCTACCAGGCGCTGGAGAAGTACGGCGTCGACCTGACCCGCCTGGCCCGCGACGGCAAGCTGGACCCGGTGATCGGCCGCGACACCGAGATCCGCCGGGTGATCCAGGTGCTGTCCCGCCGCACCAAGAACAACCCGGTGCTCATCGGGGAGCCGGGCGTGGGCAAGACCGCCATCGTCGAGGGGCTGGCCCAGCGGATCGTCGCCGGCGACGTACCGGAGAGCCTGCGCGACAAGCGGCTGGTCAGCCTCGACCTCGGCGCCATGGTCGCCGGCGCGCAGTACCGTGGCCAGTTCGAGGAGCGGCTCAAGTCGGTGCTGGAAGAGATCAAGTCCAGCGACGGTCAGATCATCACCTTCATCGACGAGCTGCACACCGTCGTGGGCGCCGGCCGGGCCGAGGGCTCGATGGACGCCGGCAACATGCTCAAGCCGATGCTCGCCCGCGGTGAGCTGCGCATGGTGGGCGCCACCACGCTCGACGAGTACCGGGAGCACATCGAGAAGGACCCCGCGCTGGAGCGCCGGTTCCAGCCCGTGTTCGTCGGCGAACCGACCGTCGAGGACACGATCGGCATCCTGCGCGGCCTCAAGGAGCGGTACGAGGTCCACCACGGCGTCCGCATCACCGACGCGGCCCTGGTGGCCGCCGCCACCCTGTCCGACCGCTACATCTCCGACCGGTTCCTGCCCGACAAGGCCATCGACCTGGTCGACGAGGCGGCCTCCCGCCTCCGCATGGAGATCGACTCCCGGCCGGTGGAGGTGGACGAGATCGAGCGCGCGGTGCGCCGCCTCGAAATCGAGGAGATGGCCTTGGCCAAGGAGGACGACCCCGCCTCCCGCGAACGGCTGGAGCGACTGCGGGCGGAGCTGGCCGACAAGCGCGAGCAGCTGACCGCCCTCTCGGAACGGTGGCGCAACGAGAAGCAGCACATCGCCAAGATCTCCGCGGCCAAGGAGCAGCTGGAGGCGCTGCGCGGCGAGGCCGACCGGGCCGAGCGCGACCTGGACCTCACCCGTGCGTCGGAGCTGCGGTACGGCCGGATCCCGGAGCTGGAGCGGGAGCTCGCCGCCGCCGAGCGGGAGCTGGCGGCCCTGCAGGAGCAGGGCGCCATGCTCAAGGAGGAGGTCGGGGCCGACGACATCGCGGCCGTGGTCTCCAGCTGGACCGGAATCCCGGCCGGCCGGATGATGGAGGGCGAGACCGCCAAGCTGCTGCGCATGGAGGAGTCGCTGTCCGAGCGGGTGGTCGGCCAGGCCGAGGCCGTCCGGGCGGTGGCCGACGCGGTACGGCGCAGCCGGGCCGGTGTCGCCGACCCGGACCGCCCGACCGGCTCCTTCCTGTTCCTGGGTCCCACCGGGGTGGGCAAGACCGAGCTCGCCAAGGCGCTGGCCGAGTTCCTGTTCGACGACGAGCGCGCGATGGTGCGCATCGACATGAGCGAGTACGGCGAGAAGCACTCGGTGGCCCGGCTGGTCGGTGCGCCTCCCGGCTACGTGGGGTACGAGGAGGGCGGCCAGCTCACCGAGGCGGTCCGCCGCCGCCCGTACTCGGTCATCCTGCTCGACGAGGTGGAGAAGGCCCACCCGGACGTGTTCGACCTGCTGCTGCAGGTGCTCGACGACGGCCGGCTCACCGACGGGCAGGGTCGCACCGTCGACTTCCGGCACACCATTCTCGTGCTCACCTCGAACCTGGGCTCGTCCGCGCTCGCCGACCCGACCCTGACCGAGGAGCAGCGGCGGGAGGCGGTGCTGGCGGTCGTCCGGTCGCACTTCAAGCCGGAGTTCCTCAACCGGCTGGACGACATCGTGGTGTTCCACACACTGACCACTGAGGACCTCGCCGCCATCGTCGACATCCAGCTGTCGCGGTTGCAGCGCCGGCTGGCCGACCGTCGCCTGGAGCTGGAGGTCACCGACGCGGCGAGGGAGTGGCTGGCCAGCCGCGGCTACGACCCCGTCTACGGTGCCCGGCCGCTGCGCCGCCTCATCCAGACCGCGATCGGGGACCAGCTCGCCAAGGAGCTCCTGGCCGGACACGTACGCGACGGCGACCGGGTCCGCGTGGACCTGGCCGAATCGAAGGACGCGCTCACGGTCACGGCGTGACGGCTGCGCCGACCGTCCGCCATCGGGTAGCGTGTGGGCGGTCTGATCGTGCGCGCCGACGTGGCCGTTGCGTCCGGCGCGTGGTGCGTCCGAGGGAGGAGGCACATGTCGTACGCCCTGCCCGGCGAGGAGCCAGCCCCGTCCGCCCGACGCCGACCGGGGACGGTCACCGCCGCCACGTGGCTGCTCCTCATCGTCGGTGTGCTGCTCGCACTCGGCTTCTTCACCACGGTGCCGTTGGTCGGCGACCTGCAGGACGCCTACCGGGAGGCGTTCCAGGGGACCGATGCCGAAGGCACCGAGGACATGCAGGCCTTCACCCAGGTCGCCGCATCGGTGATTCGGCTCCTGCTGGGCATCGGGTTCGTGGTGCTGGCCATCTTCAACCACCGGGGAGCGAACGCGTCACGGATCGTCACCTGGGTGCTCGCCGGCCTGGCGCTGTGCTGCGTCGGTGCCGGGCTGGCGGTGAGCAGCCTCCTGACGAACGTGAACGTGGAGGCGGGGAACGTGCCGGACCCGGAGACGGTCCAGCGGGCCCTGGAGGAGCACCTGCCGGCGTGGTACTTCGCGCTGGAGCTGGTCATCACCTTCGTGACGATCCTGTTCCTCATCGCGGTGATAATCCTGCTCGCGTTGCCACCGTCCAACCGCTTCTTCCGCAAGCAGCCGCCCCCGGCTCCACCGGCCGGCCCGCCGGCGGGGTACCAGCAGCCTGGAGCGTGATGACGCGGTGGCCGTCCGGCGTGGCAGGGCCCTGGTCACCGGCGCGACCTCGGGGATCGGAGCCGCCTTCGCCCGCCGTCTCGCCGCCGACGGCTACGACCTGGTGCTGGTGGCGCGGGACGCCGCTCGGTTGCGCGCCCGCGCCACCGAGCTGGCCGGCGCCCACCACGTAGCGGTGGAGGTGCTGGTGGCCGACCTGAGCACCGACGCCGGGACGGCCACGGTGGAGCGCCGGCTGGCCGACCCGGCCGCGCCCGTCGACCTGCTGGTCAACAACGCAGGCATGAGCCTGAACCGCTCGTTCCTGCGGACCGGGGTCGGCGACGAGGACGAGCTGCTCGCGGTCAACGTGCGGGCGGTGATGCGGCTCACCCACGCCGTCCTGCCCGGCATGGTCGAGCGGGGGCGCGGTGGCGTCATCAACGTCTCCTCCGTCGCCGGGTTCGGCCCGGTGATGCCCGGCTCGACGTACCCGGCCAGCAAGGCCTGGGTGACCAACTTCTCCGAGTCGGTGGCCTACGCGGTCCGGCCGTTCGGGGTGCGCGTGATGGCGCTGTGCCCCGGGTACGTCCGCACCGAGTTCCACCAGCGCGCCGGGATCGACATGTCCCGCATCCCCACCTGGCTGTGGCTGGACGCCGACCGGGTGGTCGCCGACGCGCTGCGGAGCCTGGAGCGCGGGCGGACGGTCCGAGTCGTGGACTGGCGGTACCGGGTGCTCGTGGGCCTGATGCGGTTCCTTCCCCGCCGCGTGTTCGGGCTGGCCTCGCGGGACGTTCGCGGCCGCGTCCGTCCCGGTGACGCACCGGGCGGGCCCGCCGACGGCGGCCCGTCCGCTCGGCCGGCGAAGCCCACCGCGGGCTGACGCCCGACGGCCCGTGGCCGCGCCGCCGCGCGTCCGGGAGGTGACCACGCCGGCGCGCGGCGGGCCCTGACCGCACCGGCCACCCGACCGCCCCACCGCCCTGACCCGACCGCACCAGCCCAGACCGGACGGCGGCGGGGCCCTGGCGTGACCACGCCGCGGCCCCGACCGACCACCCGACGGCCCGCACCGGGAGCCGACCGGCCGGCTCCCTGTCCGGCCGGTCGATCATGGGCGTAGGCTTCGGACCATGGACGACCGGGAGGCCCTCCTCACGCTGATCCGCGACCTGGCGGTCGTGCGCGGCCGGGTGGTGCTCTCGTCCGGCCAGGAGTCCGACTGGTACCTGGACCTGCGCCGGGTCTCGCTGCACCACGCGGGCGCACCGCTGGTCGGCCGGGTCATGCGCAGGCTCACCGCCGACTGGGAGTACGACGCCGTCGGCGGGCTGACCCTCGGGGCCGACCCGGTGGCCACCGCGATGCTGCACGCGGCCGCCGCGGCCGGCGAGCGGCTGGACGCGTTCATCGTCCGCAAGGAGGGCAAGGCGCACGGCCTGCAGCGCCGCATCGAGGGCCCGGACGTCGCCGGGCGGCGGGTGCTCGCGGTCGAGGACACCGTGACCACGGGCGGTAGTGTGCTGACCGCGGTGGAGGCGCTCCGGGAGGCCGGAGCGACGGTGATCGGCATAGCGGCGGTGGTCGACCGTGGCGCCTCGGCTAACCTGGCATCCGCTGGTTTGCCGTATCGAGCTGCCTACACGTTGACAGATCTCAGCCTTTAGGCCGACAAAAATTGTTGATTTGGCCTAATGGTTACGTAGGCAAATCAATGCCGTACCTGCAACCATGGGAGTCGTGGGAACTGCACTTGCTGAATCGCGACCCGTCGTGTCACCACTGGCGGGAGAGCCGATCAAGAAGACCGACGCGGAGAAGCTAGCCGGAGTTCTGAAGGCCCTCGCCGACCCGGCGAGGTTGCGACTGCTGAGCCTGATCCAGTCGTCGCCCGAGGGCGAGGCGTGCGTCTGCGACCTGACCGAGCCCATCGGTCTGTCGCAGCCGACCGTCAGCCACCACCTCCGCATCCTCACCGAGGCCGGGCTCCTCGAGCGGGAGAAGCGTGGGGTCTGGGCGTACTACCGACTGGTCCCGTCGGCGATCAGCACGGTCGCCGAGCTGCTCACTCCGCCGAAGCGCCGGCGCCGGGGACGCTGACGGGTACGGGTGGCCGCGGGTGACACGGTAGCCCGCGCCGTCGCCCGTGCGCGTGCCGCGTGGTCGCGGGCCGCCGGGACCGGTGGTCGGCGTGACCGCGACCCGCGGGACGCGCTGGCGGCACTGGGCAGGGACGCCGCCGGAGCCGGCCTGGTGGTCGGCTCCGGCGGAAACCTGTCCGCGCGGCGGCCCGGCGCGGGCGTCTGCTGGGTCACCGCCAGCGGCGCGTGGCTGGACCGGCTCGGGCGGGCGGACTTCGTCCGGGTCCCGATCGCCGACACGGCCGCGTCCTTTCCTGCCCGCGGGGTGCGTCCCTCCTCCGAGGTCGAGCTCCACCGGTACCTGTACCGGGCGCGACCGGACGTCAACGCGATTGCGCATCTCCACCCGCAGAGCGTGATCCTGCTCGACGCCCTCGGCGAGCGGATCCGGCTGGTCTCCACCGACCACGCCTACTACCTGCGGAAGGTGGTGCGGGTCGGCTTCCACCTTCCGGGCACGCGCGCTCTGGCCGCCGCCGTCGCCCGAGCGGCCGCCGACGGCGCCGACTGCCTCGTGCTCGCACACCACGGGTGCGTGGTGCTCGCGGACACGGTTGAACTCGCCCACAAGCGGGCGCGGTACCTGGAGGAGGCCGCCCGGCTGACCTGGCGCGCGCTGGCGCTCGGGCGTCCGGACGTGCCCGAGTGCCCTCCGGACTTCCTGCGGCACGTCGAGGGGTCTGGCGCCGGGGACATATAGGCCAGCCGGCGCAGCCGGGCAGCAACCCGGCAACCGACCGATGTGACCTGCGACAAGGCGCGGGCCCATCTGCCCGTGCATCCGCTGTCCCCCCTTGCACGGGACGCCTGTCGGCCTAAGCTGTCGGTAACCCAACCGCCCGGTAACTAACCGCCGCCGAGGCGTACCACCTGGAGACACCCGTGCCCGGACGTCATCGATCGGCCGGCCCGTCATACCGCCGACGCGCGGCACGGTTGCCCGTCGTGGTCGCCGTGTTCGCGGTGGCGGCGGCCGGAGGGATACTGCTGGTGCAGAACCTGGCCGGCGCCGGGGGATGCAGCACGACGGACGGGCTGCGACTGCGGGTCGCTGCAGACCCGGCGATCGCCCCGGTGCTGCGCGAGGTGGCGGTCGACTGGACCGATGCCGACGAACCGGAGGTCAACGGCCTCTGCGTCGCGGTGGAGGTGACCGAGGCGCCGACCGCGGACGTGGCCGCGCAGCTGGCGGCCGCTGCGGGCGGTGCGATCGACGTCGCCGCCGGCCAGCCCACGACCAGTCCTGGACCGGACGCCGTTCCCCACGTCTGGGTACCCGACTCCTCGTACTGGGTGGCGAGGGTGCGCTCGGTCAGCCGCTCGTTCTTCGAGCCCGAGCTTCCGTCGCTGGCGACCAGCCCGATCGTGCTCGGAGTCACCGACGCGGGTAAGGCGGTCGTGGGCGAGGGCCCGATCGAGCCGGCGGCCCTGCGGCAGCCGCTGCTCGCGCCCCTGGTGAACCCGGGCCAACCACCCCCGCTACCACTGCTGCTGTCGGAGCCACGTCGGGACACGGCCGGACTGGTCGGCGCCTTCTGGGTACAGTCCGCGGTGGTCGCCAGCGACCAGGACCTGCCCGCTCTGGTCGGGATCTTCCGGGCGCAGGGTGAGGCGCCACGCGATACCGCAGCGCTGCTGCCCGCGTTCCAGCAGGGCGTGGCTGCCGCGCCCATGAGCGAGCAGGCCGTGGTGGCGCACAACGCCGCCGACGTCGAGGTCGAGCTCACCGCCGTACCGGTCGCCAACGCGCCGGTGCTCGACTTCCCGTACGCCGTCGTCGACCGACTGCCCCAGACCGTGCAGACCGCGGCGGACATGTTCCTGGTCGCGCTGGCACAGGCACCGGAGGTCTTCACCGAGCACGGTTTCCGCGCCCCCGACGGCACGGCAGGGCCGGGCTTCCCGACCGGCCACGGGGTGACCGCGGACCCGGTGGCGCCGACCCCGGTCCAGCCGCCCGAGCGGTTCGACCTGGCCCGCCGCATCTGGACCTCCGCCACCAGCGACGCCCGGGTCCTGAGCGTGGTCAACGTCAACGCCTCCATGCAGGAGACCATGCTGATGCCGGACGGGACTCCGGTCTCCAAGCTGCAGGTGTTCCAGCAAGCGGCGAGGCGGGGGCTGGAGATGTTCACCGCCGGCACCGACCTCGGGCACTGGGAGTACGCGGTCGGGCTGGACGGCGAGCGGGACTGGATCGAGGGGGTCCCGATCGAGCTGCTCGACGACGACCACAAGCAACGGATCCTCGCCGCGATCGATGGCCTGCAGACCGTGCCCACCAACGAGAGCGCGTTGTTCGAGACGCTGCTCGCCGCCTACCGCGCGATGAAGGAGGGCTACGACCCCAGCCGGTCCAACACGCTGGTGATGTGGACCGACGGCGGGCAGAGCAAGAGCGGTGGCCTGACGCTCCAGCAGACGCTGCGCGAGCTTGAGCGCCTGGCAGACCTCACCCGCCCGATCCGGGTCATCCTGCTCGGCCTGGGTCCCGGCGCGGACATGGCCCAGCTGCAGGCGCTCGCCGACGCCACCGGCGGTGCCGCGTTCCAAATCCCCGATCCGGCCCAGATCGAGACGATCTTCCTGCGCGCGCTGCTCGCCCTGCCGCCGGAGCCGGTGACCTGAGACCCGACCGCCGCGGCGGTGGGCTGTCGCACGGCGCCGTCGGCCTCCCTCGGCCTGCGCACCGTGGCGGTGACCGGTGGTCGTCGGCTCAGCTGCGGCACGCGGTGCCCGGTCGGCTCAGCGGTACTCGTCTTCGTCGAAGTCGACGACCACCGCCTGCTCGACCGCGTCCCATTCACCGACCTCCCACCCGCGACGGACCTTGATCTTGACCTCGTCCGGCGTGATCGGCTCGGCCTGCTCGGCGGCGTCCGCGGTCGGGGCCTCGATGTCACGCTCCTCGGGGTCGAGGTAGTCCTCGGCAGCGAGCTCGTCGTCGGGTCGGGTCATCTCCGCCTCCTGCGGACTCGGTGGGGCCTCCCCGTCAACCGTACGGGTTGTGCCCGGCCGTGGCCCAGCGGGGCGGGCAGAGCACGCGCGCCGCCGCTGGCGTGCGTGACCCGTCGACACGGAACGCGAGAAGAGCCCGACGGCGTGCACCGTCGGGCTCCTAACCGGGTCCTGGGGAGGCTCCGGACTTCCCTTTCTACTCGGCCCGGGCCGCCGGCACACCATCCATACGCGTGAGAGCGATATCGGCCGTTCGGTCATCGCGCAGGTCAGGACGTTCAATACCGCCATGCGCAATCTGCTTGCCGAGCCACCCACGACCAGGCTGCCGGCCGACGACGCGGCGCAGGCAGCCCTCGACGCCGCGCTGGACCCGGCCGCCGATCCGGCCGCACTGCCCGCGGCGGCGGCCGCGCACCCCGCCTACAGCGCGATCTGGGCCGCGCTCGCCGAGCGGGCGCTGGCCGCCGGCGACGCCGTCGCGTCGTACGCCTACGCCCGCACCGGCTACCACCGAGGTCTCGACCAGCTGCGCCGCCACGGGTGGCGCGGCACCGGCCCGGTGCCCTGGTCCCACCTGCCGAACCGGGGCTTCTTGCGGTCGCTGCACCGGCTGGCGCTGGCCGCCGCCGCGATCGGCGAGGAGGACGAGGCGCAGCGCTGCCGGCAGTTCCTGCGCGACTGCGACCCGGCCGCCGTGGAGGCCCTCGGCGCCGACTGACCGGTGGAGGCCCTCGGCACCGACTGACCGCCGCCCCTCAGCCGGCGGCCGTGTACACCCCCCAGGCGCCCGGCTCCACCCACCACGAGCGCGCGCGGGACACCTCCGCGGCCACGCCGTCGTCGAGGCACGGCACGCCGTCGCCGGTGGGATGGACGGTCACCGCCCGGCCCCGGGCGCGGCGCACCTCCACCCGCACCCGCCGTCGCCACCGGTGCCGCACCGGCAGCGCCACGGCGACGTCGAGCGCGCCGTCGTCCGGGCGGGCGGCGGTGACCAGGGGCAGCCCGTCCGGGCGCACGTACCCGTCGCCGTTGGCCACGGCCGCGGCGAGCAGGGGCTCGTCGCCGTCGCTCAGCCGTACGTCGTCGACGTCGACCCGGGCGGTGAAGGGGACCGCCCGGCCGGTCCGGTCGGAGCCGCCGAGCAGCGTCCCGTCGACGGTCACCGAGCCCGCGTCGGTGCGCAGCAGGTCCAGCCGCCGGACGTGGCCGGCGAGCACGGCCGCGGCCACGGCCTCCGGCTGCCGTGGCAGTCCGAGCCGGTCGACGAGGTCGCCGCCGGACGAGGCCGGGCCGAGCGGCAGCAAGCCCACCGGCGGCAGGTCCGGCACCGTGCGGTCGCTGCGCAGGTCGGGCGGCCGGCGGGACGGCGGCGGCGCCCAGCGCCGGACCATCCGGCGCAGCACCGCCCGCAGCTGCGCGTCGGCGGCGACCGCCACCACCAGGCGGGTGCGTGGGTCCGGGTCGGGCCAGGGGAGCCCGTCCGGCCGGGCGGGGCCGTCCAGGCGGGCGAGCACCTGGTCGATCTCCGCGTCGCTGGTCGCGGTCACCGGCTCCAGGGTCGCGCCGGCCGCCGCGAGCGCGTCCGCGCACGCGCGCACCGGTACCCGTACCGTGCCGCCTTCCCCAGGATCGGCCAGGCTCAGGGCCAGGACGTTGACCACCGGTACGGTCCTCCCGCTTGCTAGCCTCACCTGTTGGGCGGCACTTCCCGCGCCCCGTGGAGGCGAGGTCATGCCAGCGATCGTGCTGCTCGGCGCCCACTGGGGCGACGAGGGCAAGGGCAAGGTTACCGATCTGCTCGGACGGCAGGTCGACTACGTGGTCCGCTACTCCGGCGGCAACAACGCCGGCCACACCGTGATCACGCCGGACGGGCAGAGGTACGCGCTGCACCTGATCCCGAGTGGCGCCCTCTCGCCGAACGTCGTGCCCGTGATCGCGAACGGGGTCGTGATCGACCCGAAGGTGCTGCTGGCGGAGATGGACGGCCTGGCCGAGCGCGGGGTGGACGTGTCCCGCCTGCTGATCTCGGGGGACGCGCACCTGATCATGCCGCACCACCGGGCCCTGGACCGGGTGGTGGAGCGGTACCTCGGCAAGGCCCGCATCGGCACCACCGGACGGGGGATCGGGCCGGCGTACGGCGACAAGGTGGCCCGGACCGGCATCCGGGTGCAGGACCTGCTCGACCCCGGGATCCTGCGCCAGAAGCTGGAGCTGGTCCTCCGGGAGAAGAACCAGATCCTCGCCAAGGTCTACAACCGGAAGGCGATCGACGTCGACGCGGTGGTGGAGGAGTACCTCACCTACGCGGAGCGGCTGCGCCCGCACATCGTCGACACCAGGGCCGTGCTGTGGGACGCGCTGGACCGGGGCGAGACGGTGCTCATGGAGGGCGCCCAGGGGACGATGCTGGACCTCGACCACGGCACGTACCCGTTCGTCACCTCCTCCAACCCGACCGCCGGCGGGGCGTGCGTCGGCACCGGCATCCCGCCGAGCCGCATCAGCCAGGTGATCGGGGTCGTCAAGGCGTACACGACCCGGGTCGGGTCCGGGCCGTTCCCGACCGAGCTGTTCGACGACGCCGGCGAGCACCTGCTCAAGGTGGGTGGCGAGTACGGCACCACCACCGGCCGGGAGCGCCGGTGCGGCTGGTTCGACGCGGTGGTCGCGCGGTACGCGGTCCGGGCCAACGGCATCACGGACCTGGTGGTCACGAAGCTGGACGTGCTCTCGGGCCTGGACAAGGTGCCGATCTGCGTGGCCTACGAGATCGACGGGGAGCGGACGGAGACCATGCCCACCACGCAGACCGCCTTCCACCACGCGGTCCCCGTCTACGAGTACCTCGACGGCTGGTGGGAGGACATCTCCAAGGCCCGCACCGTCGCGGACCTTCCGGCCAACGCCCGCGCCTACCTGGACCGCATCGAGCAGCTGTGCGGCGCGCCCATCCGCATGGTGGGGGTGGGCCCCGGCCGGGACGAGAACGTGGTCGTCCAGCCGCTGCTGGCGAGCCAGCGCTGACCCGCCGCGCGTGAGCCGGACCACTGCCGTGGGCCGGCCGCCGTCGCCGACCGGCCCGTCGTGGCCGACGGGACTGGTCGCCGGCCCGGCGCGCTCCGGACCGGTCCGCCGTCGCGCCGGTGACCCGCGGTGACGTCGTCGGCGGCGATCCGCTCACTCTTCGTAGTCACTCACCCGCGTTGAGCACAGAAGAGGGTGAGTGCAGTCACGCTACGTAACGAATCTCTTGGAGCGACAGGGGCACTTCCTGCATCGTTGCCAGCGTCCTTGGCCGACCCCGATACGTGACCGTCCTGTATAGCCAGTGTCGTCGCCCGGAGAGTCCCGCCGCATGCCACTGATCCTGACCCCCTTCCGCTTCTACAACTTCCGGCTCTGGACCGCCGCCAACGCCGTGTCCGTCACCGGCACCTGGATGCAGGTGCTGGCCGCCAACTGGCTGCTGCTCGACTCGACCGGCTCCGCCGCGCAGATGGGGCTGGGCGTGCTGGCGCACGCCGCACCGGCGATCCTGCTCGGCCCGTGGGCGGGCTCGCTGGCCGACCGGCTCCCGGCCCGGCCGCTGCTGACGCTCACGCAGCTCGCCCACGCCGCGGTGGCGGCGGCGCTCGCCGTGGCGGTGCTGCTCGGTGGCGACCTGCTCCCGGTCGTGTACGGGGCGATGCTCGTCGGCGGCGTGGTCACGGCGCTGGAGGGGCCGCCGTTCGGCCGGTTCGGCTCCCTGCTGGTCGACCGCTCGCACCTGGGTGCCGCCCTGGCGGTCGGGTCCCTGACCAGCTCCGTGGGCCGCATCGTCGGCATGAGCGCCGGCGGCGTCCTGGTCGGAATGACCGGCCCGGCCCCGCTGTTCCTCGCCAACGCCGTGAGCTTCCTGGTCGTGGTCGCGGTCATGTACCTGCTCCGGCCGGTCGCCTCGGGGGTTGCCGGCGACGCGACCCCGGAGGCGGACGCGGACGGCACGGGCGACTCCCCCGGAGCGGGGCGGACACCGGAGCCGGACGCGTCGATCCCCACCACGGCCTGGGCGGGCCTGGTCTACCTGCTGCGCGACCCGCGGGTACTCATCACCCTGGGGCTCGCGCTGCTGCTGGGGAGCCTCGGCCGCAACTACCAGGTCACGATGGCCGCCATGAGCGCCGGGCCGTTGGCCGCCGGGCCGGACGGCTACGGAATCCTGTCCACTGTGTTCGCCGGTGGGACGGTCGTCGGTGGCCTGCTCGCGGCCCGGGCCGGCCAGGTCCGGCTGACGCAGCTCGCCGTGATGGGTGTGGGCATGAGCGTGCTGCAGGGTCTGTCCGGCCTGTCGCCATGGCTGTGGTCCTTCGCGGTCGTGCTCGTGCCGATCGCCGCCGTCGCGGTGGTGGTCGACACGGTCGTGGCCACCCGGCTGCAGCTGGACAACCCGCTCGCCCTGCGGGGCCGCGTGCTCGGCGCGGTCTCGTCCACGGGCGCCATCGCGGGTGCGATCGGCGCACCGGTGCTGGGATGGCTCAGCGACCTGCTGGGCGCGAGGGGAGCGCTGGGCGTGGCCGGCACGTTGACCGTGGCGGGCAGCGCCCTGGCGCTGGTGGGTTACGCCGCCCTGCAGCGCCGCCGCGAGCCGGCCGCCGGCGACGTCGACCACGCGCCGGCGGCCACCGCCGGACAGGACGACCACGAGCCGGTACCGGCGCCGCGCCCGGCGGCCACGGCCGGGAGCGTCGCGCACGCGCCTGCGGCCGGGGGCTCCGACCACGCACCGGTTCCGGTGCCGCGGCCCGCGGACCCCGGGCCGCGGCCGGTCGCGACCGCCGGGGTGGAGGCACACGGGCCCGTACCCCTGCCGCAGCCCGCCTGACCGCTAGGATCGGCGCTCGTGCGGGTACTCCTGGTCGGCGGCGGCGGGCGGGAGCACGCGCTCGCGCTCGGCCTGGCCGCCGATCCGTCCGTCACCGGCCTGGTGGCGACCCCGGGCAACCCGGGCATCGGTGAGGTGGCCGAGCTGCGTCCCGGAGTGACGATCACCAATCCGGAGCAGGTGTCCCGGCTCGCCACCGAGGTCCGGGCCGACCTGGTGGTGATCGGCCCCGAGGCGCCGCTGGTGGCCGGCGTGGCCGACGCGGTCCGGGCCGCCGGCATCGCCTGTTTCGGTCCCTCACGCGCGGCCGCCCGGCTGGAGGGCTCCAAGGCGTTCGCCAAGGACGTGATGGCCGCCGCCGGCGTGCCGACGGCCGCCTGCCGGGTGTGCACGAAGCCCGAGGAGGTGGCCGCCGCCCTGGACGAGTTCGGTCCACCGTACGTGGTCAAGGCCGACGGTCTGGCCGCCGGTAAGGGTGTGGTGGTGACCGGGGACCGAGACGCGGCGCTGGCTCACGCCGCGGCGTCCGGCACCGTGGTGGTCGAGGAGTACCTCGCCGGTCCGGAGGTCTCGGTCTTCGTGGTCTGCGACGGCACGACCGCGGTGCCGTTGCTGCCCGCGCAGGACTTCAAGCGGGTCGGCGACGGCGACACCGGGCCGAACACCGGCGGGATGGGGGCGTACGCGCCGCTGCCGTGGGCACCACCGGACCTGGTGGACACCGTCATGGACCGGATCGTCCGGCCGACCCTGGCGGAGATGTCGCGGCGCGGCACGCCGTACACGGGCCTGCTCTACGCCGGGCTGGCGCTGACCGCCCACGGACCCCGGGTGCTGGAGTTCAACTGCCGCTTCGGCGACCCGGAGACGCAGGTGGTGCTGGCGCTGCTGGAGACGCCGCTGGCCGGGCTGCTGTACGCCGCGGCCACCGGGAACCTGGCCGACCACCCGCCGCTGCGGTGGCGCCCGGGAGCGGCGGTGACCGTGGTGGTGGCGTCCGCCGGGTACCCGCAGGCACCCCGCACCGGCGACCCGGTCGTGGGCGCCGACCGCCCGGGGGTCCTGCACGCGGGCACCGCCCGCCGGCCCGAGGACGGCGTGCTGGTCTCGGCCGGCGGCCGGGTGGTGGCCTGCACGGCGACCGGTCCGGACCTGGCCACCGCGCGGGAGGAGGCCTACCGGCTGGTGTCCGGGGTCCGGCTCGCCGGGTCACACCACCGCACCGACATCGCCCTGGACGCGGTGCGCGACCGGGTGCGGATCCCGGTCGCGTAGACGGTGACCGCGCCCCTGCCCGCCCAGGGGACACTGTCCCACCTACTCAGCCCGACGCCGGGCAGCCGGTACCCGGTGACGAGCACCACCCCGTCGTCTGCGGGACGAATGCGGAGCCCGTCGGGGAGGGACACGCGGCCGTGCCGCCGGCACGCGGAGAGTCCGGCGCGCGCACCGGCTCAGGGGAAGGCGGAGGCGTGCCGTCAGCCCTTGGGGAGGTTGAAGTAGTTGGGGATGTTCGCGGCCAGGGCGAGGTCGCCCTTGGCCTTGAGCTTCCCGCTCATGAACATCATCATCGGGTTGGCGTTGCCGGAGATCACCTTGAGGAACTCCACCGCGCCCAGAGTGATGGTCAGGCGCGGTTCGCGGTCGGCCACCGATGACGTGGTGCACGTTCCGTTCTCGATGACGACCTGGTAGGTGTCCGATCCACCGTCGGGGCCCCCGCCGATGACCCAGTGGATGACCGCACTGGTCCCGCCGGCCTTGTCCGCCCGGAACAGGTCCGGGAACCGGCTGAAGATCTCGTCCAGAATGGACCGGCGGTGCTCGCCCGCCATGACCTCCGCCATCGTGGCGTCGGGCGTCGCCTTGACCAGCTTCGCGAAGTCGGCCGGCGAAAGGGATCGGATGGTCGACGGGTTGAAGTCGGTCACTGCTCGCCCCTCCTCGGATCGTGGCTACCCGCCGGTAACAATACCGTGCGGCGACGCGGAGGTCACGTCCGTGTGGCGCATCCGGTCAGATCCGCGTGACGCGCCCGGCCAGGTGGGTACGCCCCGACGTGGCGCCGGTCACGGACATCCGCCACCCGTCCGGCTCCGGCGCCGCGTGGAAGTGCACCGTCGACGGCAGCAGGATCGGCGAGCGGAACGTCACGTCGACCACGTACGCCTCCGGCAGCTTCGGCGCGAGCTGCGCCAGGCACCGCGCCATCGTCCACATCCCGTGGGCGATCCGGCGCCGGAAGCCGAACGCGCGGGCCGCCAGGTTGGAGACGTGGATCGGGTTGCGGTCACCGGAGACCGCCGCGTACGCGCGGCCGGTGTCAGCGGCCACCCGCCACACCGCGGTCGGCTCCGGCGGGGTCCCCTCCGGTTCCGCGGTCCGGCCCCGGCGCTGTCCGCCGCCGTCGGTCGCGGGTGCTCCGCCACCGCCGGGCGCCGCCGGCGGACCGTCGCCACGCTCCGCCGCAGCCGGCGCACCGTCCGCACCGGCCGTCGACGCCGGCGGACCCTCCCCGGCCGTCGACGCCGGCGGACCCTCCCCGGCCGCATCCGCCGCGGTCCGCTCCCGCCGCAGGTACGTGGAGACGTCCCGCCACACCTCGACACCATCTACAGTGGCCGTAGCGACCACGTCGAGCTGCCGGCCGCGCGGGTGCGCGCGCAGGTTCTCCACCCGGACCGCAAGGTCCAGCGCCTCGGCATCGCGCACCGGCCGGCGCACCTCGATCCGGTTCGCCAGGTGGACGACCCCGGTCGGTGGGAACGGGAAGTCCGGTGCGGTCATGAGCTTCAGCGCCAGGGGGAACGCGAGCACGTGCGGGTAGGTGGCCGGCAGCGTGCCGGTCAGGGCGAAGCCGCACACCCGCGCGTACGCCACCAGGCGGGCGCCCTCGGCCCGCACGCCCCGCACCACCAGCTCGGTGTCCGGGACCCGTTCCCCGCCGCCGCCGCGACCGGGCAGCAGGCCCGCCAGGGCGCGCAGGTACAACCCGCCCAGGCGCGGCGGCCGCTCCAGCTCGACGGTGCGCATCTACGCCCCCAGCAGCGACTGGCCGCACACCCGTACCACCTGCCCGGTGATGCCGGCCGACCCTGGGGAGGCGAGCCAGGCCACGGTCTCCGCCACGTCCACCGGCTGACCGCCCTGCGCCATGCTGTTCATCCTGCGGCCGGCCTCCCGCACCAGCAGCGGCATGCGGGCGGTCAGCCGCGTCTCGATGAACCCCGGGGCGACCGCGTTGACGGTGACGCCGCGCGGCGCGAGCTCCTGTGCGAGCGCCTCCACCAGGCCGATCACGCCCGCCTTGGAGGCGGCGTAGTTGGTCTGGCCCCGGTTGCCGGCGATGCCGCTGACCGACGACAGGCACACGATCCGGCCGCCCTCGGGCATGAGCGAGCCGGACAGCACCCGGTCGTTGAGCCGCTCCATGGCCATGAGGTTGACCGCCAGCACCGAGTCCCACCACTGCGGGTCCATGTTGGCCAGGGTGCGGTCGCGGGTGATGCCGGCGTTGTGCACCAGGACGTCCAGGCGGCCGTGCCGGCTCTGCAGGTGCTCGACGACCCGCTGTGGCGCGTCGTCGGCGGTCAGGTCCGCCTGCAGCGCGGTGCCCTTGACCTCGTTGGCCACGCGCGCCAGCTCCTCGCCGGCGTCGCTGAGGTCCACGCAGACCACGTGCGCCCCGTCCCGCGACAGCACCCGCGCCAGCGCCGCCCCGATCCCCCGGGCCGCGCCCGTGACCAGGGCGACCTTGCCGTCCAGCGGCCGGTCCCAGTCCGCCGGTGCGGTCACCGGGGCCTGGTCGATCCGGATCACCTGCCCGGAGACGTACGCGGACCGGGCGGACAGCAGGAACCGGACGGTGGACTCCACGCCGCTCTCGGCGCCGGGCGCGACCCGTACCAGCTGGGCGGTGATCCCGCGCCCGAACTCCTTGCCGACGCTACGGACGAAGCCCTCGCACGCCCGTTGGGCGGCCGCGGCCGACACCGAGCCGGCGTCCTGCGGCGGCGTGCCGAACACGATCACCCGGCCGCAGGGGTAGAGGCTGCGGGCGTACGGGTGGAAGAAGTCGTACAGGGCCCGCAGGCCAGCGGTGTCGGACAGGGCCGTGGCGTCGAACAGCGCCGCGGCGTACATCGGCTGGCGCCCGTCCGGCTCCGTGCCCGGCTCGGCCACCTCCACGCCGGCGGCGCCGAGCAGCTCGGCCAGCGGGCCGGTCACCCGGCCGCCGGCGACCCCGCCGAGCAGCACCGGTCCGCTCACCAGCGGGTCACCCGGCCGGTACCGGCGCAGGGTCGGCGGCGCGGGCAGGCCGAGCCGCTTGACCAGGGCCCGACCGGCAGCGGTGCGGGCGAAGTTGGCGTACCTGTCGGCCATACGGCAAGCCTACTCGCGGGTAGGATCGGGCAGGTACCCAGCCCGGACCACCGGCTGCGCGGAGGCGAGAAGAGACGATGACCAGGCGAGTGGCGATCCTCGGCGGCAACCGCATCCCGTTCGCGCGCGCCAACGGCCCGTACGCGGCCGCGAGCAACAAGGACATGCTGGGCGCCGCGCTCGAGGGTCTCGTCGCGCGGTTCGGGCTGGCGGGCGAGCGGGTCGGGGAGGTCGTCGCGGGCGCGGTGCTCAAGCACGCCCGGGACTGGAACCTGACCCGCGAGGTGGTGCTCGGGTCCAGGCTCGACCACCGCACGCCCGCCTACGACATCCAGCAGGCGTGCGGCACCGGGCTGGAGGCGGTCATCCTCGTCGCCAACAAGATCGCGCTGGGTCAGATCGAGGTCGGGATCGCCGGCGGGGTCGACACCGTCTCCGACCCGCCGCTGGCGGTCAACGAGCGGATGCGCCGGGCCCTGCTGGAGATCAACGCCGCCCGCAGCGTGCGGGGCAAGCTCGCCGCCGCCCGCAAGCTGCGGCCGCTGCAGGCGTTCCGGCCGGAGATCCCGCGCAACGCCGAGCCGCGCACCGGGATGTCGATGGGCGAGCACATGGCGCTGACCGCCCAGCAGTGGGGCATCACCCGGCAGGCCCAGGACGAGCTGGCGCTCGCCTCCCACCAGCGGCTGGCCGCCGCGTACGAGCGGGGGTTCTTCGACGACCTGATCACCCCGTACCTCGGACTGACCCGCGACCAGAACCTGCGCCCGGACACGTCGCTGGAGAAGCTCGCCGCGCTGCCGCCGGTGTTCGGCCGGAACCTGCCCGGCGAGGCGACGATGACCGCCGGGAACTCCTCACCGCTGACCGACGGCGCCGCCCTGGTGCTGCTGGCCTCGGAGGAGTGGGCGAAGGCGCACCGCCTACCGGTGCTGGCCTGGTTCGTGGACGCGGAGACCGCCGCGGTGGACTTCGTCAACGGCGAGGAGGGGCTGCTGATGGCGCCCGCGTACGCCGTACCCCGGCTGCTGGACCGGCACGGGCTGACGCTGCAGGACTTCGACTTCTACGAGATCCACGAGGCGTTCGCCGCGCAGGTGCTCGCCACCCTCGCCGCCTGGGAGTCCAAGGAGTTCTGCACCACGCGGCTGGGCCGCACCGAGCCGCTGGGCTCGATCGACCGGTCGAAGCTCAACGTCACCGGGTCCTCGCTGGCGGTCGGACACCCGTTCGCCGCCACCGGCGGGCGCATCGTCGCCACGCTGGCGAAGCTGCTCGCCGAGAAGGGCTCCGGCCGCGGCCTGATCTCCATCTGCGCCGCGGGCGGCCAGGGCGTCGCCGCCATCCTCGAGCGCTGACGTCGCCGGCTCCCGCCGCCCTCCTCACCGCCGTCACCCCGCCCCTGTCCCGGCGGGCAAGATGAGGGCGTGGACAAGGCGCAGGTACCCAACGTGCTGGCGCAGCGGTACGCCTCCCCGGAGCTCGTGGCGCTGTGGTCCCCGGAGGAGAAGGTGCGTGCCGAGCGACGGCTGTGGCTGGCCGTCCTCCGGGCGCAGCGTGACCTGGGAGTGCCCGTCCCCGACGGGGTCGTCGAGGCGTACGAGGCGGTGCTGGACCGGGTCGACCTCGCCTCCATCGCCGCCCGCGAACGGGTGACCCGGCACGACGTCAAGGCCAGGATCGAGGAGTTCTGCGCGCTGGCCGGCCACGAGCACCTCCACAAGGGAATGACGTCCCGGGACCTCACCGAGAACGTCGAGCAGATGCAGATCCGCTCGTCCCTGCTGCTCATGCGGGACCGTACGGTCGCGGCGCTGGCCCGGCTGGCGCGGTTGGCGGTCACCTACGCCGGCACGACCATGGTGGGCCGCACCCACAACGTCCCCGCCCAGGCGACCACGCTCGGGAAGCGGTTCGCCACCGCCGCCCAGGAGCTGCTGCTCGCCTACCAGCGGCTGGAGGAGCTGATCGCCCGGTACCCGCTGCGGGGCATCAAGGGCCCGGTCGGCACCGCCGCCGACCAGCTCGACCTGCTCGGCGGCGACCGCGCCGCGCTGGCCGAGCTGGAGCGGCGGGTCGCCGCCCACCTGGGGTTCAGCCGGGTGCTGGACTCCGTCGGCCAGGTCTACCCCCGCTCGCTGGACCTGGACGTGGTGTCGGCACTGGTCCAGCTCGCCGCCGCGCCGTCCTCGCTGGCGCTGACCGTGCGGCTGATGGCCGGGCACGAGCTGGTCACCGAGGGGTTCCGGCCCGGCCAGGTCGGCTCCTCCGCGATGCCGCACAAGATGAACCCCCGCAGCAGCGAGCGGATCAACGGCCTGGCGGTGGTGCTGCGCGGCTACGCCTCGATGGTCGCGGAGCTCGCCGGCGACCAGTGGAACGAGGGGGACGTGTCCTGCTCGGTGGTGCGGCGGGTGGCGCTGCCGGACGCGTTCTTCGCCGCCGACGGCCTGTTCCAGACGTTCCTGGAGGTGCTGGACGGGTTCGGCGCCTACCCGGCGGTGATCACCCGCGAGCTGGACCGGTACCTCCCGTTCCTCGCCACCACCCGGATCCTGCTGGCGGCCGTGGCCCGGGGCGTGGGTCGCGAGCTGGCCCACGAGGTGATCCGGGAGCACGCGGTGGCGGTGGCGCTGGCGATGCGGGAGCGGGGCACGACCGACAACGACCTGTTCGACCGGCTCGCCGCCGACGGCCGGCTGCGGCTGAGCCGGGCGGAGATCGAGGAGCTGGTGGCGGACCGGTCGGCGTTCGTCGGCGCCGCCGGGGACCAGGTCGCCGCCGTCGCCACGGCCGTGGAGGAGATCGTCGCCCGGTACCCGGACGCCGCCGCCTACGTCCCGGCGCCGACGCTCTGAGCCCGGTCAGGGCCGCAGCCGGCGCCCGTCACCGTCCTCCGGCCGCCCGAAGATCAACGCCAGCGCGTCCACGAGGTACCACGCCCAGACACAGAAGACGATCGCCGCGGTCGGGACGGTCGCGGGGAAGCCGGCCATCGAGCTCGCGCAGATCGTGCCCCACCCGATGACGACGCCCGTGAGCAGCTGGGCGACACCCAGGCTGGTGTGGCCGGTGTAGAGCCGGCCGAAGCCGCCGAGCAGGACCACGCCGGGAAACAGCTGCAGCAGGCCCGCGGTCGTCCCACTCCGGTGCGACCGCCCGGACCGCGCCGCCGGCGAGGGCGGTGTCCGGTGGTCCACCGGCTCCGTGGGGGCCGGCGTCCAGTGGTCCGCCGGCTCCGCCGGCGTGAGTGTCCGGTGGTCCGCCGGCTCGGGCGGGGGCGGTGGGACGGCGGTCACGCCGGAACCTTACCGCCGCGGCCCGCCCGCCGGGCGGGTGCCAGACTCGGCAGCCGTGGAGTGGTTGGTGGCGGCCGGCACGGCTCTGGCGGTGATCGCCCCCGTGGAGCTGCCGGACAAGACGTTCGTCGCCACCCTGGTGCTGGCCACCCGGTACCGACCGTGGCCGGTGTGGCTCGGCGTGGTCAGCGCGTTCGCCGTCCAGGTGGTCGTGGCGGTGGCCGCCGGCGGCCTGGTGGGGCTGCTGCCGGAGCTGCCCGTGCGACTGGTGGCGGCCGGGCTGTTCGCCACCGGTGCGGTGATCATGCTGCGGTCGGCCCGCCGGGCGGAGGAGGCCGAGCGGGAGCAGGAGCAGAAGTACGGGCACCGGATCCGCCAGCTGCGCCACGGCTGGCGGGCGTTCGGTGCCAGCTTCCTCCTGATCGCGACCGCGGAGTGGGGGGACCTGACCCAGCTCCTCGTCGCCGGGCTGGTGGCCAGCGGGCAACCGGCCACCGCGGTGGCCGTCGGGGCGTGGACGGCGCTGGCTGGCGTCTCCGGCGCCGCCGTCCTGCTCGGTCGGGCAATCCTGCGCCGGATCCGACTGTCGGTGATCCGTTACGTCGCCGCGGGCGTCTGCGCGGTGCTGGCGGTCGCGACGCTGGTGTCCGCGCTCACCTGACCGCCCGCGGTCCAGCGGTGCACACCGATCCACCGGACGTTAATCTTGGCGGTGGCCGCACCGCCGCACCGCCGCTATCCACGGGGAGGAGCCATGGCGCGCGTCGTCGTGGACGTCATGTTGAAGCCGGAGATTCTCGACCCACAGGGTCAGGCGGTCGCTGACGCGCTTCCCCGGCTCGGCATCGACGACGTGATCTCCGTCCGGATCGGGCGCCGGATCGAGCTGATGTTCGACGGCCAGCCGGACACCGAGAAGGCGCGCCGGATCGCCGAGCGGCTGCTGGCCAACCCGGTGATCGAGGACTACACGGTGAGGGTTGAGGAAGACTGGTGAGGGTAGGCGTCGTCACCTTCCCCGGCTCGCTCGACGACCGGGACGCCGCTCGCGCGGTGCGGCTGGCCGGCGCCGAGCCGGTGTCGCTGTGGCACGCGGACCGCACGCCCCTGATGGTGGACGCGGTGATCCTGCCCGGCGGCTTCTCGTACGGTGACTACCTGCGCCCCGGTGCGATCGCCCGGTTCTCCCCGGTCATGGAGCAGGTGGCGATCGCCGCCCGGGCGGGCGTCCCGGTGCTGGGGATCTGCAACGGCTTCCAGGTCCTGTGCGAGGCGCACCTGCTGCCCGGTGCGCTGATCCGCAACCGGCACCTGCACTTCCGCAACCGGGACCAGTGGATCCGGATCGAGTCCACCCGCACCGCCTGGACCGGCGAGTTCCGGCCCGGGCAGGAGATCCTCATCCCGATCAAGAGCGGGGAGGGCTGCTACGTCGCGGACGACGCGACCCTGGACGAGCTGGAGGCCAGCGGCCGGGTGGTCGCGCGGTACGTCGGCGGCAACCCGAACGGCTCGGCCCGGGACATCGCCGCGATCTCCAACGAGGCGGGCAACGTGGTCGGCATCATGCCCCACCCGGAGCACGCCGTCGAGGCGCTGACCGGCCCCTCCACCGACGGGCTGGCGTTCTTCACCTCGCTCGTCAAGCACCTGGCCGGGGCGCCGGCATGACCGCCTCGACCGGGGCCCACGTCGTCGACACCGTCGAGCACGCCGAGGCCACCCCCGACGTCGTCCAGCCGTACGCGGAGCTGGGCCTGCTGGAGGACGAGTACCTCCGGATCCGGGAGATCCTGGGCCGGCGGCCCACCCAGTCCGAGCTGGCGATGTACGCGATCATGTGGAGCGAGCACTGCTCCTACAAGTCCAGCCGGATGCACCTGCGGCAGTTCGCGCAGAAGGCGCCGCCGTCCGACCGCCTGCTGGCCGGCATGGGGGAGAACGCGGGCGTGGTGCGGGTCTCCGACGACCTCGCCGTGGTGTTCAAGATCGAGTCGCACAACCACCCGTCGTTCATCGAGCCGTACCAGGGCGCCGCGACCGGCGTGGGCGGCATCGTCCGCGACGTCCTGGCGATGGGGGCGCGGCCGATCGCGGTCATGGACTCCCTGCGGTTCGGCGCGCCCGAGGATCCCGACACCGCCCGGGTGGTCACCGGGGTGGTGGCCGGCATCGGCGGCTACGGCAACTGCCTGGGCCTGCCCAACGTCGGCGGGGAGGTCGCGTTCGACCCGTCCTACCAGGGCAACCCGCTGGTCAACGCGCTGTGCCTGGGCGTGATGCCGATCCGCCAGATGCAGCGCAAGGCCGCCACCGGACCCGGCAACATCATCCTGCTGCTGGGCGCCCGCACCGGCCGCGACGGCATCGGCGGCGTGTCGGTCCTGGCCAGCGCCACCTTCACCGAGGAGGCCGAGGAGCGCCGCCCCAGCGTCCAGGTGGGCGACCCGTTCACCGGCAAGCTGCTCATCGAGGCGTGCCAGGAGATGTACGCCGCCGACCTGGTCGTGGCGGTGCAGGACCTCGGCGGCGCCGGGCTCACCTGCGCGCTGTCGGAGACCGCCGCCGCCGCCGGCACCGGCATGGACGTGCGCCTGGAGAAGGTGCCGCTGCGCGAGCCGTCGATGGCGCCCCACGAGATCCTCGCCAGCGAGTCACAGGAGCGGATGCTTCTGATCGTGGCGCCCCAGCACCTGGAGCGGGTGAAGAAGATCGCCGACAAGTGGGGCGTGCCCGCGACCTCGATCGGCGTGGTGACCGACACCGGCCGGCTGACCGTCAGCTGGCACGGGCAGCGGGTGGTGGACGTGCCGCCGGCGAGCCTGGCCGACGAGGGGCCGGTGTACGCCCGGCCGATGCGCGAGCCGGCGGACCTGGTGCTGCTGCGCGCCGACCGGGCCGAGACGCTGCCCCGGCCGCGCGACGGCGAGACGCTGCGGGCGCAGGTGCTGCAGGTGGTCAGCTCCCCCGACCTGTGCGACAAGACCTGGGTCACCGAGCAGTACGACCGGTACGTCATGGGCAACACCGTGCTGGCCCAGCCCGAGAACGCCGGCGTGGTCCGCCTGGACGAGACCACCGGGCTGTCGGTGGCGCTGTCGGTGGACGGCAACGGCCGGTACTGCCGGCTCGACCCGTACACCGGGGCGCAGCTCGCGCTGGCCGAGGCGTACCGCAACGTGGCGGTGACCGGCGCGACCCCGGTGGCGGTGACCAACTGCCTCAACTTCGGCTCGCCGGAGGACCCCGGGGTGATGTGGCAGTTCGCCGAGGCGGTCCGCGGGCTCGCCGACGGCTGCGAGGCCCTGGGCATCCCGGTGACCGGCGGCAACGTCAGCTTCTACAACTCCACCGGCACGGCGGCGATCAACCCCACGCCGGTGGTGGGCGTGCTGGGGATCCTCGAGGACGCCGCCCGTCGGGTCCCGATGGGCCTGCGGGAGAACGGGGACGTGCTGATCCTTCTCGGCGAGACCCGCGAGGAGCTCTCCGGGTCGCAGTGGGCGTGGGTCGTCCACGGTCACCTGGGCGGCACGCCGCCCGCGGTGGACCTGGCCGCGGAGCGGCGGCTGGCCGACCTCATCGCGCGGGCCAACCAGGTGGGTCACCTGAGCAGCGCCCACGACCTGTCCGAGGGCGGCCTGGTCCAGGCGCTGGCGGAGGCCTGCCTGCGGTACGGGTCGGGGGCGGTGATCGCGGTCCCGGACGAGTTCCGGGACGACCCGGCGGTGCTGCTGTTCAGCGAGTCCAGCGCGCGGGTGCTGGTGAGCGTCCCCCGCGGGCGCGAGGTCGCGTTCGTCGGCCTGTGCAACGAGATGGGCGTGCCGTGGACGCCGCTGGGCGTGGTCACCGGTCCGGACACCCCGCTGGAGGTGGCCGGGCTGTTCCAGATCCCGCTGGACGAGCTGCGCCGGTCGTGGTCGGCCACGCTGCCGGGCCTGTTCGGCAGCGGCCCCAGGCCCGCGCGGGAGCGGCCCGATGCGGCCGACGGCGACAGCGACCGGGGTGACGGTACGGACCCTGCCGCCGCCGCTGCCGCGGCGGAGACCGGGCAGGGCGGCGGGGACGGCGCTGACGGGGATGGTACGGAGGGCACGGACGTCGCGGGTGCGGCCGGGGCCGGACGGGACGGCGGCAGCGACGGTGGCGCCGGTGCCGCGGACGCCGAGGCCCCGACCACCTCAGACGCGGACGCCCCGGCCACCTCGACCGGAGGCGACCCCGCCAGCGGAGGGTGACGGCCCGCCGGCGGGCCGCTCCCGCGGCTCGGACGCCGAGGGAGGAGAGTGCGGGTCCGACGCCCGACCGGTCAGTCGTCGAGCCAGTCGAGCCGCCGCCGCTCCGACGCGTGACGGTCCCGCGCGGCCGGGTCCTCGTACCCGGTCGGGCCCTGGTGGCGGTCGTCGGGCTGGCCACCGGGTGAGGCGGTCGCCCCCTCGCCGTACCCCTGCTGCCCGTAGCCGGGTTGGCCGTACCCGGACTGGCCGTACGGATCGCCGTACTGCGGTGTCGGTGCCGCGTACCCGGCCTGGCCCGGCGGCGACGACTGCGGAGCCGGCTGCCCGTACCCGGCCGGCGGGTACTGCCCGTACCCGGCCGAGCCGTATCCCGAGGAGTCGGCGCCGTATCCCTGGGAGTTCGAGCCGTACCCCTGGGAGCCGTAGTCCGCGCCGCCGTACCCGGAACCGCCGTACGTCGGCTGGCCGTACCCGCCACCGGAGGTGGGTGGGGTGGGCTCGGTCCGGTGCGCCCCCTCGTAGCCGGCGTGGTGGTACGCGGAACCCTGCGGCGTGTACGGGTCCGGGCCGTAGCCGCCGTAGGTCGGTTGGTCCGTCACCGGAGGAGCGGAGGCGGGCTGGTAGTGGCGCGGTGCCGCCGGACCGCCGTAGCTCTGGGAGGTGCCGTACCCGCTGGACGTGCCGTACCCGGTGCCGTCCGGCGCGGTCCCGGCGTAGGGTCCGCTGGCCGGCGCCGGAGTGGTGGGCGCGCTGTGCCGGCCGCCGTACTCCGGGACGGCCGGACGGGGCGGGTGCGGACCCGGGGGCGATTCGCCCTGCCGGGGCAGGACGGTGGTGGCGTCGTCGCTGGCCGCGGGGCGCTGGATCATGGTCGGCGCGTCGGACGGGGAGCGCTGGACCATCGTGGGAGCGTCGGCCAACGCCGGCCGTGGACCGACCGCGGGCAGCCCGGAGGTCCCGGTATTGATCACCTGGGTGGGCTGGGCACCGCTCAGGACCTGGGTGGGGCTCGGGCGGTAGACGCCGTGGCTGCCGGGGGTGGGCCGGGGACCGCGCGGGCCGGACGTGGGGTCCGGCGCCTCGTCGAAGTCCTCGTCCTCGCCGCGGAAGCGGCGCCAGACCAGGTAGGCGATCACGCCGACGCCCGCCAGCAGCAGGATGCTCCCGAGAATGATCATGAGGGTGGTGAAGAAGGTCCGCCCACCCGACTCCTCGTCATCGGCCGCGGGGGTCGGGCTCGCCGCCGCGCTGGCGGACGCGGAGGGGTCGGCGGAGGCGGACGGCGTGGGCGTGGCGGTCGGGCTGGGGGCGATCTTCCTGGCGGTCAGGCGGATGCCGGTGACCGCCTGGCCGGCACCGGCATCCCCGACGAAGTCGTTGCCCTCGTAGCCGTCCTTCAGCGCGAGCAGACCGAAGGTCCCGGGAGCGATGTCCCCGGTGAACCGGAACCTGCCCTGGCCGTCGGTGCCGACCCGGTGCTCGTTCTCGGCGCCGTCGACGAGAACCACCGTGGCGTTCGCGATCGGCTCACCGGTGTCCTGGTCGGTGACCGTTCCCGAAATCTCCTTGACCGCCGGCGGCTTGTCCGGACCCTGCACGCGGATGGTGAAGGAACTGACGTCACCTCCTCCGACCCCCGTCAGGCGGACCTCGCCCTGGCCGTTGCGGGTGTCGCCGGGGGCGAGCGGGCTGCCCCGGTCGACCGCGAGCTGCACCGAGCCGCTCCAGGATCCGCCGTTTCCCGGCACCACCGGGACGGTGCAGTCCATCTCGCTGCCCGAGCTGTTGCACCGCGAATCGGCACCGGCGCTCGAGCTGGCGATGTGCACGCCGATGTCCGCGAGCTGGCGCTCGACCCTCACCGTGAAGGTGACGTTGGTGGCGTCGTTCTCGCCGTTGTTCGTGATGACGATCGGGATGGTGGCGCTGCCACCGACCCGCATCGTGACGCCGCCGATGTTCTGGAGGTCGAGCTGCTGCGGTTGGGCGAGGGCCGGCGCGGGGAGGACGAGTAGCGCCCCCACCACGATTCCGGCGGCGACCGAGGCGCGGCGGCTCCTGGCCGCCCGGTGTACAGTCACGTCCAAACCTCCGAAGTCGCCGCCGCACGCTCCCCCGCCATCCGCGAGCGGGCGGCAGGCGTGCGGACTCCGCCGAAAACTATGCCTTGTCCATGGCACCGCGCGCGACCCGGGGACCGGTGGACACCGGTGATGGCACGACGTATCGTCCCGGCGTGCCCGGGAAGCACCAAAAATCCGCCGCGGTTGCGGCCGTCCTCGACGACCTCGACCACGGTCGCCAGCCCGAGCCGGCCGTGCTCGCCACTGCGGTGCGTGACCTGCTGCGTGCGCTGAGTGCAGTGGCGCCGGGTCGGGCGGTCGAGGTCAGGGTGCCGCCGTACGGTGCCGTCCAGTGCGTGGCCGGACCCCGCCACACGAGGGGCACCCCTCCGAACGTGGTGGAGACCGACCCGCTGACCTGGGTGGCGGTGGCGACCGGCCGGGAGTCGTGGCACAAGGCGGTCGCCGACGGCCGGATCAGCGCCAGCGGCAACCGTACTGACTTATCGCCGTATCTACCGGTATGGTAGAGATGGGTCGCGCACCGGACCGCTACGTGGTGGCACCGGCGCGTGGCTATCAGTAATCAGTCGACTCGCGTACACTGGTGCGAGTCAGACACGGCAAGCCCGAGGAGCGGCACGTGCCCCGAGACGGCGGCCCGCTGCAGGAGCACGAGCTTCTGCAGCCGGAAGTTCGCGAAGAATGCGGGGTTTTCGGGGTCTGGGCACCCGGCGAAGAGGTGGCCAACCTCACCTACTTCGGCCTCCACGCGCTGCAGCACCGCGGCCAGGAGGCGGCCGGCATCGCCGTCAGCGACGGCTCGGGAGTCGTCGTCTACAAGGACCTCGGTCTGGTGACGCAGGTCTTCGACGCGGCGACCCTCGACAGCCTGCGCGGCCACCTGGCGATCGGCCACACGCGCTACTCCACCACCGGCGCCAACACGTGGGAGAACGCCCAGCCGACCATCCGCGCCACCGGCGCCGGCACGACGATCGCCCTGGCCCACAACGGCAACCTCGTCAACTCCGCACAGCTCGCCCGTCGGGTCGCCGAGCTCGGCCTGGCGTGCGACTCCGAGGCGACCTCGGACACCGCCCTGGTCACCGCGCTGCTCGCCGCGTACCCGGACCTGTCGGTCGAGGAGGCGGCGCTGCGCGTGCTGCCCACCCTGCGGGGCGCGTTCAGCTTCGTGTTCCTCGACGAGTCGACGCTCTACGCCGCCCGGGACGCCCACGGCGTCCGGCCGCTGGTGCTGGGCCGGCTGTCCAACGGCTGGGTGGTCGCCAGCGAGACGGCGGCGCTGGACATCGTCGGCGCCACGTTCGTGCGGGAGGTGGAACCGGGCGAGCTGCTGGCCATCGACGAGCACGGCCTGCGGTCGGCCAGGTTCGCACCCCCCGAGCCGAAGGGCTGCCTGTTCGAGTACGTCTACCTCGCCCGGCCGGACAGCACCCTGGCCGGGCGCAACGTGCACGCCGCCCGGGTGGCGATCGGCCGGGCACTCGCCCGGGAGCACCCGGCGGAGGCCGACATGGTCATCGGCGTACCGGAGTCCGGGATCCCGGCCGCCATCGGGTACGCGGAGGAGTCCGGGATCCCGTACGGCTCCGGCCTGGTCAAGAACTCGTACGTCGGCCGGACCTTCATCCAGCCCTCGCAGACGCTCCGCCAGCTGGGCATCCGGCTCAAGCTCAACCCGCTGCGCGACAACGTGCGCGGCAAGCGGCTGGTGGTCGTGGACGACACGATCGTGCGCGGCAATACCCAGCGGGCGATCGTCCGGATGCTGCGCGAGGCGGGCGCGGTGGAGGTACACGTGCGCATCTCCGCGCCGCCGGTCAGCTGGCCGTGCTTCTACGGCATCGACTTCGCGACCCGGGCCGAGCTCATCGCCAGCGGCATGGACGTCGACGGCATCCGCCGCTCCATCGGCGCGGACTCCCTCGGCTTCGTGTCCCTGGACGGCCTGATCGCCGCGACCGAGCAGCCGCGGACACGGTTGTGCCGGGCCTGCTTCGACGGCGAGTACCCGATCGAGCTTCCGACCGGGCACCTGATCGGCAAGCACGTTCTCGAAGGTGTCGGCCGGCGCGTGGCCGGGACCTCCCCGGCCGCCGGTGTTGGCTGCCCGGAGCCGGAGGAACCGCCGGAGCAGGCGGTACGGTCCACCGGCCGGGCGAGCGGCCAGTAAGGGGTGACAGGTGACCCACGTGAGCGAGCGGACCGAGGAGTCCGGCGGCACGGCACGCCGGCGCGCCACACCGTGGAGCGCCCGTTCCCGACGCGCCCGCCGGAAGCGCACCGTCACCTACGCCGACGCGGGCGTGTCGATCCACGCCGGCGAGCAGGCGGTGGAGCGCCTCAAGTCGCAGGTCCACCGGACCCGTCGTCCGGAGGTGTTGAGCGACCTCGGCGGCTTCGCGGGACTGTTCCGATTGGACACGTCGAAGTACCGCAACCCGATCCTGGCGTCCTCCACCGACGGCGTGGGCACCAAGCTGCTCATCGCCCAGGCGATGGACATCCACGACACGGTCGGGCTGGACCTGGTGGCGATGGTCGTCGACGACATCGTCACCTGCGGCGCCGAGCCGCTGTTCCTGCTCGACTACGTCGCCTGCGGGGAGGTCCAGCCGGACAAGGTCGCCGAGATCGGCGCCGGTGTCGCGCTGGGCTGCCAGGCGGCCGGGTGCGCGCTCATCGGTGGTGAGACCGCCGAGCACCCCGGCGCCATGGCTCCCCACGAGTACGACCTGGCCGCCACCGGCGTGGGGGTGGTGGAGGAGGACGAGCTGCTCGGCCGGGACCGGGTCCAGGTCGGCGACGTCGTGATCGCCATGGGCTCGTCCGGCCTGCACGCCAACGGCTACTCCCTGGTCCGGCACGTCCTGCTCGGCGCCGGCCGGCTGCGGCTCGACTCGGTCATCGACGACCTCGGCCACCAGCGCACGCTGGGCGAGGAGCTGCTGACGCCGACACGCATCTACACCCGGGACTGCCTGGACCTGCTCAAGGAGAGCGAGGTGCACGCCTTCGCCCACGTGACCGGCGGCGGCATCCCGGGCAACCTGGTCCGGGTCCTCCCGTCCCATGTGGATGCCGTGATCAACCGCTCCACCTGGCGGCCGCAGCCCATCTTCGACGTGGTCCAGCGCCGCGGACGCATCGACGACGCGGAGATGGAGTCGACCTTCAACATGGGCATCGGCATGCTGGCGGTGGTCGCGCCCGCCGAGGCCGACCGGGCGCTGGCGTTCCTCCGTGGCCGGAAGGTCGACGCGTGGATCGCCGGCGAGATTGTGGAGGGGACCGGGCAGGTGCAGATGGTCGGCTCGTACGCCGGCGGCTGACCGCAGCAACCGATCCGGGCGACCGACCCCGGCCCCTGACCGCGGCCATCGACCACCCGGCCTCCGACCGCGGCCATTGACCACCGGACGGCCGACCCGCCCGGCACGTGTGCCCGTCTGCCCGCCGGCCACCGGTGTTGACCGTCCTCCGAGGTCCGTCGGACGGAGGCTCCCGGGCTACCGACGCACGGCAGACGCTGGCGAGACGCCCTGCCAGCCTGCGACTCTGCGGCATATGCGAGGTCTTTACCTCGGTCCGTGGCGTGGCCTAGCCTGGGACCGTGCGCCGCCGCACGGTCGCTGCCACGGTGGCGTTGCGGGTCGCGTGGCCGCGCCGTCCGGAGGCCGCGACGCCACCGCGGTGCCACGGGGGAGAGGAGGCGCCACTGTGCCGCGATGGACCGGGATGCAGGGTGTCGTCGACATCCCGTCCTACGTCCTCATGCAACCCACGACGTTGTGCAATCTGGACTGCACCTACTGCTACCTCCCGCACCGGACGGTTGAGCGGCGGATGTCGGTGGCGGTGGCGGAGGCCACGGCGCGCACCGTCAACGCCTGGGCGGAGCAGGTGGAGCGCTTCTCGGTGGTGTGGCACGGCGGCGAGCCGCTCGCGGCCGGACGGGAGCATCTGGCCGCCCTGATGGCGCCGTTCCGCAAGGGGATCGAGCACCACGTCCAGACCAACGCCACGCTCATCGACGACCGGTGGTGCGAGTTCTTCCTCGCACACGAGATGGAGATCGGGATCAGCGTCGACGGGCCGCCGGACCTGACCGCCCGGCGCCGGGACCGCCGGGGCGTCCCGGCGTACGAGCGCATCATGCGCGGCGTCGACGCCCTGCGCCGCCACGGGATCCGGTTCGCCGTCATCTGCGTGGTGTCGGACCCCCGCCCCGAGCTCGGCCGCCGGCTCTACGAGTACTTCTGTGAGCTGGGCTGCTACTGGCTCGGCATCAACATCGAGGAACGCGAGGGCGTCAACGACCGGGACAACCACCGCGACCCGGAGGCGGTCCGCGGCTTCTGGTCGGAGCTGACCGCCGCCTGGCGCGAGAACCCGTGCATGGAGCTGCGCGAGATCGAATGGTCCCTCTACTACCTGGCCGCCGCGCTGCGGGGTGAGGAGGACACGGTGCTCCCCCGTCGCCGCGACCCGGTGCCGACCATCGCGCACGACGGCCGGGTGGTCCTCTTCTCCCCGGAGCTGGCGGGCTTCGACTCAGCGCCCGGGTACGGCGACTTCGCCCTGGGCAACGTGCTCACCACACCGCTGGACGAGATCGTCGCCCGCGCGGAGTCGCCGACCGGCTGGCTGGCGGAGTACTTCGCCGGCGTGGAGAAGTGCCGCGCCACATGCCCTTACTTCGGGTTCTGCGGGGGCGCACACGCGTCCAACCGGTACTTCGAGTTCGGCCGGTTCGACGTCACGCAGACTCAGCACTGCCTGAACACCAAGATCCACCTGTTGGAAGGGGTGCTCGACCATGCCCGAAGCAGCGGGGTCCGTCGCTGACCAGCAGGCGCTCTCGCCGTCGCACCCGTACGGCACCCGGGAGGAGCGCAAGCCCGACGCGGCCGAGACCCGCGGATGGCCGGCCCCCTCTCCCGCGCGCCCGGTGCCCCCACTGGAGCGGGAGACGGCCCACGCCGAGGGGAAGGACCACGACGGCCCGTCCGGCGCGCCCGGCGGCTCACTCGCCGAACGGGTGCGGGCGGCCGCCGACGGCCTGGCCCCACTGGTGGCTCAGGCGGAGGCGGTGCGCGCCGAACGGGCCCGGTCGCAGGCGTGGCCCAGGTGGACCGACGTGTTCACCACCCAGTTCACGGAGTTCAGCAACCGCCCCCGCTGAGCAGCCTGGCCGACACGGCACCCCCAGGGCCCGCGACACGGTCCTGCGGCCCCGGCCCGGGCTGATCAACGGACGCGGCGGTCAGCGCCGGGAGGTCCAGCTCGCTTCCTCGTCGTCCTCGTCCGCGTCGTCGAGGTACTCCGCGTACGGGTCGTAGGCGTACGGGTCCTCCGGGTCGGACGACCTCTTCCCGTTGCCCGAAAGCTCACGCTGAAGCGCTTCCAGGTCGGTCTTGGGGGACTGGTACTTCAGCTCCCGGGCCACCTTTGTCTGCTTGGCCTTCGCTCGGCCGCGCCCCATGGCGACCCCCTCGCAAACAATTCGGGGCGACTCAACGGCCCCGATGACGTCCGGAATCTCTCGTAGCCTTACCGTACCTCGCGGGAGCCACGGTTGACACCTCACCCCCCTGGGTCGCGCCGATCCAGGGCGGGGTGCCGTGGACCGGCGCGAACCCCAGGAAGATCACACCGGATGGTGCGCGACGGGGATCACACCCGGATGGTGCGCAGCCGGCCCACCTCGGCCATCCGCTGCTCGGCCATCCGGTCGGCGGCCGCGGCCGGCGTGATCCTCTCGGCCTCGGCCTGTGCCAGCAGCCGCTTGGTGGTGTCGTAGATCCCGCTGACCCGCAACTTCGCCCGCTCGAAGTTGAAACCGTCGATCTCATCGGCCACCTGGATCACACCGCCGGCGTTGACCAGGTAGTCGGGCACGTAGAGGATGCCGCGCGCGGCCAGGTCCTGGTCCAGCCCGGGACGGGCCAGCTGGTTGTTCGCCGCACCGGCGACGATCTTGGCGGCCAGCACGGGCACGGTCTCGTCGTTGAGCGCGCCGCCGAGGGCGCACGGCGCGTAGATGTCGAGCTCGGATGTGATCAGCTTGGTGGTGTCGTCGACCAGCTCGATCTCCGGGTGGTGGGTGCGTGCCCACTCCAGTGCCTGCTCGCTGATGTCGGTGGCGACGACGGTGGCACCGTCCTCGAGGAGGTGGCGGGCAAGGTGCTTGCCGACCTTGCCCAGGCCGGCGATCCCCACCCGCCGACCGCGCAGGCTCGGCGAGCCCCACACGTGCTCGGCGGCGGCCCGCATCCCCTGGAAGACGCCGTAGGCGGTGAGCACCGACGAGTCGCCGGCACCGCCGTACACCTCGCTGCGTCCGGTGACGTAGCGGGTCTCGCGGGCGATGATGTCCATGTCCTGCACGTAGGTGCCCACGTCACAGGCGGTGATGTACCTGCCGCCCAGCGACTCCACGAACCGGCCGTACGCCCGCAGCAGCGCCTCGGTCTTGATCTCGTTCGGGTCGCCCCAGATGACGGCCTTGCCACCGCCGAGGTCGAGCCCGGCCAGCGAGCTCTTGTACGCCATGGCGCGGGACAGCTCCAGCACGTCGTGGATGGCGTCCTGCTCCGTCTCGTAGGGGTAGAAACGCGTACCGCCCAGGGCGGGGCCCAGGGCGGTGGAGTAGATCCCGATGATCGCGCGCAGTCCGGTCCGCTTGTCCTCGCAGAATACGACCTGCTCGTGGCCGGTCTCTTCGGAGAAAACGCCCATGTCTACTCCTGTCAGGATGTTCCGCTGAACCCTTGTGGGGCGCGGGCCGGTTGTGACCGGCGTTGTCGCTGATACTCCGAGGGTAGACGTCCGGCGCGCTCGGGGAAGACGCCCGCGGGGACGGCGGACACGGCAGGTCCGGGTGTCCGACCGGCGACAGTTTGGCTCCGTTCAGTTGCCGAGCGGCGATAGACTGGCGGCGACCCGTCGACCTGTCGGATGATCCGCGACCGGCGACACCAGGCACGTCCCGTGACCGTTGGCTGGCGGTCGGCTACGAAGGGGCGGACGGTGGACCGGTCGCCGCAGCGGTGCCGCGGCCTGGCGCCGGCCCTGCGGGCCGAGGTCGCTGGCGGTGCGGTGGCCGCCCGGCTCTCCACGCGTCCTGATAACGGGCACTCTTGCACGACAAAGTATGTTAAATGGGAAATTCATCACCCATACATCCAATGACTATCAGCCGTTCGGACCATGTGGGACATCGGGGACTAGACGGACCATAGAGACGTGCACGCGGCCGGCGACCCCGGCCGTCGGCGCGTAGATGGGCGGCCTCCCGCACCCCCGCGGGAGATCCGGCAACAGTGGAGGAATACCGATGGCGTCGCGTACGCAGGAACCAGAGCCCTTGCTGACCCCCGCAGAAGTCGCATCCATGTTCCGCGTTGACCCGAAGACCGTGACCCGGTGGGCAAAGGCGGGCAAGCTCAGCGCGATCCGTACCCTGGGCGGACACCGGCGCTACCGCGAGTCGGAGGTCCGCGCCCTGCTGCAGGGGCAGATTCCGCAGCAGCGCAGCGGTGAGTGAACGCTGACGGGGCGTGGTCCGGGCGCAAACCCCCCGACGGCCGGAACACGCCCCGTCACCTGCGCGCCCGCCGCCGGCGCCACCGGCTCGTCCACCCGGGTCCCACCGGGCACGACGACCACGTCGGGTCAGGTCACCCGGAGCACGTCCCCGAGCCCGAGCCGGCGGTTGACGCCGCTCTCCACCACCACGCCGAGCAGCACCAGGGCGAGCACGGCTCCCCCGAGCACGCCCACCACCAGCGGGTCGGCGCCGACCGCCAGCGGCACCCCGCCGGTGAACCGCTCCAGGCCCAGCGCGGGCGCGAGCAGCAGCGGCGTCGCCAGGCCGGCCGCGGCGCCCACCGCCACGGCCACCGCGGTCACCGGCAGCAGCTCCGCCAGCAGCAGCGCCCGGGCCTGCCGGTGCGACAGGCCCATGGTGCGCAGCAGCGACAGCACCCGGCCCCGCGGGCGGGCCTGCACCACCAGCGCGAGCGTGACCGCCAGCACCGCCCCGGCCCCGCCGCCCACGGTCCCGGCGACGAACACCAGCCTGAGTCCCTCGTTGAAGCCGCTGTCGGCCAGCTGCCGCCGGAGCTCCACCACGCTGGACACCTCCGCGTCGAGGGCCAGCGACCCGACCACCTCGCGGACCCGGTCGGGATCCACTCCGTCGCCCGCCACCAGCAGCTCGTGGACGGGCCGGGCGTCCTCCAGCGCCTGGCGGGGCACCAGCATCCAGCGCCGGTCGCGGTCCGGCCCGGGAAGCCCGGCGACGTCCCCGACCACGCGGACCGGGTAGTCGCGCTCCCCGAGGCGTACCACCAGCTCCCCGCGCGCCACGAGGCCCGCGGGGGCGAGCACCGGCACCGGTCCCGCCCCCGGCGCCGCGGACAGCAGCTCGCCGGGCAGGCGACCGCCGACCCCCAGGTCGGCCAGGACACGCTGGTACGCCTCGACGTCGACCACCACCACCGCGACCTCCCGTAGCGGGGCCTCCCGGCCGGTGTCGACGAGGGTGCCGTCCCGGCTGACGGTCGCCACCGTGGTGACGCCCGGCACCGCGGCGACGGCCGACACCCCCTCCGGCGGTATGTCGGACGCCACCACGCGGACGTCGGCGCCGAGGGCCTGCGCAGCGCCGCTGTCGCGGGCCTGCGCCACGCCGGAGTTGACCGCCCCCGCGAAGCCGCCCACCGCCACCGCCAGGACCAGTACCAGCAGCGCCGTCGCCGCCCCAGGAGCGGCCCGTGCCGCCCGGGCCAGCGCCACGAAGCCGACCGCCCCCCGCATCCGGCGGGTGGCGGCGGCGAGCAGCCGCAGCGGCAGCGGGTAGATCCGCAGCGCCACCAGCCCGGTCGCGACCGCGAGCAGCACCGGGACGGCCGACAGGTACGGGTCCACTCCGGCGAGGGTCAGCCCGCGCTGGTGCGTCAGCGCCACACCCGTGACCGCCAGCGCCACGACCGTCACCTCGGCGGTCAGCCGCACGCCCCGCCGCCGGCCGGACTCGCGCCGGAACAGGTCGGCCCGGTCGCCGACCAGCCGGTGGACACGCACGGCGACCATGCCGGCCATCGGCACCACGAGCAACCCGACCCCGGCGGCCAGCGCGGGCGCCACCAGCTCTCCCGCGGCCGGCACGGACGTCACCGGACCACCCAGGACCACCCGGGACGCCAGCCACCCGGCGCACACCGCGGGTGGCAGCACCCACAGCCCCTCGGCGAGCAGCCGCTGTACCACCGCGGGCACCGACCCGCCCCGCGCCCGCAGCAGCGCCAGCTCCCCGCTGCGACGGTCGGTGATCAGGCGGGCGGCGAGGACCAGCAGGCCCAGCAGCGTCGCCAGGATGCCGACGGTGGCGACGGCGGTGATCGCCCGCGCCGCGGCCGCCTGCCGCAGGTAGTCGTCCAGCAGGCGGGGTAGGCGCGTGGTGATCGTGAGCTCCTCCACGCCGGTGGTCTGCAGCCGCGCCAGAGCGTCAACCGCCCCCGGCACCCACGCCGCGTCCACCAGGTCGGCCGACAGCCGGAACCTCGCCCCGGTCTCGGGGCGCAGGGCGGCGGTGAGGCCCCGCTCGATGAGCAGGTCGAACGCCTCCCGGTCGGTGACGAAGGTGGCCTGCAGGGTGGTCAGGGGCGGCAGTCCTTGGGGGATGCTGGTGACCCCGACGTCGAGTATCGACCGGGCGTGGTCCCACACCGGCGCGGTGACGTCCAGCGGCTGGAACACGCCGCTGACCCGCAGGACCAGCGCGTTGGGGGACCGCCCGACGTCGGGCTCGTTCACCACAATGCCGGGGTGCAGCAGGTACTCGCCACCGGCCCGCAGCCCCAGCGCCTCGGCCACCTCGGCGGCGACCAGCACCTCCACGACCCCGTCCGCCGGCGACGTCGCCGGCGGACGGCCGGACAGCAGCCGCAGCTCCCGTTCCAGATCCGGCTGGAACAGCAGCGTGACGACCGGGGCGAACCCGTCCGGTGCCGCCACCACGCCGTCACCGGTGAGCGTGGCACCGACCCCGTTGAAGGTGTCCACGGTCGTGCGCTGGAACGCCCACCGCGCCTCCTCCACATCCCGCAGCGGTGGCAGCAGCAGCGGTTCCACCTCGGTGAGGAACTCCTCCGGCGGGGTGGGCGGGATGCCCATCAGACTGGGCTTGGACGGCCGCAGGGCGACGATGTCCCGGTCCAGGTACGACCGGGCCTGTTCGATCGTCTTCCGCAGGGCCCGGTCCTCGACCCGGGCGATGGCCGGACCTGCCGCGGCCGCCACCAGGACCGCGAGCCCCGCGAGCACGGCGACCAGTGTCCACAGTCCGGCGTGGGCGCGTAGCCGGGTCAGGCTGGGCATCATTCCTCTCCGATCCGCAGAACGCTGGCGGTGACCTCCCGGCGGGCCCGGCGGGCGACCAGCGCGCCCAGGGCCACCGCGATGAGGAACAGCCCGAGTGTGGGCGCGGACAGTTGGGCGGGGACGAGTCTTAGCAGCGGCTCGGGTACGGGCACCCGGCCGGCCGGGGTGAGCACCAGGGAGGTGCCCATCGCCACCGCCACCCCGACGCCCACGGCCAGGCCGGCGACCACGCCCAGCCCGGCCAGGACGCTCTGCTCGACGACGAGGGCGCGGGCCAGGCCGGCCGGGGAGGTGCCCAGGGTGTGCAGCACCGCCAGCTCGCGCCGGCGGCGCACCGCGTTGGCCCGCGCGTCGACCGCCAGGCCGAAGGCGGCCAGCAGCGCGCCGCCCGCGGCGGCCGCCCACAGGGTGAGCAGGACGCCGGTGCCCAGCGGGTCGCCGAGCAGCCGTTCGGTGGCGCCGCGACGGTCGTGGACGCTCAACCCGAGCTGTTCGGCCTGCGCCGCCACCGTCGCCGGGTCGGCGGTGGCGACCCACCACTCGTTGGCCGCCGGCGTGGTCCGCAGGGTGAGGTACCGCTGCAGGGACAGCCAGACCAGGTCTACGGCGATGCCCTCACCGTCCTCGGTCCCGGGCAGCGCGGCCACGGTGCCGGCGATCCTGATGGTGGCCCCGCCCACGGGCAGGTCGGCCACGTCACCGACCCGGGCGCCCATCGCCGAGAGCACTCCGGGTGTGACCAGCGCGGGCAGTTCCTGCGCCGCCAGCGGCTCGGTGACCAGGAAGTTGACCGTGGCGCCCCCGTGGCGGAAGTCGACCACGCCCCTGACCAGCCCGTCGCCGATGAGTTCGATCGTGGGTCCGCCGGGCTGCGGGCCGCGGACACTCCACGTGTCGGGCACCTGCAGCGGCACCCGGTTGCCGTCGCCGTCGACCACCGCGAGATCCCACCGCCAGGACAGCTCCACCGGTTCGTTGCAGCAGTCGAACTCGCCGAAGAACGCCAGGTCCATCGGCACCCGCATGCCCGCCTCCAGGCCCACGAGCGAGACGGTGCCGGGTGGCAGGGGCAGGTCGAACGTCATCGGCCGCCCCGACTCGGGGCGGGCCAGTTCCACCTGGGAGACGACCCCGTCCGCGTTGGCGACGTAGATCGACGCCGGCCGGCTCAGCACCGCGGGGACCACCAGGTCGACCTGCTGCGGGCCCGTCTCGGTCTGAAACGTCTCGGTCACGACCCGCTCCCTGGGCGCGTCGTAGCGCAGGGTGCCGGTCAGCCGCTGGGCGTCCTCCGGCAGGGGGATGCCCGTCGGCTGCGGACGGCCCTCGCGCAACGTGCCGAACAGCGCCCCCGCTCCACCCGGTGCCAGGTCCTCGCGCAGCTGCACGACGTGCGCGGCCCGGTCGCTGTCGATCGCCAGGACCGGCACCCGGCTGCCGTCCGGGAGCGCGGCGGTCGTGCGGTGGACGGCGGCCAGCCCGTCCACCTGCGGCAGGTCGGTCAGCTGCCGCACCTGCGGGTCCAGCCGCGGGTCGCTGCCCTCCAGGCGCAGGTCGGCACCCCCCGCGTGGGCGGCCTGGTCCCGCTGGGACTGCTGCCAGGTGGCGGCCACGGTCGGCGCCAGCACCGCGGTGGCCACCGCCAGCACCAGCAGCAGCACCGGACCGGCGTGCGGGCGACGGTCGGCCTGCCACATGCCCAGCAGCGCCGGGAACGCGTCCCGCCGCCCGGCGACCCGCACCCCCCAGCGGGTGGCCAGCGGCAGCAGCCGCAGCGCCACCGCGGTGGCCGCCAGCACCGCCAACACCGGGGCGGACACCAGCAACGGGTCCACCCCCAGACCACCCAGGCTGCGGGGCGTCACCGCCTGCCCGTACTGCCGCAGCTGCCACCACGCCAGCCCGGCCACCACCACGAGGGCGACGTCCACACCGGCCCGTTGCACCGCCGCCGCCCGGCTCGGCCGCGACCGCTCCTGCTGTTCGGCGACCCACGTGCGCCCCCGGCCGGCCGCCGGCACCGCCAACGCCACCGCACACCCAGCCGCCGCCAGCACGGCCACCACCCACGCCAGCGGGGGACCCGCCCACCCGTACGGGGCAAGGTCGGCGGCCAGACCCAGGCTGCGGTCGCCGGCCCGCGCGTCGGCCGCCCGCACCAGCCACGTCCCCACCGGCGCACCCAGCAGCGCCGCCGGCCCGACGGCCAGCACCGCTTCCGCCGCCGCCAGCCGCACCAGCTGCTGCCGGCTGGCCCCCCTGGCCCGCAGCAGCGCGTTCTCACCCCGCCGGTGCGCGGCCAGCAGCCGGGCCACCAGCACCAGGCCGTACGCCGCGATCACCCCCAGCAGAGCCGCCGGCAGCACCAGCCCGGACCGGTTGACCACCGTCGCGACGGTGAGCCGCTCGGCCAGACCGTCCAGGCCGGTACGCAGCCGGGCGGTCTCGTCCAGCGGGGAGTCCGACCGGTCGCGCACGTCCTGCAGCCGGCCCCGCAGGTCGGCCACGGCCGCCGCGACCGCCGGCATGCCGGCGCGGGCCAGGTCGCCCGGGTCGGCCACGGCCAGCCACTCCAGGGTGCCCAGCCGCCGGTAGCGGGCCAGGTACTCGTCGGGGTGGACGACGAACGGGCCCCACACCTGCCCGGTCCCGGTCGAGATCCCACCCAGCAGCGCCCAGTACGCCTGCGAGTGGTCCCGCGCCTCCCACACGCCGGACACCACCACCGGCCGGTCCAGATCGGCCACCTCGTCGACGATCTCCACCCGGTCCCCGACCGACAGGCCCAGGTCCTCGGCCACCTGCCGCGGCAGGGCGACCTGCGCGGGCTCGTCCTCCCCGACAGGCTGCGGCCACGCCCCGGCCACGAGCTCGGCGTGCTCCTCCAGCCCCTCCAGGAAGCCGACCAGCGCGTACGCGCCCTCCGCACCGGCATCCACCCCGGACAGGTCGTCGGGCAGCCGCTGGCTGATCGCCGCCCCGCCGCCGTACACCGTCAACGGCACCCCGGCCAGGCCGACGGAGAACAGCTCCCGGGCGGCCCGGTCGCGGGCGGCGACGTCCTCGCCGCTGCCACCCGAGCCGGCGGTCAACATCACCGAACGCTCCAACGCCGACGCGTCCGCGACCGCCTGCCGCACCCCCGCCTGGGGAAGCAGGTACGCGTACTGGACGAACGCGGTCAGCAGCACGGTGGCGACCAGGGCCGCCGCGGCCGCGGCCACCAGCAGGGTCGACGCCGCCGCCCGCGGAAGGACCAGCCGCACGCCTCACCCTCCCGACGCTCGGCCGGCCGCCGCCACCAGCGCGTCGTCGTGCTCCACCAGCTGCCCGTCCCGCAGGGTGAGCACCCGGTCAGCCAGGTCCATGAGCGCGGGGTCGTGGGTGGCCACCAGCACCGTCACCCCCCGCGACCGCACCACCCGCAGCAGGTCCATGATCGATCGGCCGGTCTCGGAGTCCAGCTGCCCGGTCGGCTCGTCGGCGATGATCAGCCGCGGCTCGTTGGCCAGCGCCCGGGCTATCGCCACCCGCTGCTGCTGGCCGCCGGACAGCTCGTACGGACGCTGGTTGGCGTGCCCGCCCAGGCCCACCAGCTCCAGCAGCATCCGCACGCGCTCCTCGCGCTGCGACGCCCTCATCTTCACCAGACGCATCGGCACACCGACGTTCTCAGCCGCCGACAGGATCGGCACCAGCCCGAACGACTGGAACACAAACCCGATCGTGTGCCGGCGCAACGCAAGCAGCTCCCGCTCCGACGCGGCGGTCACCTCATGACCGTCCACCCACACCTGTCCCGACGTCGGACGGTCCAGGCCACCGATGATGTTCAGCAGCGTCGTCTTGCCCGCACCCGACCGTCCACGCACCGCCAGCAGCTCACCGGCGTACGCCACCAGCGACACGTCCCGCAGCGCGTGCACCGCCGTCCGGCCCCGCCCGAACTGACGCGAGACCCTGTGCACCCGCACCACCTCGGCCCGACCGCCGTCCCGGTCAGCCACGACCCACCTCCCCATCCCGGTGCCCGGGCCGGACCTCGATGTGGTCCGGCTCCAGGTCCAGCCGCACCCGGTCCCGCAGATCCAGCGCCTCCACGTACGACCGCGGGAGCTGCATCCGACCCGCCCGGTCCAGCAACGCGTACTCCTGCGCCACCTGCACCTCCCGGCCGTCGGCATCCACCCGCGTGGACCGGCGCACCTCCGACGACGTCCGACCGTCCCGGATCGCCACCGTGCGCGCCACCCGCTCCGACACCCCCGCGTCGTGGGTGACCACCAGGACGGTCACGCCCAGCTCCGCGTTGATCGTCTGCATCGCCTGGAACACCTGGGCGGCGGTCGCCTCGTCCAGCTCACCGGTCGGCTCGTCCGCGAACAGCACCTCCGGATCGTTGGCCACCGCCACCGCCACCGCCGTACGCTGCTGCTCCCCACCGCTCATCTGCGCCGGCCGCCGGTTCGCGCAGTGAGCGACCCCGACCATCTCCAGCAGCTCCATCGCCCGCCGCCGGGCCGCCCGGCCCCGTCGCCCACGCGCCAGCCGCATCGGCAGCGCCACGTTCTCCACCGCGGTCAGGTACGGCAACAGGTTCCGCGACGTCTGCTGCCACACAAACCCCACCGTGTGCCGGCGGTACCGCAACCGCTGACGCGGCGACATACCCAACAGGTCGTGACCGGCCACCCGCGCCGTACCCGCCGTCGGCTCGTCCAGACCCGACAAGATGTTCAACAACGTCGACTTGCCCGAGCCGGAAGCCCCGACGATCGCCACCATCTCGCCCCGGTCGACCACCAGGTCCAGACCCTGCAGAGCCACCACCTCCACACCCTCGGTCTTGAAGATCCGCACCAGACCCTCACAGACCACGTGGCCCTGCAACCGGTCCAAGCCACCCGCCCGGGCCGCCGCCCGCTCCATCGCGCGGCGCTGCAACGTCTCCAGGTCGGGGACGACGGTACTCATACGTCCACCTCCGGGGTTGAGGCACAGGGCCGCGGCGCCCTCCGGGACCGGAGCCCGCGGCGCTCTCCCGAGAGACTCGCCAGCGTCCGGCCCGCGTTCGCGTCGTGACCAGATCGTTATCGACGGCTGTGGGTGCGGTCGGGTCCGGCGGGCAACGATCGTCTCCGATGACCGTCGTCTCCGGTGGGCGGCACCGACCCGTCACCGGCCCAACGGCAGGCCACGGTCGGCCAACCGCTGGATGAGCTCGGCCGCCTCGGAGTACCCGATGATGACCAGCGCGTCCGGGTCGGCCTCGAGCACCGCGTCCGCCAGCCGGTCCAGGCCGGCGATGGAGGCCGAACCGGAGCCGCCCTCCGGTGGCGGCTCGTAGCTCAGCAGCGTGACGGCCGAGGAGGGCACGCCGAACCGCAGCAGCGACTGGTGGGCGTTGCGCTGCAGACCGGAACCGTACGTGTCGTCGCGGGCCACGATGACGATCCGCTCGGCGGCGTCCCGCAGCAGCATGTCCGCGAGCGCCGCCCCCTGCAGGGAGTCCGGCGGCGCGGTGCGGAAGTAGTACCCGTCGTCCTCCATGTCGATCAGCGCGGAGGCGGTGTTGGACGGGGAGAACATGATCAGCCCGGCCGCCACCGCGTCGGGCAGGACCGCCTGGGCGACGCCGGACGCGGCCGGGCCGATGAGGACGTGGACGCCGGCCTCCACGTGCGCGGCGATCGTCGCCCGGGCCACTTCGGGGTCGGTGCCGCTGTCACCGTCCAGCCACCGGACGTCCACCCCGAACACCCCGCCGGCCTCGTTGATGTCGGCGATGGCCAGGCGCGCGCCGGCGATGATCGGCGGGTACGCGAAGGACAGGTCGCCGGTCTCCGGCAGGACACCGCCGAACACCAGCGGCTCCACCTGCCAGGGCGGCAGTCCCACCCGCGGGTTCGGCTGCGGCGGCTGCTCGGTGGTGACCCGGGACAGGTCACCGGCACCGATGAACTCCGACCGCCCGGGGTCGATGACGCCGTCCGGACCGAAGTGGAGCGTCTCATAGCTGGCTGTCGCTGGCTCACCACGATCGGTGAAGCCACCGCGCGTCAGCGACACCCCGCGGTAGGCGAGGTCCCTGCCCTCCCGCGCGAGCTCCAGGCACTCGGCGGCCGAGCGGCACTCCTCCCCGCCGGTGGTCACGCCGTTGATGTACCTCCGGACGACCGCCGGGTCGGGGGTGCCGGCCAGCTCGGCGGCGATCGCGGCGATCACCACCGCGTCGTACGTCTCCCCGGCGTACAGGAAGTCCTGCAGCGACCCGTCCACCTCCAGCAGGCGGCGGGTGAACTCCGCCGGCAGCTTGGCCATCGGACGGGTGCCCTTCATGCCGGCGACCAGGGTGCGGTCGGCGAGCTCGGCTGCGAACGAGTTCTGCATCGTGCCGTCGGCGCCGTACAGCCGGACCGGGGCGGGCCCGGTGGTTGCAGCCTCCTGCCCGGTGGCGCCGGGATCGGCGCACGCGCCGAGGAGGAACGCGACCAGGCAGCATGCGACCGTCGCCGCCCGGCGGTGGGGGGTGGTCGGCATCGGTGACCTCCGAGTCGCGCCGAGGGCCGCAGCAAGACGACCCGCGTGCCGTTCCGACCGGCACACTAACGCGCCCGTGCGGCCCCGCGACGACGGAGGTGCTGGTCAGATCCGCGACAGCGCCGCCCGCAGCGGATCCAGGCCGAGCCCGCCGAGGTCCAGCGCGGCGGTGTGGAACGCCTTCAGGTCGAAGCCGGGCCCCTTGCGGGTGCGCGCCTCCTCACGGGCCTGCAGCCAGATCCGCTCGCCGACCTTGTACGACGGGGCCTGCCCCGGCCAGCCCAGGTACCGGTTGAGCTCGAAGCGCAGGTTCTCGTCCGGCACCCGGCAGTGCGCGCGCAGGAACTCCCACCCCAGCTCCGGGGTCCAGGTCTCCCCCGGGTGGAACCCGAACGGGTTGTCGACCGGGATGGGCAGCTCCAGGTGCATGCCGATGTCGACGATCACCCGGGCGGCCCGCAGGGCCTGGCCGTCGAGCATCCCGAGCCGCTCCCCCGGGTCCTGGAGGAAGCCCAGCTCGTCCATGAGCCGTTCGGCGTACAGCGCCCACCCCTCCGCGTGGCCGGAGCAGCCGCCGAGCAGCCGCTGCCACCGGTTGAGCTTGTCCGACTGGTAGACGGTGTGCCCGAGCTGCAGGTGGTGGCCGGGGACCCCCTCGTGGTAGACGGTCGTCACCTCCTGCCAGGTGGCGAACGAGTCGATCCCCTGCGGCACCGCCCACCACATCCGGCCCGGCCGGGAGAAGTCCTCGCTCGGCGGGGTGTAGTAGATGGCGCCGTCGCTGGTCGGGGCCAGACAGCACTCGATGCGCCGCACCGGCTCGGGGATGTCGAAGTGGCGGCCGTGCAGGGCGGCGATGGTGCGGTCGGCCAGCTGCTGCATCCAGTCCCGGAACGCCTCCTTGCCCTTGATGCGGCGCGCGGGGTCGGCGTCGAGCACCGCGACCGCGTCCGCCACGCTCGCGCCGGCGCCGGCGATCTCCGCCGCCACAGCGCGCATCTCCTCCTCGATCCGGTGCAGCTCGGCGAACCCCCACCGGTACGTCTCGTCCAGGTCGATGGTGGCGCCCAGGAAGTAGCGCGACGCCAGCTCGTAGCGCTCCCGGCCGGCCGCCTGGTTCTCCCTGCCCAGCGGCGCCAGCTCCTCGCGCAGGAACCGCGCGAAGTCGGCGGTGGCCTCCCGGGCGGCGGCCGCGGCGGCCTCCAGCTCGGCGGCCAGCCCGTCCGGCGCCCCGCTCGCGGCGGCCACCCGTCGGGCCAGGCCCGGCCAGAAGTCGTCGGCGGCCGGGTCGGTCCAGACGTCGCACTGCTTGGCGACCTCGCCGATCTGGTGACGCGCCGCCACCCGGCCGCGGCGGGCCTCGGCGAGCAGGGTGGCGCGGATCTGCCGCAGCGCCTCCGGCACCGCCCGCATCCGGGCCGCCACGTTCTCGGCGGCCTGCACGGTGTCCGTGGGCATGAGGTCGAAGACGCTGCGCACCTCGTGCAGCGCGCTGGCGATCACGCTGAGCTGGCTGGTCTCCTCCCCGGCGTCGTAGCGGGCGAGGTGGAGGTCCAGCCGCTCCAGCATCGCCTCCTTGGCGACCCGCTCCGGCTTCGAGCCCGGTTCGGCCGCCACCAGCTCCGTCCGGGTGCGGCGGCTGTGGTCCGCCCGGGCGGCGTAGCCGTCCAGGCTGTAGTCGGGCAGCAGGTGGTCGTACCCGCCGATCCCGAGGTAGGTGGCCACGACCGGGTGGAGCGCGGCCAACTCGTCGACGTAGCGGTCTGCGATGTCGTTGATGCCTGGCACGCCGCCGACCGTACCTGACCGGGGTGACGATCCGGGCACCCGGTGACGCGTAGCATCGTCGCCGTGACGCAGGGCACGTACGCGGCGGTGGTGCTCGCCGGTGGGGCGGCGCGCCGCCTGGGCGGCGTGCGCAAGCCGGCGGTGCCGGTGGCCGGCGTCCCGATGCTGCTGCGGGTGCTCGCCGCCGTCGCCGACGCGCGGCCAAGGGTGGTGGTGGGGCCGGTCGGGCTGCCCCTGCCGGACGGGGTGGAGCGGACCCTCGAGGACCCGCCCGGCGGCGGGCCGGTGGCGGCCGCCGCGGCCGGCCTGGCCCGGGTGCCGCCAGAGGTGGGCACGGTCGCGCTGCTCGCCGCCGACCTGCCGTTGCTGACCGCCCAGGCCGTACGCCGCCTGCGCGAGGCCGTCGACGGCGGGGCGGACCGGGACGGTGGTGCGGACGGGGCGGTCTACGTCGACCGGGACGACCGGCCACAGTGGCTGTGCGGGGCGTGGCGGCGGGCGGG
>VSBZ01000124.1:0-11568 GCA_047459215.1 Micromonosporaceae bacterium | reverse complement strand
TCACCGTCCAGACCAGCCGCACCCCCTGGACGTGGGCGGCGTGCCGGTCGTGCAGCAGCGGCCAGGTCACCGGGTAGAGCGCCGTCACCGCCGCGGCGACCGTCCAGAACGCCACCGGGGTACGGGCGACCGCGGGCGGCTCGCCGTGCCAGGCGCGCAGCAACCGGCGCCGGCCGACGTGGACCGCGACGGCGAGGACGGCGAGGGTCGTGGCCACCGTGGGGGACGGCTGGTACGTCGCCTGGTGGCCCGGCCACGTGCGGCGGATCCTGCTGTTCCAGTGGGCGGACATCCCGCAGCCGGTCACGGTCCGGGCGTACGGTGGCGACGGCGACCTGCTGGCTGAGCTGCCGGTGCCGCCGCGGTGACCTCACCGCGCCCGGCCGGCGGGTAGCCGGTTCAGGCGGGCCGTCTACCGGACCGACCGGTCCACGAGGGTGTTGACTAGACCGGCGAGCGCCTCCGGGTCGCGGGTGGAGACGACGAAGCGGCGACCCTCCGACAGGGCGAGGTGCACGCCCGGCCCTCTCCGCAGCACCACGGCCCGGCCGCCCGGGATCATGCGGTAGCCCCAGCCGCCCCACTCCAACGGGCGTACCTCGGTCGGCTCGGCGTACTCGATCTCGACCAGCGGCACGGTCAGCCGCGGCCAGCCCCACGGGCCGAACCCGACGTGCAGGCCACGGTCGTCGACCGTCAACCGGATGGTGAGGGCCAGCGCGACCATGAGCGCGGCGAGGGCCGCCGGGCTGGCCGCCCACGGGTTGATGAAGACCGCCATCCCCGCGGCGAGCGCGAGCATGGCCGCCACCACCACAAGGGACGGCGCGCTCGGGTAGTGAACCTCGGTCCACACCGCCGGCTGGCCCGCGGCGAGGTGGGCTCGCGGGGCGCCCTCCGGTGGCCGGCCGGTGGCGGGCCGGGCGGGCGGGGCCGGGCCGAGCACCACGGCCGCGACCACCACCGGGAGCACCATGCCGGCGAGCAGGGCGAGCACGTGCCAGCTGGGCGAGCGGGCCTGGTGGGCGTCGGCGACGTCCAGCGCCAGCGACGCGGTCAGCCACCACACTGAGGCGCCGAGGCCGCCGACGCCCGCGCCGGTGCACAGCAGCACCCGGCGGGTGCCCCACCGCATGAACCGCCCGCCGACCACGGCGACCACCGCCAGCAGCACTCCCACGCCCGCGATGACCACCGCGGTGGTGAGCATGCCGGACAGCGAGGTGGTGCCGTCGACCTGCCCGGAGGCGTTCCAGTGCGACGGCATCGGGTCGGGCAGCCGGTCCCGCCACGACCGGTAGGTCTGGACGATGAACAGCAGCGGCAGCACGGCCACCAGCAGGCCGGCCAGCCAGCGTGCGGCCGGAGTCCCACGGGTCGACGTGGCGGCCGTCGTCATGCGGACCCGCGGGTGACGTCGCCCCACCGGGCGGACACGGCGGCAACGGACGAGGGTGTGGCGGGCATAGGTCAACGGTACCCGTCCACCACAGCGGTGCCCGTAGCGTCCGGGCGGCCGCGCGGCCGTGCCGGTCCTTTGAGGTGGTTCCGGCCCACGAGCCGAGGTCCCGGCGCCTCGAAGCTACCGCCGTCGACGTCCCACCGCGACCGGCCGCGACCCCCGCTGCCGGCGCGGGGCGCGAGGCGACCGTGACCGCCGGCGGCGCCGGCCGGTCGTCGCGACGCCCACGCCCGGCACACCTCACCGGCGGTCCGCGGCGCTGCTGACGTTCCGGGCGGCGTGCCTCCGGCTTCCACCGCCTCTAGGTGTGTTGCGTCAACTACTATATCTGTTATAGTACTCGACATGGTCGAGGACAGGACCCGCGCGGCACCGACAGCCGAGGCGTTCGCGGCCGACCTGCTGCGCGGCCACACCGAGACGATCGTGCTGGCCCTGCTGAGTCAGCGCGACATGTACGGGTTCGAGATCTTCAAACGGATCCGGGACGCCACCGGCGGACGCCACGAGATCAAGGAGGCGACCCTCTACGCGGCGTACCGCCGGCTCGCCAAGGACGGCCTCATCGAGGCCTACTGGGGTGACGAGAGCCAGGGCGGCCGCCGCAAGTACTACCGGATCACTGACGCGGGCCGTGCGGTGTACCGGCGCAACGTCGTCGCCTGGGCGACCACTCGCGACCTCATCGACTCCCTGCTCCAGTTGGACCGGTCCGCCGGTCCCCGGGAACCGGAACTCGAAAGGCGGTAGTCATGACCACTCCCCACGACACCACGGGCGCCATGGACGTCCATCGACTGCTCGACGAGGCGTTCGCGGGCGTCGAGATGACCCCCGAGCGCCAGGACCTCAAGGAGGAGATCCGCGCCAACCTGCTCGCGCGGGTCGCCGAGCTGCAGGCCCAGGGCATGAGCGGCGCCGCGTCGGCGCGGCGGGCCTTCGAGGAGCTCGGCGACATCCGCGCGATCGTCGACGGTGCCGAGCCGACAGCGGTGGGCGGGATAGCCGAGCTGTGGCGGCGGCACCGCGTACGGCCCCGGCCGGGCTTCGTGCTGCGTACCGTGCTGTGGTCCGCGCTCGGGGCGGGCGCGCTGGCCGTGCTCGCGTTGGCCGCGACGGTCGCCGACGTACCGGTGGGCGCCGAGGCGGGGGCGGCGTTCGTCGTCGCCGTGGCGGCCGGCGCGCTGACCGCGGACGCGCTGCGCCAGGAGACCACGACCAACAACCCGATGCCGGCCGGCCGCGCCACGGGGTACGGGGTCGGCGTCCTGCTGGCCGTGGCCGCTCTCGGCGGCGGCTGGCTCGCCCTGCGCGGCAACGGCCTGGGGTGGGCCGTTGGCGCCGGGGTGTGCCTGCTGGTCGCCGCCGGCCTGCTCAGCTACCTCGGTGCCACGCAGACCAACCGCCGCAAGGCGTGGGTGCTGCGGATGGAGGAGTCCCATGCCGCGGCCGGCGACCGGTTCGCCCACGACCCAGCGGCGGCGGCACGGTTCGGGATCTACACCCTGGTCACCTGGCTCGTCGCGGTCGCCGCCTTCGTGGTGCTGACCCTCACCGTCGGGTGGGCCTGGTCCTGGCTGGCGATCGTCGGCGGGCTGGTGGTCATGCTGCTCCTGATCGCCCGCATGGGCTTCGCCCCGACGTCCTGACGAGTCGAGGGCGTCCCGACGAGCCGTGGCGCGGTGGGACGGCTGTGGCCGCGGTGCGTGACGCACCGCGGCCACAGCCTGAGGGCCCGGACACACCGCCCACCGCGCCCGGCGGCCGTCATCCCGCCGCAGGCGGGCCTTCCTGTCCGTCAGGCCGGTAGAGTTCCTATCCGTCAGACCGGTACAGGTCCGCCAGCGGAGGGCTCTGCGGGCACTTTTCGTTGATCTGCTGCCACTGCGCTTCGGTGGTGGGATCCACGGCATCGTACGGATGCCATGCGCCCTTCGGGCTGTTGTGGTCGGCCAGGAACGTCTCCCACGGTGGAGCGGCCGGCACGTCGTACCCCTCGGCGGTCAGACAGTCGACGAGAGGGCCGACGAAATAGTCGTAGATAACGCGGATCTGCCCGTCGGTCAGCGGAAGACTGTAGCGGGGATGGACGGGGTACATGACCTCGCACCGGTACATCGCCTGTTGTTGGGCACTCGCCAGCTCGGACGGAACGTCTCCGAACTGTACTCCCCCATCGAAGGTCTCCTCCGCCTCGAATCCCTGGTCCCTAAGGCAGGCGGAGTGGACCCGCCCGTACTCGTCCGGCTCGATGAACCGCACGAACTCCGCGTCCGTGGGCACGTCCACGCCCCGGAGCCTCAGCTCGCCAGCGCGCTCGGCCAGCTCCTTTTCATAGAGCGCCATCCATTCCGCCTCGTCCAGCGCCTCCGCGGTCGGCTCCACCTCGTCCACGCCCCGGACGCGGACCGCATCGGGCGTGTACGCCGCGACCTCGACGATCGTGTCGACGAAGGTGTGCCCGCTGGAGCCCGGCAGCCAGGCGGCGAACCACTCGCCGTCGACGACCGCGGAGACGACCGTCCCGTCGTCAAGGACGATCTCCACGCGCTCCGTCCCCGTCGGCGCCTTCCCGGCGACCAGCGAATAATCCTCACCGCCCCCGGTGTGTACGAAGTGGCGGAACGACGGCAACGGACCCTCCGGCAGCCACCGCCACCCGTCGGAGGTGAATAGCCCGGCGTAGCCCCCGTCGCTCACCGTGCCCGGCCGGCCGGAGCCGTTGTCGAGCGGTTCCCAGCACGCCGCCGCGGCCTGCTCCGCCAGCACGAGGCCGAACCTGATCCGGTCGTCGGCGAACTGGAACGCGGTCTCCGGCCTCAGGGTGCCCCTGACGTTCAGGTCCCCGAGCTCGGACGGTTCCGCGCCGGGCCGCGCGTCAACCAGTCCCAGCCCTTCCAGGCACTCCGCCAGCCACGGCAGGTCGACAGGGACCACGTACCGGTCCATGTCCAGCCGCGCCGGGTCGCCGGTCGGTGACGTGGCGACCGGTGGAGCGGGCTCGCCAAGCTCCAGCGCCACCCCCGCACCCGCGGCCACGGCGACCACCGCGGCTGCGGCACCCAGGGTCGCCAGCCGCCGTCGGCGGCGGCGCACCAGTCGGCTCAACGTCGACTCGGGTACCGCCAGGTGCAGGTCGGCATAGGCGTGCCGTACCAGGTCATCGACATCGGTCATAACGTCTCCTTGAGGTCGGCCGGCTCCCGCTGTGGCTCAAGCGACCGCAGGGTGGCCCGGAGCCGTGCGAGCGCGCGGTGGAGGTGCGCGCCGACGGCGCTCGTCGAGATGCCGAGCAGACGCGCGACCTGCTCGCCGGAGTAGTCGGCGACCAGCCGCAGGGCGACCACCTCCCGCTGGCGACGCGGCAGTGCGGCGACCGCCGCCCGCACCTCGGCGGAGATGCCCCCGGGCTCGGCCGGCGGCAGCGAGCGGTGTGGCGGCGGGCCGAGCACCTCCCGCCGCAGTCGCCGCCACCAGGTGCGCTGCGCGTTCAGCCCGGTCCGGATCACCCAGGCGGTGGGATCCGGATGGTCCCGCAACTTGGACCAGCGGGCGTACGCGCGGGCGAACGCCTCGGCGGCGGCGTCCTCGGCCAGCAGCCGGTCACCGCCCGCGGCGAGCAGCACCCGGAACACCAGGTCCTTGCGCGCCGCGTAGAAGTCGCCGAAGTCGTCCACCGTCAGCTCCCGTCTGCTCGCCCGGACAACGCTCCGGGCGGTCGGGAGCTTTACCGGCCCCGGTCACGATCCGGTAACGCCGACGCGGCGCCGGTCAGCCGGCGGCAGGCCGCCCGACCAACGGGTTGCGGACCACCAGGTCCGGGAAGCGCCCGAAGTCCCGATCGGCGCTCCAGAGCTCTCGGACACCGTGCACCAGGCACAGCGCGGCGACCCGCGCGTCGTGCACCATCGGACCCTGAACGTTGGCGTGGTCCAGCCGGTCACGAAGCATCTGCCAGTAGCCGGGTACCTCCGCGAGCAGCACCAACGACGGTGAACCCAGCCACGCCTCGATCTGCGTCACCGCCTGTGCCGGCGTGCTGGGCGGGTCATAGATGCGCGGGTGGGTGACGACCGAGTAGAACTCGTGCAGGCACGGCCACGGAATCGCCCAGGCGGCCGGCGACTCGGCGAGCTGCCGGACGGTCTGGCTGGCGCGTTCGTGGAACGGCGAGTCCCGGCGGTGTGCGTAGACCAGGATGTTGGTGTCGAGCGCGATCATCCGCGGTCACCGTAGATGGCCGCCCGTATGTCCTCCCAGCCGGCACTCGCGAACTCCGGCCGCAGGCCACGCCCGCCCACCGACGCATCCGGTAGCCGGAACTGCGTCCCGGCGCGGCGGCGGGCGAGGACCGCGCGCAGCCCGTCCTCCACCAGCGCCCGCAGGGTCGTGCCCTCGGCGCGGGCTACCTCCTGCGCCTCCCGCAGCAGCGGCTCGGGAAGGTCGATGGTCGTCTTCATACAGCTAACCATATCGCAGGTCCCGTACCACCATACACCAGCACGCAGCAGGACGCCGAGCCGCCGCACCCAGCTCAGCGTCGGGCCGAGCAGCCGCTGCCCGCGACGAAGGGACGAGCACCCGCATGGGGACCGGGGCGGTGCCGATGGGGGTGTTCGCTCCTCGTGTCGCGCGGGCCAGCGCGGGCAGGTACGTGCCGTGTCCGGACCCAGCCGGCACGGCGCGCCGCAGCCGTCAGCGGCGGCCGATGGTGAGCACGGGCTTGGCGGTCTCGGCGTAGAAGTCGTTGCCCTTGTCGTCGATGACGATGAAGGCCGGGAAGTCCCGCACCTCGATCCGCCAGACCGCTTCCATCCCCAGCTCGGGGTACTCGAGCAGCTCCACCTTCGTGATGCACTCGGCCGCCAGCCGCGCCGCCGGGCCACCCACCGAGCCGAGGTAGAACCCGCCGTACTTCCTGCAGGCCTCCGCCACCTGCGGGGAGCGGTTGCCCTTGGCCAGCATGACGTACGACCCGCCGGCCGCCATGAATCGCTCTACATAGGAGTCCATCCGGCCCGCGGTGGTCGGGCCGAACGAGCCGGACGCGTACCCCTCCGGGGTCTTCGCCGGGCCGGCGTAGTAGACCGGGTGGTCGCGCAGGTACCTCGGCAGCGGCTCCCCGGCCTCCAGCCGTTCGGCGATCTTCGCGTGGGCGATGTCGCGCGCCACCACCATCGGCCCGGTCAGCGACAGCCGGGTCTTCACCGGGTAGCGGGACAGCTCCGCCCGGATCTCGTCCATGGGCCGGTTGAGGTCGATGCGCACGACCTCGCCGTCCCCGAGGGTGGCGTCGTCCACGTCCGGCAGGAAGCGCGCCGGGTCGGTCTCGAGCTGCTCCAGCCACACCCCGCTGGGAGTGATCTTGGCAAGCGCCTGCCGGTCCGCCGCGCACGAGACCGCGATCGCCACCGGCAGCGAGGCGCCGTGGCGCGGCAGCCGGACGACCCGGACGTCGTGGCAGAAGTACTTCCCGCCGAACTGGGCGCCGATGCCGAACTGCCGCGTCATCTCCAGCACCTCCGCCTCCATCTCCAGGTCCCGGAAGCCGTGGCCGGCCGGCGACCCGGAGGTGGGCAGCGAGTCGAGGTACTTCGCGGAGGCGAGCTTCGCGGTCTTGAGCGCGTACTCCGCCGAGGTGCCGCCGATGACGATGGCCAGGTGGTACGGGGGGCACGCCGACGTGCCGATCGCGCGCAGCTTCTCCTCCAGGAAGCGCATCATCCGGTCCGGACGCAGCAGCGCCCTGGTCTCCTGGAACAGGAACGACTTGTTCGCCGAGCCGCCGCCCTTGGCCATGAACAGCAGCGAGTAGACGTCCGGTTTGCCGTCCGGGTCCTCGGCGTAGATCTCGATCTGGGCCGGCAGGTTCGTGCCGGTGTTGCGTTCCTCCCACATGGACAGCGGCGCCAGCTGGGAGTAGCGCAGGTTGAGGGTGGTGTACGCCTGGTGGACGCCGGCCGAGATGGCGGCCTCGTCGGTGCCGTCGGTGAGCACGTGGCGTCCCCGCTTGCCCATGACGATCGCGGTCCCGGTGTCCTGGCACATCGGGAGCACGCCGCCGGCGGCCACGTTCGCGTTGCGCAACAGGTCCAGGGCGACGAACCGGTCGTTGGGCGACGCCTCCGGGTCGTCGACGATGGCGCGCAGCTGCGCGAGGTGGGACGGCCGCAGGAAGTGCGCGATGTCGTGCATCGCCTCGGCGGTCAGGAGGGTGAGCGTCTCGGGGGCGACGACGAGGAAGCGCCGCCGCCCGGGGCCGTCCACCACGTCGATCCCGTCCTCGGTGAGGAACCGGTACGGGGTGCGGTCCGGTCCGGTCGGCAGCAACGGGGTGTAGGTGAGGTCCGGCGCGCTCATGGGCGTCAGCCTACTGGGGGGTGCGGCGACGCCGTCCCGCGCGCCGGCCTGCTTTAGCCGCCACCCGCCGTGGCCCTACCGTGGGTCCCTACTTGACGTCCGGCGGCGGCGGTGGCGGGTCGCGGGGCTCCCGGTCCGGCTGGGGCGGACTGTCGGACGGAGTGACCACGCCCGGGAACGGGAGGAACCCCACCGAGCGGCCCTCGGACAGCACCAGCCCGTCGCGGGCGCAGGCCAGCAGGCGCGCGGAGGTCAGCACGGAGGTCACCTCCTCGCCCGTGTCCGGGTCCCAGACCCGGATCCGGCCCGGGTCGCGGTCGGCGACCACCACACCGCACCCTGCGAGCACCACCCCGGCGTCCTCGTGGGCGGGGTGCTCCCACAGCCGGGAGCCGTCGCCGCCCAGCGCGACGCCGTACCGCACCGCCCCGTCGGCGGTGCGCACCACGGCCAGCCGCTCCGACACGGCCTGCACCCGCTCACCGGGCTCGCCCCGCCACAGCACCCGGCCGTCGTTGGCGTCGACGACCAGCTCGCTGCCGTCCGGTCCCACCGCCACCAGGACCGCACCCGCGCCCGTCGGCCAGCCGCGCTGCTCGCAGCCACCGCCGGTGACGGTGCGCAGGTGGTAGGGCTCCGGCCCCCACGCGGACGCTCCGGTGGCCGGGTCGTAGGCGGTGACCGCCGGTCGGCAGATGCCGTCCTGGCGGGTCACCGTCGAGCGCAGCACCCGCTCGCCCACCACCAGGACGATCTCGCCCCTGTCGGCCGACACCTGGCTGAGCACCTCGCCGGTGCCGGTGTGGACCACCACCAGCCGGTCCCGGTCCAGGGGAACGCCGATCAGCCGTGGCAGCGGCGGCGGGGCGGCGACCAGCGGCTCGACCGGCGTCGGGACCTCCGGGGCGACGCCGCCCAGCGGCGGGTCCGGGCCGACCAGCTTGGGGCCGGCCCCGGGCAGCCCGGCCGACCACACGGGCTGGTCGCCCCGTGGCCGGTAGCCACGCAGCTCACAGGAGCGCGGTCCGGCGCAGCGCAGGTCGATCCGGGCGTCGCGGAAACCCCACACCGCCCGGGCGTCCCGGTCCTCATGGATGACCGCCCCCGTGGCCGGGTCGCGCACCTGGTAGCCGCGGGACATCCGCCGGCCGGTGATGACGGCGGTGTCCCGACCGGTCCCGGCCACGGTCAGCCACTCCCCGTCCCACCCGTCCACCACGGGCAGCCCGCTGAGCCGCTCCCGCACCTGCACCTGGTCGCCCGCGGCGAGCACCAGCAGGTCGCCGACGGCGACCGCGCCCGACGGTCGCCCGCTGGCCCGGAACTGCCACTCCATGCCGGGGGCGAGCGGACGCTCGCGGTTGATCCACTCCCAGATCGCCGGCAGGGGGTTGGGCAGGATGCCGGCGACCACGAGCAACGAGAGCAGGCCGGCGACGAGCAGCCACAGCAGCCGCCGCAGCCATGCCGACGCCCTCGACATCCGATTCACCGTAGCCGGCCCGGCGCCGGCCGGCGCCGCGTGATCACGTCCATCCCGATCCGCCCGTGTCGCTGTGGTATGTCGCGGTGGTACGGCGTTCCTGGTACGGGGTGGTACGGCATCACTGGGCCGCGGCGGCGTCCACCAGCGGCAGGATCCGGTACGGGATCTGCTCGGTGAGCGCGATGAGGGTCGATGCCCGCTCGATGCCCTCGTACGAGACGATCTGGTCGATGACCCGCTGCAGGTCGCTGTTGGAGCGGGCGACGATGCGGCACAGCAGGTCGCCGCTGCCGGTGATGGTGTGCGCCTCCAGCAGCTCCGGGATCTCGGACAGGTGGGCGGCGACCGCGTCGTGGCCCCGGCTCTGCCGGATCTGCAGGGTGACGAAGGCGGTCACCCCGTATCCCAGCGCGGCCGGTGAGATCTGCGGGCCGAACCCCTGGATCACTCCCCGGGCGACGAGCTTGTCCAGCCGGGCCTGAGCCGTGCCCCGCGCCACCTTCAGCCGCCGCGACGCCTCCAGCACGCCGATCCGCGGCTCCTTGGTGAACAACGCGATGAGCTGGGCGTCCAACCGGTCCACAGGTCTGTCACTGGCCACGCCGCCTCACCTTCGTCACCAGGGAACGTGTCTGCACCGGAGCGGTCCCGGGCACCGGGACCGCTCCGGCACGGTACCGCGCCGGACGGGTCGGGGCGACACCCCTGCCACCGGCGGCGCCCCGCCGGCTCCCGGACCGGCGCCGGCATCGGCGTCCGTGTCCGGCCGCCGGACCGTCCCGGTCGGCGGGCGACCGTACGGCAAGCCGCGTGACGCGGTCGTGACGACGCCGGGTGCGGCCGGCGGACCCGCTCGGTGCGGTCGCGGTGACTCTGGGCACGGTGTACACCACGGCCCGCTCATGGCGCGATCTTCTATACAGCTTGTATAGCGATCTCTTCCTCTGTTGCGCAATCTGCCCCGGAGTTCCATGCTCCGAGACAACATCCGTCTAGCCTGCGAGAGGAGCGCCGCCATGACCCAGGCACCGGAGGACGTCCGCATCGACGAACTCGTCGGTGCGGTCCCGCACGACAGCTCCACCGACCCGTTCCCCGTCAAGGGCATCGACCACGTCCACTTCATCGTGGGCAACGCCAGGCAGGCGGCGCACTACTACAGCACCGCGTTCGGCATGACGTGCGTCGCCTACCGCGGCCTCGAGCAGGGTGAACGCGACCACGTGTCGTACGTGGTGACCTCCGGCCGCGCCAGGTTCGTCCTGACCGGCGCCGTGCACGCCAGCGCGCCCGCCGCCGCCCACCACGCGAAGCACGGCGACGGGATCAGCGACATCGCCCTGGAGGTGCCCGACGTGGACAAGGCCTACGCGTACGCCACCGCGCAGGGCGCGACCGGCCTGGTCGAACCGCACGACACCGAGGACGAGCACGGCGTCGTGCGCATGGCGGCCATCGCCACCTACGGCGACACCCGCCACACGCTCATCGACCGGTCCCGCTACTCCGGGCCGTTCCTGCCGGGGTTCGTCGCCGCGTCGCCGATCGTCGACCGCTCGGCGGCGGTCGCGTCCGGTCGGGAGCCCACCCGGTTCTTCCAGGCGATCGACCACATCGTCGGCAATGTGGAACTCGGCAAGATGAACGAGTGGGTGGACTTCTACCACCGCGTCATGGGCTTCACCAACATGGCCGAGTTCATCGGCGACGACATCGCCACCGAGTACTCCGCCCTGATGAGCAAGGTGGTCGCCGACGGCAGCCGCAAGGTCAAGTTCCCACTCAACGAGCCGGCGATCGGGAAGCGGAAGTCCCAGATCGACGAGTTCCTGGAGTACTACGGCGGGCCGGGCGCACAGCACGTGGCGCTGGCCACCGGGGACATCATCGCCAGCGTGGACGCCATGCGGGCCGCGGGCGTGGAGTTCCTCACCACGCCGGACGCGTACTACGACGACCCTGAGCTGCGCAAGCGCATCGGTACGGTGCGCGTGCCGATCGAGGAGCTGAAGAAGCGGGGCATCCTCGTCGACCGAGACGAGGACGGGTACCTGCTGCAGATCTTCACCAAGCCGGTGCAGGACCGTCCCACCTTCTTTTTCGAGCTGATCGAGCGCCACGGGTCGATGGGCTTCGGCAAGGGCAACTTCAAGGCGCTGTTCGAGGCCATCGAGCGGGAGCAGGCACGGCGCGGCAACCTCTGACGCCGGTCCCGCGGACCCCCGCCGGGGGTCACCCCGCCCGGCGGTTCGGCGCCCAA
>VSBZ01000123.1:0-11632 GCA_047459215.1 Micromonosporaceae bacterium | reverse complement strand
TTGTCGCTGGTGCGCGCCCCGTCCGGCGACGGCGCGGCGCACCTGGGGCCGTTCGCCTCCCGCCGGCTCGCCGAGGTCGCGGCGGCCGGCATCTACGACGCGGTGCCGCTGCGGCAGTGCACCGTCCGGCTGTCGCCCCGGCGGCCCTCGCCGGCGTGCGTGCTGGCCGAGCTGCGCCGCTGCCACGCCCCCTGCCAGCACCGGGTCAGCGTGGACGGGTACGAGGCGGACGCCGCCGCCCCGGTGCGGGAGGCGTTCACCGGCGACCCGGGTCCGGTGGTGGCGGCGCTGCGGCGGCGGATCGACACGCTGGCGGCGTCGGCCAGGTACGAGGACGCGGCGCGGGTGCGCGGCCGTCTGGGCGTGCTGCTGCGGGCGTGCGTACGGCTGCAGCGGCTGCGGGCGCTCGCCACCGTCCAGGAGGTCTGCGCCGCCCGGCCCGCCGGCGGCGGCTGGGAGCTGGCGGTGGTCCGGTACGGGCGGCTGGCCGGCGCCGGGTACGCCGCCCCGGGCGCGCCGCCGCGGGCGGTGCTGGAGCAGGTGCGGGCGGCGAGCGAGACGGTGCTGCCCGGCCCGGGGCCGCTCCCGGCCGCTAGCGCCGAGGAGACCGGGAGGATCCTCGCCTGGCTGGAGCGGCCCGAGACCCGGCTGGTGGAGGTGTGCGGCACCTGGGCGTCGCACGTGCGCGGTGCGGCCCGGTTCGCCGGGCTGCTGGACCTCATCGAGCAGGCGGGCGCCACCCGGCTCGACGACGACTGACCCCCGCACAGGTGTGGGCCCACCCCGGCGGCACCGGGGCGGGCCCTGGAGGAGACCATGTCACCGCGGAATGGGCGGCCGGGGATTCGGGAACGTCAGGATGTTGGCGTCCTCGATGTTGCCGTTGACGTCGACGGCCCGGTACTCGATGGTGTGGATGCCCGGACCGAACACCCTGAACGGCGCGGTGTAGGTGGTCCATGGTCCGTCGTCGAGGCGGTACTCGATCCGCTCCACCCCTGAGCCCCAACCGTCGTCGGCGCTGAGCGTGACCAGCGGGTTGGCCACCCACGGAAGGTCCGGGTTCCGGTGGTGGCTCAGGGTGAGGGTGCTCACCGGCGGGTCGACCTCGATGGCCTTCAGGGCGGCCTCCAGGTTGGGCAGCGGCCCGATGTGCTCGTGCGCGGTGGCCTCGCCCTGCGGCGTACCGGTGGCCTTCAGCAGCTCCACGATCTCGTGGCTGCTCCACGGCTCCTGCCCCGTGGCCTTGAGGTAGGACTGGATCGCCACGACGGCGACGGTCACGATCGGGCCGGCGCCGGACGTGCCACCGAACGACCGCGTGTAGCGGATGTTGAGGTTCGCGGGGTCCGTGCCGCCCTGAAGGTTGCCGTTGCCACCCGTCGTGGTGATGTTGTGTCCCCAGCCCTGCAGGTCGAACCGGGTGCCGTAGTTGGAGAAGCTGAGCCGGTCGTGGGTGGTGCTGCTGCCGGCGCCGACCAGGATCGAGCCCGAGTGCTGCACGGTGGGGTCGAACCAGGGGATGCCGTTGCGGGTGTACATCGGGTCGTCGGTGTCCGTGTTGCCGTTGCCACCGGTCGAGACCACGACGACACCCATCCCGGTCAGCACCTGGATCGCGTCGAACACCGCCGGGATCCACTCCAGCGGCGCGTACCGGTCACCGCCGAGCGGGCTGGTGGTCTGCTGCTCCAGCAGCACCACGTCACCGGGTCGCAGGTCGCCGTTGGCGGCCAGGTAGGCCAGCGCCGCTCCCGGGTTCCACCTGGTACGCCCGTTGGGGAGCTGCTCGGTCGGCGAGATGCCGAAGTACTCGGCGTCGGGCACCCCACCGGTGATGCCGTACCCGTTGTCCCGGGCTCCCATGATGCCCAGCACCGCCGTGCCGTGCTCGTCGGCGAAGGCGGTGTAGCGCGGGAACACGTCGCCACCCAGGTCGGTCGACCAGTCCCACTGCAGGTCCTCGTGGAACGGGTTCCAGTCGTACTCGAGGTCGACGACCTTGATGCCGGCGCCGCGCAGCCGCGGGTCCTGGCGGCTGAAGTCGGCGTCGATGCCCATGGGTGCCGGACGGAAGTACCCCTGCATGTCGGTGAAGTCCGGCGTCGTCGACGGCGGCGGAACCGGCTCGGGCACCGGGTAGACGTGCTCGACCTCCGGCAGGGCCGACAGCTCCGCCTCCACCGCCTCGGCATCCACATCGGACGACATGGTGAGGCGGTACCACGACGCCAGGTCCGGCACCTCGGAGCCGGTGCGCTCCGCCACGTCCTCGGCGAGCTCGGTCAGCTCCGCCTGCGGGACGGCGCTGACCATGGGCGACAGGTCGACGACCTCGCCGTGCCGCTGAAGGACGCTCTCGACCCGCCGCAGGCTCCCACCAGCGGCGCTGCGCAGCGCGGCGTTGGCGCCACGGACCTCCATCGACTCGGCGAACTTGATCTCGAACACGACCTCGGTGCGGATGGCGTCGGTACCGGTGACGGCGCGACCGTCGGGCAGCTGCCCGGACACGACCAGCTCGGTGCTGTCCGGGCCGAGCCCGCCGTCGTCGATCAGCTCGGCCTTGTCGAAGTGCAGCACGAGGTCGTCGCGGTCGTCGCCGTTGACGTCCCGCACCGTCGCCATGACGGTGCCGTCCTGTGCCCTGGCCGGCGCCGCACCATCGGATCCGGGTGAGCCGAGCCGGACACTGTCGAGGTCCAACGTGGTGGTGTCGAGCGCCGGGGTGCTCAGCAGGACGGCCGGCACCAGTCCGGCGCCCGCCAGGTTGATGTGGTCGGACAGCCCGACCGTGAGATCCACCCGCATCTCGCCGTCCGCGGACGCGGGTTGCGCGGCCATGAGGACGCCGGGTACGACGAGTGCACCGGCGACCACTGCGGCCGACAAGCGCCTGGCCATCGCGACGCCCTCCATTCCGGATGCAGCGGGTCGGCGGTGGGGTCCGCAGGCGGCGCACCACCGCTGATACCGACTGTCCAGAGCGTATTCACGCCGTCACGGCACACGCCATCTACAGCTGTCGCATCCTCGAACCGGTGGATCGGACCGGTGTCGCACCGGTCCGGCGTCGCGGAACTCGGGCCCGGACGGCGGTGAGCAGATCGGACGGCGGGCAGAGAGAAGCAGAGAAAAAGAGATGGTGGGCCGACCACCGTCGGCCCACCATCCCCGGTCGAGGTGCTAGCGCGGCGGTGCGCTACAGGTCGGCGCAGTCACCGCTCTTGGCACCCTTCACCGTGTTCGGCGCACCGAAGTCCTTGACCACGGCGCTGTTGCCGGTGCACGTCAGCGAGCCGTTGATCCGGCTGCCGACCAGGATCGGCCCGTACTCGCCGGCCAGCCGGCTGAACCGCTCGTTGGCCGACACCTGGGTGTTGTCCTTCAGGGTCAGGCCACCGTTGAACGTGCTCCCGGCGATGGTCACGTCCCGGGTCGTTCCGGTGATCCGGGCCGGCCCGTTCACCCGGCTGCCGAACAGCTGCACCTGCTCCGCCCCGGTCGACGTCAGCCCGCCGTTGATGGAGCTGTCGCGCACCACCAGGGACGCGCCGGGCAGCACGGTCACCCCACCGCTCACCTGCGCGTCCTGCAGGCAGGTCACACCCTCACGGGCCACCACGCGCGCCTGGTGGCCGGTCAGGGTCGTCGTGCACTCGGGCAGGGACCCGGGCAGCACGGTCGTCCGGTAGGCCTCGGCCTCGCCGATGTTGCCGGCCGGGTCGATGGCGCGGTGCTCGACCAGGTGCGTCCCGAAGCCCGGGATGAACCCGCCGGACGGGTGGTCGTCGGGCAGGGTCTGCTCGAACGCCGCCTTGGACAGGCCACCGGTGCCGAGGTTGCCGTACGTCAGCGCCTTCACGACGAGGCCGGAGTGGCGGAACTTGAAGGGCGTCTCGGGCATCGGCTCCTCGGGGAAGCCGAAGTAGTTGTACCAACCGTCCCGGTTCAACCGGAACTGCCCGACGACGTGCCGCTCACCGTCGTAGCCGGTGCGGTCGTCCTGCGGGTCCAGCCACATGTCCCAGCCGTCGAAGTAGACCAGGTGCTCCAGGTCGCCGCCCTCCAGCCGCGTCAGCGGCTCGGACAGCCTCCGTGGGGCGGTCGGCAGCACGTTGTCGATGGTCCACTCGATCTGGTCGGAGACGCTCGGGTCGGCCGGGTCGGTCACCGTCGCCGTCAGGTGGTGGGTGCCCGGCGGCAGGTCGAGCTCGCCCAGGTCGAGCGTGCGGCTGTTGTGCGGGTTGGGCAGCGTCTCCCCGTTGAGCGTCCAGGTCACGTCGACGATCCGGTCGCTGTGGTGGTTGGTCTCGACGAAGACCACCTCGTCACCGGCGACGGGCTGGGTGTTCGGCGTCGAGTTGGTGATCTCCGCGGCCGGCGGCGTCGGCGTGGCCAGGGTGTCGCCCACGGTCCACTGCCGGGTCTGCACGAACCGTGGCCCGTTGTAGCCGGAGTTCGTGGCGGTGTTCCCGGTCGACGGGTTGCGGACCCAGTCGATGCCGTCCGGCCCCACCGGGTCGCGCACCTCCACGTGGACCACCGTGCCGGGCTCCAGGTCCAGCTGCGCCAGGTCCAGGTGCGTGCTGTTGTTCGTCTCCAGCACGGTGCCGTCCGGGCCGCCGACGCGCCACGTGATCCGCACCTCGTGGAACCGCGGGTGCGGAGGCTCCACCCACAGGACGCCGTCACGCGGGACCGTGCCCAGCGGCGTGTGCCCGATGGACATCTGGCCGTCGTTGCGCTTGCCGGTGATGCGGGCGACCATGTGCTCCCGGCCGACCTGGTCCAGGTCGAACCCGATCCACCGCATCATCGAGTGCTCACTGGGCCGGCGCACCCCGCACGGGAACGAGTTGCCGCCCTCGTGCAGCCCGATGCGGCCACCCGACAGGCTCTCCTCGCCGATCCAGCGCCACCACTTGTGCTGGTCGGCGATCATCTGCTCCTCGCTGGTGTAGATGGTGTGGTGGAAGCTGCTGGGCTCGCCGCCGGTGTAGCACGGCCGCACCACGTCCCGGGCCTGGTACGGGTACTCGTCGGCCATGGTGCCCAGCGAGTGACCCAGCTCGTGCAGCGAGATCAGCGGACCCTGCGGCGACCCGCCGGAGGTGGTCGCGTTGGTGCCGCCGATGCCGCCGTAGGTGAACGTGTTGAAGATCGTCAGCGTCTGGATGTTCTGCGAGGTCCGCGGGATGCCCAGCACCGGAACCACGTAGGTGTCGAGGATCCGGTTGTGCGCCTGCGTCCCCGTCTCGCAGGGGTTCACCCCCGGCGGGTAGTACTCGGCGTAGTCCTGGCAGTTCACCGGCGCGGGACCGAAGACCGTGCCGCGCGACAGCGGGTCGTTGCACCCGTTCTGGAAGATCATCCGCAGCGCGGTGTTCTTGGTGTCGATCGGCCCCTCACGCTCGCCGGTGTCGCGGATCCTCCCGTCCGGGTGACGGACCCGACCGTCCGGGTCGCACCGTACGCCGTAGTCGATCGAGGCGATCTCCACCGCGTACACGTTGATGTAGTTGCGGTACGTCCGGAACGGCTCGGTGGCCCACATGACCGCCAGGTTGCGGTCGACGTCCTGGAAGAACAGGCTCTGCTGGTCCCACTGGTACCCGTCACCGAGGATGATCAGGTTGAGCCGCTCCGACGGCGGACCGGTGACCTGGATCGGATGGACCTTCGGCTCCGGGAGCGGCTTGGGCATGTCCGGCATGTCCTGCGCCGACGCGGGGGACGCGGCGCTCAGGAGACTCGCGGCCATACACGCGGCCGCGAGAACTGCGACTCGTCGTCTCACGAACTCACCTCACCTAGGCTGCGAGCCGGCGTTCCCACGCTTCACCGCCGCCGGCATCCTGGGACGCGTCCTCACCAAGACCTGGTGTCCGCCGCGACGCCCGACCCCGGGGACGGCAGGACCGGGCCGACTCCTCCCGGCCGTCGGCCGGTCGCGGTCGCGACACAGAGGCCACCACCTCCCGCCCCGGGGTCCGAACTGCGGGCGTACGGGTTGGTCTCGACCCTAGCGGCGGGTGTGACGGCGGGCACGCGACAGCTGACGGAACTTGCGTGGGGTGTGGACCGACCAGCGTCGCAACGCTCCGGTCGGGCGGACGGCACGTCGTCGGGTGGACGCCGCCTCGTCGGGCGGACGGTACCGTGCCGGTCGGGTGGACGCCGTCCCCCGTCGTGACCGGACGGCTCAGGTGGACGGCGGTGGCCGGTCGCAACCGGACGAATCAGGTCAGCACTGGCGGTAACCGGACGGGTCAGGTCGACGGCGGTCCTCCGTCGACGCGGCGCGGCAGCCGCAGCGGGTTGCCGTCCCGCAACGCCTCGGGCAGCAGCGCGTCCGGAACGTCCTGGTAGGCCAGCGGGCGCAGGAACCGCCTCACCGCCGTCGCACCGACCGACGTGTGGACCGAGGCAGTCGTCGCCGGCCACGGTCCGCCGTGGTGCATCGCCCAGGTCACCGCCACCCCGGTCGGCCAGCCGTTCCAGATCAGCCGCCCGGCGCGCCGGCTGAGCAGCTCCACCAGCCGCCGGGCGAGCTCCCGCTCGGAGTCCAGCTCGGCGTGGACGGTCGCGGTCAGGCTGCCCGGCAGCCGCGCCAGCGTGGCCTCCAGCTCGGCCACGTCGGCGTACTCGACCACCAGCGCGGCGGGTCCGAAGCACTCCTGCAGCAGCTCGTCCGCGTGCGCGGACAGGTCCGACGCGGACACCGCCAGCAGCCGCACCGCCGCCCGGTGGCCGGCCCCCTCCGGCGGCGCGCTCTCCACCAGCGTCCGCACCCCGGGTACCGCGGCCAGCTGCTCGAGCGTCCGGGTGTACGCCTCGCGCAGGCCCGCGTACAGCAGCGGGCCGACGGTCACCCCGGCGACCTGCTCGGCCAGCACCGGTTCCAGCCCGTGGCCGGCCGGCAGGAACAGCAGCCCGGGCTTGGTGCAGAACTGTCCGGCCCCGAGCGTGAACGAGCCGACGAACCCGGCGGCGATCTCCCGCCCCCTCGCCGCAACCGCGCCCGGGGTCACCACCGTGGGGTTCAGCGAGCCCAGCTCGCCGTAGAACGGGATCGGGTCCGGCCGGCTGCAGGCCAGGTCGAACAGGGCGCGCCCGGCCGCGGCCGACCCGGTGAACGCGACCGCGGCCACGGCCGGGTGGGTCACCAGCGCCCGGCCCGCGTCCAGGCCGTGCACCACCGCGAACGAGCCGTCGGGAGCGCCCGCGTCGCGCAGCGCCCCGGCGACGATCCGTCCGCACAGATCGGACAGGCCGGGATGGGCCGGGTGGGCCTTGACGATGACCGGGCAGCCGGCGGCGAGCGCGCTGGCGGTGTCCCCACCGGGCACGGAGAACGCGAGCGGGAAGTTGCTGGCGGCGAACACCGCCACCGGTCCCAGCGGGACGAGCATCCGCCGGACGTCCGGCCGCGGCGCCGGCTGCGCCGCCGGGTCCGGCGGGTCGATCATCGCCTCGAGGAAGGAGCCGTCGCGCACGACCTCGGCGAACAGCTCCAGCTGCACGCGGGTGCGGGTCAGCTCCGACCCCAGGCGGGTCGCGCCCAGCCCGGTCTCGGCGTCCGCCAGCGCGACGATCTCGTCCCGGGCCTTCTCCAACGCCGCGGCCACCGCCGCCAGCATGTCGGCCCGTCGGGACAGCGGTTGCGCGGCGAGCGCGGGGGCCGCCGACGCGGCCGCCCGGCACACCTCGTCCACCGCCTCCGGCGGGGTGTGCGGCACCGGGTCGCCCACCGGCTCACCGGTGTACGGGCTGATCGCCTGGTCGTGGGTCACCATGCTCCTCCTGCCGTGGGTGTGCGCCGTCCGGTCGGTGGCCTCGACCGGGGTCGGGGCGACCCCGGTCGAGGCCACCACGACTACTGGATGAGGAAACCTTCCGGGAACGGGTCGTCGGGGTCGAGCATGTACTGGGCCGTGCCGGTGATCCAGGCCCGACCGGTCACGGTCGGCACCACCGCCGGCAGGTCGCCCACCGTCGTGGTCTCCACCAGCCGCCCCACGAACCGGGTCCCGATGACCGACTCGTGGACGTACGGGGTGTCCAGGTCCAGCAGGCCCCGGGCGTACCGCTGGGCCATCCGGGCCGACGTGCCCGTGCCGCACGGCGACCGGTCGACCCAGCCCGGGTGGATGACCACAGTGTTGCGTCCGTCACAACCGTCCCGCCCGGGCGCCACCACCTGCACGTGGCGGCAGCCCTCGATCTCGGGGTTGACCGGGTGCTTGGGGGGCGCCTGCTCGTTGATCGCCTCCATGATCGCCATCCCGCGCCGGATCAGCTCCGGTACGGCCGCCGGTTCCACCGGCAGGCCCAGCTGCTCGGCCTCCACGATGGCGTAGAAGTTGCCGCCGAAGGCCATGTCGTAGCGTACGGTCCCGACGTCCCCGCCCACCTCGACCGTCTGGTCGGCGGCGAGCAGGAACGACGCGACGTTGCGGAGGGTGACCGACCGGGCGCGGCCGTCCTCGACCGCGACGCTGGCCTCCACCAGGCCGGCGGGGGTGTCGAGGCGGATCGTGGTCACCGGCTCCACCACCGGCACCATGCCGGTCTCCACGAGCACCGTGGCGACCCCGATGGTGCCGTGCCCGCACATCGGCAGGCAGCCGGACACCTCGATGAACAGCACGCCGACGTCGGCGTCGGGCCGGGTCGGGGGCTGCAGGATGGCCCCGGACATCGCCGAGTGGCCGCGCGGCTCGTACATCAGCAGCCGGCGCAGGCCGTCGCGGTCGCGTTCGAACAGCTGCCGGCGCTCCCACATGGTCGACCCGGGCAGCGTGCCGACGCCCCCGGTGATCACCCGGGTCGGCATGCCCTCGGTGTGCGAGTCGACCGCGTGCAGGACCAGGCGGCTACGCACGGCCGCCCTCCCGTGCGGACACCCCGGCGGGGGCCGGGGAGGCGTCGGGCGCGGACCGGCCGGCGGCGCCGGCCGGTGCCGACGCCCCGGCACCGTCCCGTGCGGACGCCGCGGCGGGGGCGCCCTCCAGGGCGGACGCCGCGGCCAGGGCGCGCTGCATGTCCCGGCGGACCTGCCGCTCCTGCTCGGGCGGCAGCGGTCCGCGGGGCGGGCGACACGGTCCGCCGTACCGTCCCGCCATCTCCATGGCCAGCTTGATCGCCTGCACGAAGACCGGCTTGGTGTCCCAGGTGAAGATCGGGAACAGCTCGGCGTACAGCGCCAGCGCGGCGTCCACGTCGCGGCTGGCGCACAGGTCGTACAGCCGCCGCGAGACGGCCGGCAGCGCGTTGGGGAAGCCCGCGATCCATCCCTTCGCGCCGCACAGGACCAGCTCCAGGAGCACGTCGTCGGCGCCCACGATGACGTCGATGTGCGGGCACAGGTCGCGGATGCGGTGCAGCCTGCGCACGTCGCCGCTGAACTCCTTGACCGCGACGATCCCGTCGATCTCCGCGACCGTGGCCAGCAGCTCCGGGGTCAGGTCCACCTTCGTGTCGTACGGGTTGTTGTAGGTCACCACCGGCAGGCCCACCGCGGCCACCTCGCGGAAGTGCGCCACCACGTCCGCCGGCTCGGCCCGGTAGTTGTTGGGCGGCAGGGCGAGCACCGCGTGGGCCCCGGCCTGCGCCGCCTGCTCGGCCCAGCGTCGGGACTGGTGGCTGCCGTACCCGCCGACGCCCGCCACGACCGAGAAGCCCGGCGGTGCCGCCTCGACCGCGGCCCGTACCACGTCGGCGCGCTCGGAGTCGGAGAGGGTCTGGTACTCCCCCAGCGACCCGCACGGCGCGACCCCGTGGCACCCCTGCTCGGCGAGCCACCGGACGTGCTCCTGTACGCGGTCCAGGTCGACGGACAGGTCCTCACGGAACAGCGTGGGGATCGCGACCACAATGCCCTGCCAGGGCTTGTGAGCTGTCACTGACGTGCTCCCTCCTGCGCGACGGCGCCCAACGGCACCGGCATGACGATGCGACGGTTGACGACGGTGGCCAGCGGCTGTTCCCGCCCGGACAGCTGCTGGAGCAGGGTCGCGGCGGCGCGGCCGCACATGCGGCCCTGGCACAGGCCCATGCCGACCCGGGTGACCAGCTTGAGGGCGCGCAGGTCGTCCACGCCGTACGCGGCGACGTCGGCGCGGATGCGGCCGGCGGTGACCTCCTCGCAGCGGCACAGGACCGTGTCGTCGCGCAGCCACCCGGTCCAGCCGTCCGGCACCGGGTGCACCCGGTGCAGGGTGGCGGCGAAGCGGCGCCAGCGGGCGACGCGGCGGCCTGCGGGCGCGGCCGCGCGGGCGAGCGCGCGTGCGTCGAGCAGCCCGAGGTGGTGCGCGGCGGCCAGGCCCGCCACCTCGCCCTCGGCCATCGCGAGGTCGGCGCCGCCCACCCCGGTCGCCTCGCCGGCGACCAGCACCCCCGGCACGGTGCTGCGCTGGAACGCGTCCACGGTGACCACGAGGTTGCCGTCGACGTCGGTGCCGGTGGCGCAGCCGAGCGCGACCGCCAGCTCCACCGACGGGACGAAGCCGTACCCGACACACACCGCGTCGACCGACACCGTGCGGGTCACCGGTCCGGGCCGCCAGCCGGCGTCCACGCGCCGGACGGTGGCGCGCAGCCCGTCGCCGGCCTCGGCCACCTCGGTGACCGCCTGCCGCTCCCAGAGGGGGACGCGGTGGCGGCGCAGCGTAGCCAGGTACCGGGCGGCCTCCCACAGCTTGGCCGGTGCGGTGGCGAGGGCCACCGGGTGCCTGGCCCAGGCGGCCATCCGGGACGCCTCCACCACCCCGGCCACCCGGGCGCCGGCGTCGGCCAGGCAGGCGGCGACCGCCAGCAGGAACGGGCCGGTGCCGGCGACCAGCACCCGCCGGCCGACGAGGACGCCGTGACCCTTCACGAGGGCCTGGGCGCACCCGGCGGTGACCACGCCCGGCAGGTCCCAGCCGGGGAACGGCACCACCCGGTCGTGGGCGCCGGGCGCGAGCACGAGCGCGCGCGGGCGCAGCGTGGCCGGGCCGTCGGGTCCGTGCAGCCGGAGCGTGGCCGGACCGTCGGGGGTGGCCTGCCACACCTGGTGGCGCACCAGGAAGCGGATCCGGGGATGGGCGGTGGCCAGGCGCAGCAGCCGAGCGGCGCGCCCGCTGCGGCCGGTGTGCCGGGTGGGTGCCGCCCCGGCGACGGCGGGCTGGCGCAGGTACTGGCCTCCGGGGAGCTGGCCCATGTCGACGACGGTGACCGCGGCGCCGGCACGGGCGGCGGCGAGCGCCGCGGCCAGGCCCGCGGGCCCGGCTCCCACGACCGCCACGTCGGTGGTCGGGAGAGAGGTCCCCGGCGGGCTCGTCCCGGGGGACCCGCCGGCGGTCGGGCCGCGGGGCGCCTCCCCGGGCACGCCGGCGTCCCCGGTGGCGCCCGGGGACACGGCGGCGGTCACGTCACGGGTCGCCCGGTCGGGCACCTCGGCGCTCACCAGCGCACCTCCTCCGCGCGGTCCTCGGTCAGGATCACGTCGCCGGGCGCGACCGGCCGCAGGCACGCCCGGACGCCCGGCTCGCCGTTGCACACGACCAGGCAGTCGAAGCAGAAGCCGATGCCGCAGAACGGCCCGCGGGGACGGCCGGACACCCGGGTACGGCGGGGGACGCGCCGG
>VSBZ01000122.1:0-11851 GCA_047459215.1 Micromonosporaceae bacterium | reverse complement strand
CCCTGCCCGACGTCGCACCGGCGGAACCGGGCGGACCGGACCACTCCGGCGACGAGACCAACGCCGACGACAACGACGCCGCCGCGAAGCTACGCCGGCTGCGGGAGGACGCCGAGCGCCGGCTGGCGCGGCAGCTGTGGCGGCTGGCCGACCGGCACCAGGCCGACCACGAGATCTACCACGTCGCCCGGGACCTGGCGCGGTGGTCGCAGCGCCACGTCGGGGAGCTGGCCCGGGTGGGCAGCCGCCACGGGGTCAGGCTCGCCGCCGACGTCGACGGCGAGGCGGGCCTGCCGGCCGGTGCCTCCAGGCGGCGGGCGCCGTGGATGGTCGGCAGGCGCAGCGCGCCGGCGATGCTGCTGCTGGCGGACCTGCGCCGGTTGTACCGGGACGCCTCGACCGTGTCGTTGGACTGGGAGCTGCTGGCCCAGGCGGCCCAGGCCGCCCGGCAGCCGGACCTGCTGGCGCTGGCCACCAGCTGTCACCCGGACACACTGCGCCAGGTCCGGTGGGCCAACGCGAAGTTGAAGGAGCTCGCCAGCCAGGCGCTGGTCGGCCGGTGACGCGGTGGGCGGGCCCGGCACGCCGGGCCCGCCCACCGCGTCGCGAGCGCCGGGTCACCGGCCGCACCCGGCCACGCCGCACCGGGCGGGCATGCTGAGCTCGTTGTCGTCCGGGTCGGCCGGGTCGTCCCCGTCGCCGAGCAGCAGCGCCGCCACGGTGAGGTAGCGACGTGACCGGGACACGAGTGGTCCCTTCTCGCGGGGTGTCCCGCCCAGTGGAACCGCCGGCACGGTCGGTTCAGGATCAACCGACCACCACCGGTGCCGCCTACGTCACCCGGTCGCGGGGCACGTGCCGCCGCGCCACGGTGACCTGCCACGATGGCGGCATGCCGCCCTACCCCACCGCGACCGGACCCACCGTCGGTCGTTCTCTCCGGACGCCCGGGCGGTCGCCCGGTGACCGCCGGTGGTGACCGACGGCAGCCGGGCGGACACGGCCCACCCAGAGTCACCGCCGCGCGACGGTACGGCTACCGCCACGCGTCGCCGCCTGCTGCTGGACCTCACCCCGCTGCGTGCCAGCCGGCCGTACCGGTGGCTGTGGGTGGGTGCGGCCCTGTCCGGCATCGGTACCCAGCTCACCACCGTGGTGGTCATCCTGCAGGTGTACGACCTGACGGGGTCGACCTTCCACGTGGGACTGGTCGGGCCCTTCGCGCTGGTCCCCCTCGTCTCACTGGGACTGTACGGCGGTGCCATCGTCGACGCCCACGACCGGCGCAAGGTGGTGATCGCCAGCTCCAGCGGCCTGCTGCTGGCCGGGCTCGGGTTCGCCGTCCAGGCGTGGCTGGACGTCGGCGAGGTGTGGCTGCTCTACGGCCTGGTGGCGGTCCAGAACGGCTTCCTGGCGCTCAACGGCCCCGCCCGGACCGCCATCATCCCGCGCCTGCTGCCCACCTCCCTGCTCCCGGCCGCCAACGCGCTGTCCGGCCTGTCGATGGGCACCGCGGTCACCGTGGGTCCCCTGCTGGCCGGACCCCTGATCGCCCTGGCCGGGTACGGCGCGGCGTACAGCGTGCAGGCGGTCATGCTCGCGATCGCCCTGGTGACGCTGGTGGCGCTGCCGCCGCTGCCACCCCAGGGTGAGGTGCGCCGGGCCGGCCTCGGCTCGGTCCTGGAAGGGCTGCGGTACCTGCGCACGCGCCCGAACCTGCGCATGACCTTCTTCGCCGACCTGGCGGCGATGATCCTGGCGATGCCGCGGGCGCTGTTCCCGGCCATCGCGGCGGAGGTCCTCGGCGGCGGACCGACCACGGTGGGGATCCTGGTCGCCGCGATCGCCGCCGGGTCGCTGCTGGCCAGCCTGCTGTCCGGGCCGCTCGGGCAGGTCCGACGCCAGGGGTTGGCGGTGCTCGGCGCGGTGGTCACCTGGGGTTCGGCGGTCGCGGCGTTCGGGGTGGTCGTCATGCTCTCGCCCGGGCCGCCGGCCGGCGGCGGCGCCCACTGGATCCTGTGGCCGGCCGTCGGCTGCCTGGTCGTCGCCGGCGCCGCCGACACGGTCAGCGCGGTGTTCCGGCACACGATCCTGCAGGCCGCCACCCCCGACCACCTGCGCGGACGCCTGCAGGGGGTGTTCATCGTGGTGGTGTCCGGCGGGCCCCTGCTGGGCGACACCGTCCTCGGCAGCGTCGCCGACCTCCTCACCGAGCCGCTGGCGGCCATCGCGGGCGGGCTGGCGTGCGTGGCGGTGGTGGTCGCGCTCGGAGTGCTGCAGCCCAGCTTCGCCCGCTACGACGCGCGACACCCGACGCCGTGACGGCGGGCTGACCGCAGCGGTGCCGCGCCGCTCAGGACCGCGAACGTCGGCGACGGTCCCCAACCCGGTCGTGGCCGGCGCCCGACCGCGTCCCCTCGTGCCGCACCCCGACCGCGAACCACACCCGACCTCCCGGGTCGCAACGACCAGCGGCCGGGTCCGCCCGACCCGGCCACCACAGTGTTCGACCAGTTCGTCCGGACATGACCGGACCACGCGGGCGGGACGTCGGCCGAGAAGGACATTCCCGGCCGGCGGGCTCCCCCGGCGGAGGAGAGCGTGGAGACGGTCCCGGCCGCCGACAGGGTCGGCCGCGGTGTCGCCCGGACCGTCACCGTGGGTTGACCAAACCGATGCATTTCAGTATCTGGTGAACCCACTCGGTGCTGGGCTAACGTCACTGTCACACCGCCAGAGGGAGGAGCCAATCATGGCTATACGTATGAGCCGTCGCCACCTGCTCCGAACCACCGGTGCGGCAGTTGTCGGCGCGTCGCTCGCGTCGGCCGCGGCGTGCGCCAGCGAGGAGGGCGGCCCGGCCGGCGGTTCCGACACCACTGATGGAGCGCCCGAGGAAACCTTCACCGAACCGACCACCAAGATCTCCGGCGATCTTTCCATTCTCATGTGGAGCCACTTCGTGCCCTCCCACGACGAGTGGTTCGCCGGGTTCGTTCAGAGGTGGGCCGAACGCACCGGTGTGAACGTGCGCGTCGACCACATCGACAACGCCGACATCCCGACCCGGATCGCGGCGGAGATCCAGGCCGGCCAGGGCCACGACCTGGTGCAGTACATCGCCCCGCTGTCCCAGTTCGAGCCCAGCGTGCTGGACATGACCGACGTGGTCGAGGAGGCGAACCGGCGGTGGGGCGAGCAGCTGGAGGTCTGCCGCGCCTCGAGCTTCAACCCCGCCACCGGCAAGTTCTACGCCTTCAGCCCGGGCTGGGTGCCCGACCCCGGCAACTACCGCCGGTCGCTGTGGGAGCCGATCGGGATGCCCGACGGGCCGAGGACCTGGGACGAGCTGCTCGAGGGCGGTGCCGAGATCATGCGGACCCAGGGCGTGCAGATGGGTCTGGGCATGTCCCAGGAGATCGACTCCAACATGGTGCTGCGCGCGCTCATGTGGTCGTTCGGCGCCTCGGTGCAGGACGAGAACGAGCGAGTGGTGCTCAACTCGCCGGAGACCATCGAGGCGCTGGAGTACATGAAGCGCCTGTACGAGAACACCATGACCGAGGAGGTGTTCGCCTGGAACGCCGCCTCCAACAACCAGGGCCTGGTGGCGGGCAGCCTGTCGTACATCGTCAACTCGATCTCGGCGTGGCGGACCGCCCAGGAGACCAACCCGGACGTCGCCGACGACACGTTCTTCGTGCCCGCGCTGGAGGGCCCGGCCGGCGGGTTCGCCGCGCAGCACGTGCTGTACAACTGGATCATCCCCAACCACGCGGCCAACCCGGACGCGGCCAAGGAGTTCCTGCTGCACTACACGGAGAACTTCGCCGCGGTGTGCTACCACAGCAAGCTGTACGACTTCTGCGCCTGGCCGGAGCGCACCCCGCAGCTGAACGAGTGGCTGCGGAACGACCCGTTCGGCTCGAACCCGCCGGACAAGCTCGCCCTGCTCACCAACGCGCTGGACTGGACGGTCAACATCGGCTACCCGGGTCCGGCCAACACCGCCGTCGGCGAGGTCTTCAACACGTTCGTGATCCCGAACATGTTCGCGCGGGTGGCCCGCGGAGAGCAGACCCCGCAGGAGTCGGTCGAGGAGGCGACCCGGGAGGTCGAGGCGATCTTCGAGCGCTGGCGCGCGGAGGGCCTGGTGGGCGGCTGATGGCGGTCGTCGAAGTCAAGGATCTGGTCAAGACCTACGACCACGGTCGGGTCCGGGCCATCGACGGCGTCAACCTGGCGACCGAGCAGGGCGAGTACCTCGTCCTGCTCGGTCCGTCCGGGTGCGGCAAGACCACCCTGCTGCGGACCATCGCCGGCCTGGAGCGGCCGACGTCCGGGCAGGTGTGGATCGACGGGTTCGACGTGACCGGGCTGCCGCCGCGGGCGCGCCGGATCGCGATGGTCTTCCAGAGCTACGCCCTGTACCCCCACAAGACCGTGTACGCCAACATCGTGTTCCCGCTGCGTGCCGCCGGCGTACCCAAGGCGGAGCGGGACGCGAAGGCCAAGTGGGCGGCGGAGCTGCTGGGTATCTCCGCGCTGATGGACCGCAAGCCGCGCCAGCTGTCCGGCGGCGAGCGGCAGCGGGTGGCGCTGGCGCGGGCCCTGGTCCGGGAGCCGGCGGTGTTCCTGCTCGACGAGCCGTTGTCGAACCTGGACGCGATGCTGCGTGCCACCGCCCGGGACGAGCTCAAGCGGTTCCAGCAGGAGGTCGGCACCACGACCATCTACGTGACCCACGACCAGGCCGAGGCGATGGGCCTGGGTGACCGGATCGCCGTCATGTCCGAGGGGCGGGTCCGCCAGATCGGCCGTCCGGTGGACGTGTACGACGACCCGGCCGACACGTTCGTGGCCAGGTTCATCGGGTCGCCGCCGATGAACCTGGTACCGCGCGAGGGGGTGCTGGTGGGCTTCCGGCCCGAGCACCTGCTGCCGGCCGACGTGGCGACGGGCGACAACCTGGTCCGCATGAAGCTCGCCGTGGACCGGGTGGAGTACCTCTCCGGCGACCGCCACGTCTACGGTCGGGTCAGCGGCATCGGCCAGGAGACCCGCGTGGTGGCCCGGCTGCCGGCCACCGTCACCATGCCGATCAGCGCCGGGGAGGGGTACGACTTCGTGGTCGCCCGCGACCGGCTGCGGTTCTTCGACGCCCGCAGCGGACTCAGGACGGAGCCGGTACCGCTATGACCGCTACCGACGTCGCTGCCACACCGGCCGTCAAGGCGCCACCGACGGCCGCCCGCCGTCGGCTGGCCGACCGGGAGGGCGCGCTGGCCTGGCTGTTCCTCATGCCGAGCGTGGCGTACATCGTCCTGCTCGTGGGACTGCCGTTCCTGCTCGCGATCGGCCTGGCCTTCTCGGACGTGACGTCCGGCGACCCCTCCTTCGACTGGGTGGGTCTGCGCAACTGGCGGCAGGTCTTCGACGACCCGGTGTTCTGGAAGGCGCTGAACAACACGCTGATCTTCACCGGCGTGTCGATGGTGTTCATCGTCCTGCTCGGCAAGGTGCTGGCGAACATCCTCGTCGCCGACTTCAAGGGCAAGTGGGTCGTCAGGTTCCTGGTCCTGCTGCCCTGGACCACGCCGGTGGCCCTATCCTCGATCGCCTGGCTGTGGATGCTCGACTCGATCTTCTCGCCGATCGACTGGATGCTCCGGCAGCTGTCGCTGCTCGGCGAACCGGACGCCCCCCTGGGGCCGGCATCCAACATGTACTGGCTGGGCAAGCCGGGGCTGGCCATGGCGTCGGTGATCGCCGTGCACGTCTGGCGCATCACGCCGCTCGCCGCGGTGATCATGATGGCCGGTCTGGTGGCGATCCCGCGTGACCTGGAGGAGGCCGCCCAGGTCGACGGCGCCGGCTACTGGCGGCGGATGTTCGAGGTGACGATCCCGATGGTGCTGCCGGTGGCGGCGGTCGCGGCCCTGTTCGGGGTCGTGTTCACCTTCACCGACTTCGCCGTGGTCGACGTGCTCACCCGGGGTGGCCCGAACAACACCACCCAGGTGCTCACCAGCTGGGCGTTCTTCCGGGGCATCGAGGGCGGCAACATCGCCCAGGGCGCGGCCACCGCGCTGTTCATGTTCCCGATCCTGCTCGCGGTCGCGATCGCGATCCTGCGCGCGGTCCGGCGGATGGAGGTGATGTGATGGCGGTCGCGGCGACCACCGCGGCGGAGGCGCAGCGGCTGCGTCGCCGCTACGCCCGGCGGTACGTGGCCCGCCGGGTGGGCGTGTACACCGCGGCGGTGCTGGCGGCGTTCGTCTGCGCCGCCCCGTTCCTGTGGAGCACGATCACCGCGTTCAAGCAGAACCGCGACCTGTACACGCCCGCCAACAACCCGTTCATCTTCAACCGCCCGGCCACCTCCGACCACGTGCTCTACCTGTTCGAGCGGACGGCCTTCAACACGTTCGCGTGGAACACGCTGTGGGTCGGCACGCTGGTCGTGATCATCACGCTCGTGCTCGGCCTGCCCGCCGCGTACGCGCTGGCGCGGCTGGACCGGCCGTGGGCCGGCTGGTTCGGCGTGGCGATCTTCCTCGTCTACCTCGTCCCTCCGACCCTGCTGTTCCTGTCGATGTCCCGGGTGGTGGTCGCGCTCGGGCTGCAGGACTCGACCTGGTCGCTGGTGGTCGTGTACCCGACGATCACGATCCCGGTCTCGGTGTGGCTGCTCATGGGGTTCCTCAAGACGGTCCCCAAGGACATCGAGGAACAGGCGATGGTGGACGGCTACAGCCGGCTGGCGGCCTTCTGGCGGGCGGTCGTCCCGCTCGCCTTCCCGGGCATCGTGGCGGTGATCGTGTTCGCGTTCACCCTGACCGCCAGCGAGTACATCTACGCGCTGTCGTTCGTGTCGCCGACCCACGAGAAGGTCATCTCCACCGGGGTGCCGACCGAGCTGGTGCGCGGGGACGTCTTCTTCTGGCAGTCGCTGCAGGCGGCCACCGTCCTGGTCGCGGTGCCGATCGCGTTCGTGTTCAACCTGTTCCTGGACCGGTTCATCGCCGGCTTCACCCAGGGCGCGGTCAAGGGGTGAGGTGAGGCACGACCGGCGGGGTCCTGACAGCGTCACGGGAAGGGGGCGGCGATGCGGGTCACGCACGTCATCGGTGGCCGGCGGGTCGACAGCGACCGCTCCGGCCCGGTGTACCACCCGGCCACCGGCGAGGTCGCCCGGACGGTGGCGATGGCCGGCCGCGAGGAGGTCGACCTGGCGGTACGCACCGCCGCGGAGGCGTGGCCGCAGTGGCGGAGCACCTCGCTGGCCGAGCGGACCCGGGTGATGTTCGCGTTCCGCCAGCTGCTGCGGGAGCGGCGGGACGACCTGGCCGACGTGATCACCCGCGAGCACGGCAAGGTGCCGGCCGACGCCGCCGGCGAGGTGATGCGCGGGCTGGAGGTGGTGGAGTTCGCCTGCGGCATCGGCCACCTGCTCAAGGGCGGGTACAGCGCGAACGTCTCCACCGGTGTCGACACGTTCTCCCTGCGCCAGCCGCTGGGGGTGGCGGCGGTCATCAGCCCGTTCAACTTCCCGGCCATGGTGCCGCTGTGGTTCCTGCCGCTGGCGCTCGCCTGCGGCAACACGGCGGTGCTCAAGCCCAGCGAGAAGGACCCGTCCGCGGCCAACCTGCTGGCCGAGTGGTGGGTGGAGGCCGGCCTGCCACCGGGAGTGCTCAACGTGGTCCACGGCGACAAGGAGGCGGTCGACGCGCTGCTGGAGCACCCCCAGGTGGCCTCGGTCTCGTTCGTCGGCTCCACGCCGGTGGCCCGGTACGTCTACGAGCGCGCCACCGCCGCCGGCAAGCGGGTGCAGGCGTTGGGCGGGGCCAAGAACCACATGGTCGTGCTGCCCGACGCCGACCTGGACCAGGCGGCGGACGCGGCGGTGAGCGCGGCGTACGGGTCGGCGGGCGAGCGGTGCATGGCGGTCAGCGCGGTGGTGGCCGTCGACCCGGTCGGCGACGACCTGGTCTCCCGGATCGCCACCCGGGCGGCCGCCATCCGCGTGGGGGACGGTCCGGACTGTGACATGGGGCCGCTGGTCACCGCCGCGCACCGCGACCGGGTGGCCTCGTACATCGACGCCGGCGTGGCGCAGGGAGCCGACCTGGTGCTGGACGGCCGGACGGTCAAGGTGCACGGCCCGGAGGGCGGCTTCTGGTTGGGGCCGACCCTGTTCGACCGGGTGCGGCCGGACATGACCATCTACACGGATGAGATCTTCGGGCCCGTCCTGTGCGTGCTGCGCGTGGCCACGTACGAGGACGCGCTGCGCCTGGTCAACGCCAACCCGTACGGCAACGGCTGCGCCGTGTTCACCAGTGACGGTGGTGCCGCGCGCCGCTTCCAGCAGGAGGTGGAGGTGGGGATGGTCGGGATCAACGTGCCCATCCCGGTGCCGGTCGCCCCGTACCCGTTCGGCGGGTGGAAGGCCTCGCTGTTCGGTGACACCCACGCGTACGGGACCGACGGCGTGCACTTCTTCACCCGCGGCAAGGTGGTCACCGCCCGCTGGCCGGACCCGGCCCGCCGGGGTGTCGACCTCGTTTTCCCCTCGTCGACGTGACGCCTCGCCGCGGCCGGGACGGAAGTGCTGCGGGAACTGGGCGATGACGCCGGTGCTGAGCATGTCGGCCATCTCGAGGATCTGGTCGTGGACGGTGTCGTACGCCGCGACGTCGGCGGCGAAGTCGCCGTTCAGCCGGGCGACCGCCTCCTGTGTGGTCAGCGCGAGGTGTTCGCGCATCATCGCGGTCATCTCGTCCAGCCGCCAGTTGTCCGGGTTGAGGCCGTTGAGGAACGTGGCGATGTCGACCGCGTTGGCGTCCCAGCGGCTCAGCGCGTCGTCCAGGGCGGCCTGGTCGCCGGCCTTGGCGGCGGCGAGCACGTCCACGGCGATGAGGATGTGGTCGCGCAGCAGGTCGGTGAGCTGGTCGGCGGCGTCACGCCCGTAGAACGGTTCGAACGCGTCGCCGATGTCGGCCTGGTTGCGCAACAGCCGCTCGGCGGCCGGCCCGAAGTCCGGCAGGTCGGCGAGGAAGCTGACGATCGCCATCCGGGTCCAGACGACGTGGTCCTCCCACAGCTTGCGCATCTGGTTGCGGAACTCGAGCTCCGCGGGGAACACGATGGGCCTGCCGGCCGCTGGGGACTGCGCTGCCGCCGTGACGTGGGCGGCGTGGTGGCCGGCGGGCCGACCGGCCTGGTGGTCCTGGGCGGTCGCGGACTGGCTGACGGGCAGCAGCAGGCCGGTCACGGATGCCACGGCGAGGAGCCGGACGGGCCGGTTGAGCCGGTACCTCATGGTGCGCCTCCTGACGAGCGGTAGAATATCGCTAATGATCATTGGTGATATTACCGCGGACGGAGCGTGAGGTGACCGTGCGTGCCCTGAAGTGGAGGATTGTCGGTGTGCGCGGATGGCGGAGCTTCCGGCGACCGTCACTCGCCCGGGCCGTTCCGCGCCTCGGCCGGCGGTCGGTCCTGCGTGGGCGGTGACGTCGTCGGGACGCGCCGGCAGCGGTGTGGCGTCAGGCCGGGCCGGCCGTTGGGCGGACCTCGAGCAGGGTCTTGCCGACCGTGGCGCGCGTCTCGATGGCCGCGTGCGCGTCCGCCGCCCGCTCCAGGGGGAAGCGCTGCCCGATCACCGGGCGCAGCCGGCCGGCGGCGGCCAGCCCGAGGGCCTCGGCGGTCAGCTCCCGCAACCGCTCGGGGGACGCGCCGGCGGGCCGGACCACGGTCACGCCCCGCCGCGCCGCCTCCCCGTCGTCCACCTGCGCCCACGCGCCGCTGGCCATCCCGAAGCTGACCATCCGCCCACCGGGGTCGAGCAGCTCGAAGGCCTTGCGCGCCACGTCGCCCCCGACCCCGTCGAACACCACGTCGACCGCGCCGGTCGCCGACCGTACCTCGTCCGGCCACTCCGGCCGGCGGTAGTCCACCGCCACCTCGGCGCCCAGCCCGCGCGCCACCTCCACCTTGCGCGCACCCCCGGCCACCGCGACCACCCGCGCACCCGCCGACCGGGCGAGCTGGACGAGCAGCGTGCCCACCCCGCCGGCGGCCGCCTCCACCAGCACCCGGTCGCCGGGACGCACCGCCGCCGTCCCGAGCAGCAGCAGCGCGGTCCGCCCGTCCGCCATCAGCGCCACGGCGTCGTCCAGCGGCACCCCTTCCGGCACGGGGACGAGCCAGTCGGCCGGCACCGCCACCCGCTCAGCGTACCCGCCGGAGCCACCAGTCGCGGTGACCACACGCCGGCCCACCAGGGCCGGGTCGACCCCGGCGCCGACCGCGGCGACCGTCCCGCCGACCCCGTTGCCGGGGATCACCGGCAGGTCGACCGGGAACGGGCCGCTACCCGCCCGCACCTGGGTCTCCACGAACGTGACGTTGGCGTAGGCCACGTCGACCAGCACCCGACCGCGGTCCACCCCCGGTTCCGGGGTCTCCTCCACCGCCAGCACCGCCGGTGGTCCGAACCGGCGCAGCCACACCGCGCGCACCCACCGCTCCCTTCGCCCGCCCCGCCGCTCCCCGGACGGCGGGGCCCGCCAGGCCGGCCACCAGCGTGCAACCTCACGCAAGGTTGAGGTCAAGCGCCGCGCGCCAGGCGTCGGATCGCGGCGACCGAACGGTCGACGTCGGCCTCGGTGGTGGTGGCGTTGCAGACCGATATCCGCATCAGGCGTCGGCCCCGGTACGTGGTGCCGCCCATCCAGCAGGTGCCGTCGCGCTGGATCGCCTCGATGACCCGGTCGGTGGTGGCGTCGTCGCCGAAGCTGACCAGCACCTGGTTGAGCACCACCTCGTTGCACACCTCGAACCCGGCGGCCGTCAGCCCGTCGGCGAACCGGCGCGCCAGCGCGCAGCACCGCTCGACCAGGTCCGCCACCCCGGACCGGCCCAGCTCGCGCAGGGCCGCCCACACCGCGAACCCGCGCGCCCGCCGCGACGACTCGGCGGTGAAGTCCGCCAGGGTCGGCTCTCCCCCGGACCCGACCAGGTACGAGGCCGAGTACGACATCGCCGCCGCGTGGACGTCCGGCCGGGAGCAGAACGCGAAGCCACAGTCGTACGGGACGTTGAGCCACTTGTGCCCGTCGCACGCCCACGAGTCGGCCAGCTCCACCCCGTCGACCAGGTGGCGCGTGGCCGGGCTGGCCGCCGCCCACAGCCCGAAGGCACCGTCCACGTGGACCCAGGCGCCGTGCTCGTGCGCGACCTCGCAGCCGCGGCGCAGGTCGTCACACGCACCGGTGTTGACGTTGCCGGCCTGCAGGCACACGATGGTCGGTCCGGCGGGGCCGGCCGCCAGCTGCCGGGCCAGCGCGGCCACGTCGATGGCACCGCGGGGGTCGGCGGGCACCTCCTCCACCGCCGCCGTCCCGAGACCGAGCAGTCGCAACGACCGGTCGATGGTCGCGTGCCGTTCCTCGCTGGCGAGCACCCGTACCCGCGGTGCGCCCACCAGCCCGTCACGCTCCACGTCCCATCCGGCCTGGGCCAGCACGTGGTGGCGCCCCGCGCACAGTCCCACCGTGTTGGCGGCCTGCCCGCCGGTGACGAACCCGACCGACGCGGACTGCGGCAGGCCGAGCAGCTGCCTCAGCCACGCCCCGGCGGCCCGCTCCGCCGCGTCGGCGGCCGGCGAGAGCACCGTGTTGAAGGCGCACTGGTCCCAGCCGGTGGCGAGAATGTCCGCGGCCGTGGCCGCCGGCAACGCGCCGCCGATGACGAATCCGAAGAACCGCGGGCCGGCGCTGGCGACCAGGCCGCCCTCGGCCGCCTCGATGAGCTCGTCGACCACCCGCTCCGGCGGCGTGGGGTG
>VSBZ01000121.1:0-11926 GCA_047459215.1 Micromonosporaceae bacterium | reverse complement strand
GACGAACATGAAGTTCAGGGTGTCCCACAGCGGCAGCACGTAGGCGTGCTCCAGGATCAGCGGCACGAGCTGGTTGACCAGCGCGGCCGAGTCCTCGACGTTGACCTGGTTCTGGATCTCCTCCGCGAGCCGGTCGACCTCCGGGTCGTTGAGGTGACCGAAGTTGCTGGCGCTGGTGGAGTGCCAGAACTGGTGCGGCGCCCCGGCGAACAGGGGCGAGCCGGCCCACCCGAAGATCACCAGGTCGTAGTCGGCGTTGGACAGCACCGTGCCCAGCTGGTCGGCCGGGATCGGCGTGGGCACCACCGTGATGCCGATCTCGCTCAGGTACGAGATGGTCAGCTCGGTGAACGTCGCCCGGTTCTCGTTGCCCTGCAGGAACGCGAACCGCAGGTCCGGCACCTCGTTACCCTCCGGGTCGACCAGGTTGCCCGTGTCGTACCCGGTGTAACCGGCGTCGGCCAGGATCTGCCGGGCCGCCTCGACGTCACCGGTGCCGTACCCGGTCGGCGTCAGGTGGTCCTCGTGGTACGGGCTGTTCTGGGAGAAGATGTGGTTCGTCCGGAACGGCGGCTCCAGGTCACCGAAGATCCGCTGCCGGGCGTCGGCGATGTCGATCGCCGTGAAGATCGCCTTCCGCAGCGCGACGTCGGAGATCGCCTCCAGGTTGACGTCCACGTGCTCCCAGACCGCGCCGGCCGAGCCGGTGGCCACGTACACGCCCGGAATCTGGCTCATCCGCTGGTACCCGTCAGGGGTGAACGAGGCCGGGGCACCGCCCTGGATCTCGTTGTTCTCCATCGCCGGCGGCCACGCCGACTGGTCGGGGATCACGACCTTGATCAGCCGCTCCAGGGTCGGCTTGGGCTCGCCGTACCAGTTCGGGTTCGGCACCAGCTCCTGCCGCTCGTCCGGCAGCCAGGTCTCCACCTGGTACGGGCCACCGGACCAGTCCGGGACGGTCTCGGCGAAGTACTCCGAGGACGCCCCCATCGCCTCCGGGTCGTTCTGCCAGTCGAAGCCCTCCGCCGTCGCCACGTGGGCCGGGAAGCTGAACGGTTGCAGCGAGTACCACTCCGGGTTGGCGTACCCGTCCTCGTAGGTGACCGTGATCGTCTTGCCGTTGTCCGATCCCTCGATGCTGGCGATGGCGTCGAACAGGCTCGTCGAGGCCGGGTTGCAGTCGGAGCAGTGCTCCTCTTTCCCGCTCTGGTGGTACCAGGTGTAGACGGCGTCATCGAGGTCGATCGGCTCGCCGTCGCTCCAGACCGCCTCCGGGCGGACGCGGTAGACGACCGTCATCGGGTCCTCGCTGACCAGCTCGGCCGGGCCCTCCAGCACGTCGAGGTTCCAGGTCCACTCGCCGCTGGGCGTGAACGACCCGACGTTCGGCAGGAGGCCCTCCATCATCTGGTTCAGGTACGTCGAATTGCCCTCGACCCGCAGCAGGTTGTACACGCTGTCGTGGCCCTGGTTGATCATCCAGACGATCTCGCCGCCCTGCGCCCGGTCCCCGCTGTTGCAGGTGTCCGGTTGCTCGTCGCAGCCGTCGAGGCCGAGGGTGCTCCCGCCGTTGCCGCCGGGGTCGTCCCCACCGCTACACGCCGTGAGCGCGAGGGCGCCCGCCAGCCCGACCGCGAACAGCGCGGTGAGCCTTCTGCTCAATGTGTCTATCATTCTCTTCCTCCGCTGACTCCAGCCCCGGAGTCTTTCCCCCGTGGCCGCCCGCCGGGCGGATGACCCGGACGGGTGTTCGCGGAGGGAGAGGGTCTCGTCGGCCGTGGAGGTTGGCGGGACCGCACGGACGTGACTCAACCGTTACCGTCGCGTGTCCCGGCCGTCATGCGGAAACCCGGTGGAACGCCGTACCGGCCCGCCCTCAGAGCCGCGCGGAGCCGCAGCGGTACGGGACGCGGGCGACCGGACCGCCCGGGACGCGGAGGAGGCAGGGACGCGCGGGCGCACGTCGGAGACCTGACGGGGCGGACGCGGCACCGGTACGGACGCGGCACGGGCGTGGAGGCACGACCGGCGCGCGCACGGTCGGGAGACGGACGCACGGCCGGGGTCGGCAGGCAGGGTCGACCGACGACGCGCACCGCCTGCGCCGGGCCGGACGGGTGGGGGCGCCGGCCGGGAACGAGCGAGGGGCGCCGGCCGGGGAACCGGTACGGCGGTGGCGCGCGCAGGCCGCGACCGGGTGCACGCGCCACCGCGGGTCGGTACCGGTGAGCGATCAGTAACGGTAGTGGTCGGGCTTGTACGGGCCCTCCACGGGCACCCCGAGGTAGGCCGCCTGCTCCTTGGTGAGCTGGGTGAGCTTGACGCCCAGGGCGTCCAGGTGCAGCCGGGCCACCTTCTCGTCGAGGTGCTTGGGCAGGGTGTGGACGCCGAGCGGGTACTGCTCCGTGCGGGTGAACAGCTCGATCTGGGCGATCACCTGGTTGGTGAACGAGTTCGACATGACGAAGCTCGGGTGGCCGGTGGCGTTGCCGAGGTTCAGCAGCCGCCCCTCGGACAGGATGATCACGGAGTGGCCGTCCGGGAAGATCCACTCGTCCACCTGCGGCTTGATGTTGACCTTCCGGATCCCCGGCACCTTCGCCAGCCCCGCCATGTCGATCTCGTGGTCGAAGTGGCCGATGTTGCCCACGATCGCCTGGTGCTTCATGGCCGCCATGTGGTCCACCGTGATCACGTCCCGGCAGCCGGTGGCGGTGATGAAGATGTCGGCGGTGGAGACGACCTCCTCCACGGTGGTCACCTGGTAGCCGTCCATCGCCGCCTGGAGCGCGCAGATCGGGTCGATCTCCGTGACGATCACGCGGGCACCCTGGCCGCGCAGCGCCTCCGCGCACCCCTTCCCCACGTCCCCGTAGCCGCAGACCACCGCCACCTTGCCACCGATCAGCACGTCGGTGGCCCGGTTGATCCCGTCGATGAGCGAGTGCCGGCATCCGTACCTGTTGTCGAACTTCGACTTGGTGACGGAGTCGTTGACGTTGATCGCCGGGAACAGCAGGGTGCCGGCGCGCTGCATCTCGTACAGCCGGTGCACGCCGGTGGTGGTCTCCTCGGTGACGCCCTTGATGCCGGCGGCCAGCCGGGTCCACCGCTGCGGGTCCTCGGCCAACGACTGCCGCATCCGCTCCAGGATGACCGCGTAGTCCTCGGAGTCGGCCGTCTCCGCCGGCGGCACCGCCCCGAGCCGCTCGAACTCCACGCCCTTGTGGACGTAGAGCGTGGCGTCGCCGCCGTCGTCCAGGATCATGTTCGGGCCGCCCCCGCCCGGCCACCGCAGGGCCCGCTCGGTGCACCACCAGTACTCAGCGAGGGTCTCGCCCTTCCACGCGAACACCGGCACACCCGAGGGCGCCTCGGGGGTGCCGTGAGGGCCGACGACGACCGCGGCGGCGGCGTGGTCCTGGGTCGAGAAGATGTTGCACGACGCCCAGCGCACCTCGGCGCCGAGAGCGACCAGGGTCTCGATCAGCACCGCCGTCTGCACCGTCATGTGCAACGAGCCGGTGATCCTCGCCCCGCGCAGCGGCTGCTGTTCGGCGTACTCGGCCCGCACGGCCATGAGCCCGGGCATCTCGTGCTCGGCGAGCTGGATCTCCTTACGCCCGAAGCCGGCCAGCGAGAGGTCGGCGACCTTGTACTCGGAGTCCGGAAGGATGCGCGACGGCGCGCTGCTCATGGCGGTGGCTCCTCACAGGTGACGTGCGGAACGTGCGGAAACCAGTCAACCCTAACCAACCTCGGCGCACCGGAGCGGCGACCTGCCCCGACCTCCGCCGTACGGCTGAGCGCGTCCGTCGGGACGCGCGCCGCGGTACGGCAGGTCGGGGTGCGCCGGCACCGGCGCCCGCCAGACACCATGCCACCGGCCGGAGCGCACATGCACGCCGCGGGGGCAGGAACACAAGCCACCGGACGGAGAACACCCGCCACCGGGCGGAACGCGCCGACGCCAGGGCAGAGCGCACCGGCGGCCGCTCAGACTGCACCGGCGCAGGCGGCCGCGCGGAGCGCATAATGCGGGGCGGATGGCCTCCCGGCCAGCCGCCCCGCATATCCCCCCGGTTTGGTTTCCCCTGCGCATCGCTCGGACCTCAGTCGCGATAACGCTGCGTAGCCATAACGCTACACGTTGCCACCAGCGTGTCAAGCGGCTTCCGGAAAAAACGGGTCTGATCCGGCGAACTCATCCGCGGCCGCGCTGCCGCGGCCGCGGCGTGGGCTCATCCCACCGTGGTGACGTACACCTCTCCGTCGCCGGTCACCGACAGGACGGGACCGTCGGCCGGCCCGAACGCCACCTCGCCGGCGCGCAGCCGCACCGGCGACCCGTCGTCGAGCCGCACCTCCCCGCGCAGGCACATCGCCACCCGGGGGCCCGGCCGGACGAGCTCGGCGCGCGGTACCCCGTCCCCCACGGCGACACGGTGGAGCGCGAACTCCTGGACCGGCACCGGCCAGGTCACCACCCCCGGGGCCACCGGCACCGGCGCGAGCACGGGCTCGGGGAGCGGCTCGAAGCTCAGCACCCTCAGCAGCTCGGCGACGTCGACGTGCTTGGACGTCAACCCGCCCCGCAGCACGTTGTCACTGGCGGCCATGACCTCCACACCGGTACCCCCCAGGTAGGCGTGCAGGTTCCCGACCGGCATGAACACCGCCTCCCCGGGGGCGAGCGCCACCTGGTTGAGCAGCAGCACCACCGTCAACCCGGGGTCGCCGGGGTGCCGCGCCGCCAGCTCCTCCACCACCCGGTACTCGCCGCCCCTGCCCGCGGCCGCGGCCGACACCTCCTCCGCCAGCCCCGGGCCCGCGGACAGCAGCGACGCCACCGCCGTCCGCAGATCCCGCTCACGCAGGGCCGAGACCGCCGGCGCCAGGGCGGGTACGCCGAGGCCCGCCAGCAGCTCCGCCGACTCCGCCGGGTCCCGGAACCCGCACAGGGCCCGGAACCGGGTCACCGCCACCAGCAGCTCCGGTTTGGCGTACGGGTCGACGTACCGGCGGTGCGGGGCGTCGACCGGCACCCCGGCCGCCTCCTCCGCGGCGTAACCGCGGGCCGCCTGGCCGGGACCGGGGTGCGCCTGCAGCGAGAGGTTCGCCTCCACCGCGAGCAGCTTCATCAGGTACGGCAGGCGGGCACCGAAGCGGTCGACGACGGACCGGCCGAGCAACCCGGTCGGGTCGGCGGCGATCCGGTCGTTCAGCGGCACCCCGCCGAGCCGGGACGGGGCGGCGGGATGGGCTCCCGCCCACAGCTCCGCCTCCGGGCCGGGGCTGGGAGCCGGCCTGCCCTGGATCCCGGCCAGCACCGTACGGGAGCCCCAGGGGTAGGCCATGATGGGGCACTGCAACAGCTCCATTCCGCCCCTCCGCTGTGCGGATCCTGGTCACGCCACCGGTCGGCCCTCGTGGGGGACGAGGGCGTCCTTCAGCTCCGTCACCGCCGGCACCGCCATCGGGTCCAGCCCGTGCGCCACGCCGAGGTAGACAGACGCGAAGTCCGGCACCGCCACCAGCGAGGCCAGCCGTTCCAGCGGTGAGGCGCCGTCGGCCACCAGGACCGTACAGCGGATCCCGCGCCGCCGCGCCAGCGCGACCACCGCGTCAGCCCGCCGGTCCTCCACCGCCGCCGGCTCCCCCACCGGCTCGTCCTCACCGACCACCCCGCCGTCGCGGAGCACGACCAGGTGCAGCCGGACCGGTCCCTCCTGCCCGGGGTCGGCGAAGATGTCGCGCTCGGCCTCGGCCAGGCCACCGAAGACGCCGTCCAGCAGCCCGATCCGGCCGCGACCCACCTCCCCGAGGCTGCCCGCCACGGCCGGGTAGCGGGCGTTGGCCGAGAGCATGTCGGCGAACCGGTGGGCGGCCACGCCGGCGAGCGGCGAGGAGCCCCACACCACCGGGATCGCCCCGGCCAGGTCCAGCGCCAGTGACTTGGCCGGGTTGACGAACGACTCGGCGGTCGGCCGGCACCGCTCCGCGTCGGCGTCCAGGCGCGCCGCGGTCTCGGCCAGATCCGCCTCGTTCACCTTCACCATGCCCAGGGCCCGACCGGCCAGCAGCACCGGCACGGTGAGCGCCCACAGGCTCGCCCGCGCCGGCGCGCGTCGCGGCACCGGCACGAACAGCGCCCGCGCCCGCTCGGCGACCGACTGCAGGGGCGTGCGCGGCGCTCCCACCGCGACCAGCCGGGCACCCCGCCGCGCCGCCGCCTCCGCCGCCGCCAGTGCCTCCGGGCTGTGGCCACTGGCGGAGACCGCGATCACCACGTCGGCCGCACCCACCCAGCCCGGCACGCCGGGGCTGCGGTGGGCGACCACGGGCACCGGGCAGCGGGGTCCGGCGACCGTCGCCAGCACCTCGCCGGTGCGGGCGGCCGTGCCCACGCCGGCCACCACCACGGCCCGCGGCCGGCCGTCCTCGGCCAGCTCGGCGAGGTTGGCCTCGGCCGCGAGCTGGGCGGCCTCCCGGACCTGTGGCCCGGCCGAGGCGACCGCCCGGAGCAGGCCGCCCGGGTCGGTCCGGAAGATCGCGTCCGGATCGTCCAGCAACGCCTCGTCCGCCTGGCGGTGGCCGTGCAGCTGTTCCCGCCCGGCATCCGCCGTCCCGGTCATGACGCGCCCGCGGTCGTCGCCTCGTCCAGCAGCAGCACCGGGATCCCGTCGCGGATGGGGAAGACCCGGCGGCACTGCGTGCAGGTCAGAGTCTGCCCGGCCCGGTCGTACTCCAAGGGCGCGTGGTGCGTGTCCGGGCAGGCGAGGATCTCCAGCAGCCAGTCTGGTAGATCGCCGGTGGGCGGGTCCTGACTCATGGGTGTCAGCCTAGCCGCCGTGGATCCGCAGCGCCGCTGCTGCGCGACCCACCGGGCGGTCGGCTCGGGACGCCCGGCCGGGCGCCGGCCCGCGGTCAGCCCCGCACCAGGGCGAGCACCTCGTCCCGCAGCGCCGCCATCCGCTGCGCGTCCCGGGCCTCGACGTTGAGCCGCAGCAGGGGCTCGGTGTTGGAGGGACGGAGGTTGAACCACGACCCGTCCTCGAAGCGCACCGTCAGCCCGTCGGTGTGGTCCATCGCCTGACCGGCGTAGGCCGCCTCGACCCGGGCGGTCACCGCGGCCGGGTCCGACACCCGGGAGTTGATCTCCCCGGACGACACGTACCGCTCGTACCCGCGCACGAGCTCCGACAGCGGGCGCTCCTGCTCGCCGAGCGCGGCCAGGACGTGCATGGCGGCCAGCATTCCGGTGTCGGCCCCCCAGAAGTCGCGGAAGTAGTAGTGCGCCGAGTGCTCGCCCCCGAAGACCGCACCCGTCGCCGCCATCCGCTCCTTGATGAAGGAGTGACCCACCCGGGAGCGGACCGGGACGCCGCCGTGCTCGGCGATGATCTCCGGCACGGCCGCGGAGGTGATGAGGTTGTGGATGATCGTGGCACCGGGGTGCCGACGCAGCTCGCGCACCGCCACCAGCGCGGTGATCGCCGACGGGGACACTGGCGCACCCCGCTCGTCCACGACGAAGCAGCGGTCGGCGTCGCCGTCGAACGCCAGGCCGATGTCCGCTCGGTGGTCGCGCACCGCCTCCTGCAGGTCCACCAGGTTCTTCGGGTCCAGCGGGTTGGCCTCGTGGTGCGGGAAGGTGCCGTCGAGCTCGAAGTAGAGCGGGATGATCGTCACCGGCAGCGGGTCGAGGACGGCGTCGCCCAGCACCGCGGGAACGGTGAGGCCCGCCATGCCGTTGCCGGCGTCCACCACCACCCGCAGCGGCCGGATGCCGCGCAGGTCCACCAGGCGGCGCAGGTGGGCGGCGTAGTCGGCGAGCAGCGGACGCTCCTCCCGCGGCGGCGCGTCCTCCGCAGGCTGCGGCAGGGCGCCGTCGAGCAGGTCCTGCGCGAGCTCGCGGATGCGGCCCAGCCCGCTGTCCTGGCCGATCGGCCGGGCACCCGGCCGGCACAGCTTGATGCCGTTGTAGTTGGCGGGGTTGTGGCTGGCGGTGAACATGGCGCCGGGCAGGTTGAGACTGCCGGAGGCGAAGTAGAGCAGGTCGGTCGAGCCGAGCCCGGCGTCGATCACCGCGCCGCCGGCCGCACGGACGCCCTCGCCGAACGCGGCGGCCAGCGCGGGAGAGGACTCCCGCATGTCCCGCGCGATCACCACCGTCTCCGCCGGCTCACCCGCCTCCCGCAGTGCCGTGACGAAGGCGGTGCCCAGGGCGCCCGCGATCCGCTCGTTGAGCTGGTCGGGCACGGTGCCGCGAATGTCGTACGCCTTGACGATGTCCCCCAGATCGGTCACGTCCGCAGCCTACCGGCGCCCGGGGCCCGCCGACCGGCCGACGCGACGACCGGTGGCCGGCGCGGGCCGCGGGGACGACGCTGCCGCCATCCGGGGCCGCCCCGGCACCGCGACCCGCCGGTCCCGACGCCGGACGGCCCGGACCGGGGCGACCCGGCCAGCCACGACCGCGGTGGCCGGTGGCGGGCGTCGGGGCGCGGCCAGGGACGGCCGCCTCAGGCCGGCGGCACCGGGCGCAGGTGTCCGCGGCGCGGCCGCGGGGACGGGCGCCCGTGCGGCGACGGCCGTCCGGGCCGGGGCGGTGGTGGCGGCGGCGCCTCCGGTGGCACACGGTGCTCCCGCACCGCCTCCACGATCGCGACCAGGTCGTCGTCCTCCGCCGGCGGGGGGAACTCCCCCTCGGGGCGGACCAGGTGCCACCCGCGGGGGGCGGTCAGGGTCATCGCGTGCGCCCGGCACAGGTCGTAGGTGTGCGGCTCGGGACGGGCCGACAACGGCCCGACCACCGCCGTCGACTCCGCGTAGACGTAGGTCAGGGTCGCGACCGGCGGCTGGCCGCAGCCGTTGCGGGAACAGCGGCGCGACGATCTCACGGCGGCACCGTACCCCCGAGCCGGCGTCCGTGGTGTGACCTACCCCGCGAGACACGCCACGGCCGCCTCTGCGGTCACCCGGGCGTCGGCGCGTCACGGTCGCCGCCCCGGGTGACCGCCGCCGCCCCCGTCGGGGGTTTACGCTGGCGCCGTGACGGTCACACGCGACACCGTTCCGGGCCAGCGCCCGGCGCCGGCGCCCCGCCGCCCGCGTCGCCGCTTCACGCGGGACCGCCGCGGGCGGGGTCTGCGTGGCCGCCTGGTGCCGGCGACCGCCCCGGCCGCCCGCACCCGGGCGGAGATCTTCGACGACCTGGTCCTCGACGCGGTCGAGAGCCTGGAACGCAGGTGGGGCCGGGAGCTGTCGGGGATCGAGTTCGCGGTCGAGGACGTCCCCGGTGAGCTGGACGTGTACGGGTCGGACGTGCTCGAGGACGGGGACGTGCCGCTGGCACGCCTGCTGCCCGGGCAGCCGGGCCGGTACGGCGTGCCGCCACGGATCATCCTCTACCGTCGCCCCCTGGAGTTCCGCGCCAGGGACCGCGAGGATCTCGCGGAGCTGGTCCGTGACGTGGTGATCGAGCAGGTTGCCAACCTGCTCGGGATCGACCCGGACGAGCTGGACTGACGCCGGCTCAGGCGGCGGCCCGTCGCTTGAGCCGGCGCCGCTCCCGCTCGGAGAGACCTCCCCAGATCCCGAACCGCTCATCGTTGCCGAGCGCGTACTCCAGGCACTCGGCCCTCACCTCGCACCGGGAGCAGATCCGCTTGGCTTCCCTGGTCGAGCCCCCCTTCTCCGGAAAGAACGCCTCCGGGTCGGTCTGCGAGCACAGCGCCCGTTCCTGCCACTCCGGCGCGTACCGCAGCAGATCGACCACAATGGTGCGGCGGCCCTCCATCTTGCCTCCTTCACACGCACCGGCCGCAGCCGGCGCAACCCCCCACGCGGAAGGCGTCTTGTCACATTGGCGGTATCCGTCCCGCCTCCGAACAACCCCAGTGAAATTACACGCGTGTCATGCGTGCGCCGTCAAGCTGAACCTGGTAAATGGGGCTGTCCGGATGACCGCGGTCAAGCACGGCCGGACACCGCTCGCCACCTGCCTTACCGATCGAGCCCCCGATCGGGTTACGCGGTCGTCGGCGCGTCGCCCGTGGGACGCAGCCGTCCGGCGTCCGCACCCGCCCTCGCGGCGGGCCGGCCGTAGGTGGTGGTGCGCTGGCGGGCCGGCCGTCCGGCGAGCGCCGCGATCCGCTCCAGCTCGGCCACCGTACGGGCGGAGCCGTGCACCGACCCCGCCATCCGGGAGATCGTCTCCTCCATGAGCGTGCCGCCCAGGTCGTTGCACCCGCCCTGGAGCAGCTGCGCCGCGCCGACGTCGCCGACCTTGACCCAGGAGCACTGGATGTTGGGGATCCGGCCGTGCAGCAGCAGGCGCGCCATCGCGTGCACCACCCGGTTCTCCCGCCAGGTCGGGCCCGGCCGGGCGATGCCGGCCAGGTAGATCGGCGCGTTCGTGTGCACGAACGGCAGCGCGACGAACTCGGTGAACCCGCCCGTGCGGTCCTGGATGCCGGCGAGGACCCGGAAGTGCCCCAGCCAGTGCCGGGGGTTGTCGACGTGGCCGTACATCATCGTGCTGCTGGAGCGCAGCCCCAGCTCGTGGGCGGTCGTGACCACCTCGACCCAGGTCGCGGCCGGCAGCTTCCCCTTGGTGAGCACCCACCGGACCTCGTCGTCGAGGATCTCCGCGGCGGTACCGGGGATGGTGTCCAGACCGGCGTCGCGCAGCTCGGTCAGCCACTCCCGCACCGAGACCCCGGCCTTGGCGGCGGCCGTCGCCACCTCCATGGGCGAGAACGCGTGCACGTGGATCCCGGGCACCCGGGCCTTGATCGCCCGGACCATGTCGGCGTACCCGGTCACCGGCAGGCGCGGGTCGATCCCACCCTGGAGGCACACCTCGGTGGCGCCGGCCTGCCACGCCTCGGCGGCCCGCTCGGCCACCTCCTCCACGGACAGCCGGTACGCGTCGGCGTCGCGTTCCCGCTGGGCGAACGCGCAGAACCGGCAGCCCACGTAGCAGACGTTGGTGAAGTTGATGTTGCGGTTGACGACGTACGTCACCTCGTCGCCGACCGCATCGGCACGCACCTCGTCGGCGAGCTTGCACAGCTGGTCGAGCACCGGCCCGTCGGCCTCGAACAGCGCCAGGGCGGCGGCCTCGTGCCGTGGCTCCAGCAGCGCCGCCGGGTCGTCGGCCGCCAGCCGCAGCCCGGCCGCGGCCTCGCCACCACCCACGTTGACCATGACGCCGGCGGCGGGGGACGTCGGCGCGGCCGCGTCGGCGGCGACCTGGGACCAGTCACCGTAGACACGGTCGAAGTCGCCGCGCCGGTCGGTGCGCCGGCCGGTCGTGTCGAGCGAGAGGTGCAGGTCCACCCGGCCGGAGTCCGGGAGCGCGTCGGGCTCCTGCCACGGCCGACCGCACGGACGCGCGGACTCGTCCGCCAGCCCGGTGGCCGGGTCGGCGAGGGCGGTGACGTGCGGCAGCAGGCGCGGGTCCAGCCACTGCTCCGCGGCCCGCACGTACTCGGGGTACACCGTCAGGCGCTCCCGCAGCGTGAACCCGGCCGCGGCGCACCGCCGCGCCAGCTCGTCGATCTGCGGCCACGGCCGCTCCGGGTTGACGTGGTCGGGGGTGACCGGTGAGATCCCGCCCCAGTCGTCGATGCCGGCGCGCAGCAGCAGGTCGTACTCCTCGTCGATGAGGTTGGGCGGCGCCTGCACCCGCGCCCTCGGGCCCAGCACCAGCCGGGCCACCGCCACCGTCGCGGCCAGGTCCTCCAGCTCCGCGTCCGGCATGCCGCGCATCGCCGTGTCGGGCTTGGCCCGGAAGTTCTGGACGATCACCTCCTGGATGTGGCCGTACCGCCGCGCCACCTGCCTGATCGCGAACAGCGACTCCGCCCGCTCCACCGGCGTCTCGCCGATGCCGATGAGGATCCCGGTCGTGAAC
>VSBZ01000120.1:0-12034 GCA_047459215.1 Micromonosporaceae bacterium | reverse complement strand
CCAGGTCGACGTGGAGGTCCTCCCACTGGCCGGGCTCCGCGACCGGGCGACGCCTGCGCCGGACCTGCCAGGCGGCGGCCGTCACCGCCAGCGGTATCGCCAGCCACCACCACCGCGCCAGCCAGCCGGGCGAGGCCAGCTCCGCGATGTCGGTGTCGCACGCCGCCAGCCGCTTCCCCTCGACGAGGACGCAGGCGGTGAGCGCGACCCGGTGCGGCACCACCCGCTCGGAGGGCGGCGCGGACCCGTAGACGCCCGCGAGCACCACGGTGGCGGGCTCGCCCGGCGGCACCGTCAGGGTCCACTCGACGCCGTCGGCCGTCCGGTTCCCGCCGTTGGCGGTCACGTCCTTCATCCGCCGGGGCACCGTCGCCCGGACGGTCACGTCGACCGGCTCGTCGCCGGAGTTCGCCACCGTGATCTCGTAGGTCGTCAGCCGGTCGGTGACCACCTTCCCGGCCTGCCGCTCCACCGTCACGGTGACGTCCTGCGCGGCGTGCGCCGGTGCGGTCACGAGCAGGAACCCCAGCACGGCGGCGGCGACGGCGAGCAGCCGCCACGCCCGGGCCGCCACCCGGACCCGTGCCCCGGAGTCCGCCCGGACCCGTGGGCCCCGTGAGCCGGGCACCGTCCTGATTCCCCTCCCGGACTCCGTCCGGACGTGTGTCCCGGTCCCCGTCCGTGCAGTCGAGACCATCGCCGCCCCCCGCGCCATCCGGAACGTCCGATTATGGACGATACGCGAATCATGTCGCGGTCAGCGCTCGTACGGCCGAATAGCCGGGCGGTGACCGGGCGCCGGGCCTGGCGTCACCGGCGCGACGCGGGCGTCAGGGCTGACCGGGCGGGCGCGACCGCCGCACGGCGCGAGGTGGCGGCGCGGCACGACCGGGCGTGACAGAGGTCGGGCACGGCCGGACGTCGACGGGCACGACCGGGCGTCGCGGCCGTGGGCGTGGTCGGTGGCCGTCGTGGGGTCACAGGCGCGACAACAGCCGGGCCAGGGCGCGGAACGCCTTGCCCCGGTGGCTGACCGCGTCCTTCTCCTCCGGCGACAGCTCCGCGTTGGTCCGGGTCTCACCCTGCCCGACGAAGATCGGGTCGTAGCCGAACCCGCCGGTGCCCCGCGGCTCGCGGATCAGTCTCCCGACCTGACGCTCCTCGATCAGGTGCTCGGTGCCGTCGGGCAGCACGAGCGCGGCTGCGCAGACGAACGCCGCCCCCCGGTGCTCGTCCGGCACGTCCGCGAGCTGGTCCAGCAGCAGCCGCAGGTTGGCCTCGTCGTCGCCGTGCCGGCCCGACCAGCGGGCGCTGAACACCCCCGGCATGCCCGCCATCGCGTCCACCGCCAGCCCGGAGTCGTCCGCCACCGTGGGCAGGCCGGTGTGGCGCGCGCCCGCCCGCGCCTTGAGCAGCGCGTTCTCGGCGAACGTCAGGCCCGTCTCGGGCACCTCGGGGTACCCGGGCACGTCATCGAGACCGACCAGCTCCACCGTGCCGGGACCCAGGGCGCGGTCGAGGATGCGCCGCAGCTCCGCCAGCTTGCCGGCGTTGCGGGTCGCCAGCAGCAACCGCCGGACCGTCATGACGCCAGGGCCGCGCGCTGCGCCTCGCTGAGCTGGGCGCACCCGGCCACGGCCAGGTCGAGCAGGCTGTCCAGCTCGGCCCGGGTGAACACCCCGGACTCCCCGGTGCCCTGCACCTCGACGAACTCCCCGTCGCCGGTGCAGACCACGTTCATGTCGACCGACGCGGCCGCGTCCTCGAGGTAGCACAGGTCGAGGCGCGGCTCGCCGTCCACCACGCCGACGCTGACCGCGGCCACCGAGCGGTGCAGCACCTTATCCGGGTCGCCCCGCAGGCGTTCCTGCGCGGCCATCCACGCCACCGCGTCGGCCAGCGCCACGTACGCCCCGGTGATGGCCGCGGTACGGGTGCCGCCGTCGGCCTGCAGCACGTCGCAGTCGAGCACGACCGAGTGCTCGCCCAGGGCGGACAGGTCGACGCAGGCACGCAGGCTGCGGCCGATCAGCCGGGAGATCTCGTGCGTGCGGCCGCCGATGCGACCCTTGACGCTCTCACGCTCGCTGCGCGTGGTGGTGGCCCGCGGGAGCATGGCGTACTCGGCCGTCACCCAGCCCTGGCCGTTGCCGCGCAGCCAGCGCGGCACCCCCTCCACCACACTCGCGGTGCACAGCACCCGGGTGTCACCGAACTCGGCCATCACCGAGCCCTCCGGATGCCGACTCCAGCCCCGGGTCAACCGTACGGGCCTCAACTGGTCGGGCTGCCGTCCATCTGGTCGCGCCACCACGCCACCCTACGACAGTCCGCCGGACCGCGTGGAGGTCGCCCGCCCGGGCGGCACCGGTGGCGCCCCCGCGGCACCGCTACGGGTCGACGATCTCGATGCCGGCGAGGATCTCGTCCAGCTCATCGGCGTACGTCCGGTGCACCCGCAGGTGCAGCACGGCCCCCGACGGCTCCGACCAGGCGACGGCGGTCCCGTCGAACTCCCGGTCGACCAACCCCTCCCGGCCTCCCGGCAGGGTGTACGGCTGCGCGTCGGCCCCCAGGATCTGCCGGACGTGGTCGCGCGCCATCGCCTGCTGCTCGGGGTCCGCGGCGCAGGTCACCTCGACCGTCACCGCCTCCGGCTGGTCCGGGAGCCGGCCCCAGCGGTAGGTGAGGTGCCAGCCCCTGAAGGGCGTCGGATCGTCGGAGAGGCCGGAGTTCGCCCAGGCGGTCAGGAACGGACCGTCGAGTCCGGCCGGGACGTGGTGCAGGACGACGCCCCCGAACCGGGCCCACTCCTCGGTCACCAGGTCGCCGCTGCCCGCCAGCTCGACGTTCGTCGTCGGCGCGCACAACCCGCCCGCCTCACGCGGTGCCTCCCGCCCGGGGTCCAGCACGATGTCGCGGCCGGGGCCCGCCACCCGCAGGCCGCGGACGATCCGGTCCAGGTCGCCGGCGAACTCCTCGCTCACGCGGACCCGCAGGGTCACGTCCCTCCCGGCCGGCCACAGGACGTCGGTCCACCTGGTGTCGTGAAGGGAACGGAAGTAGACCCGGCCGCCCTCCTCGCGCACCGGTGTCACGATCGGCCAGATGCGCCTCGTCAGGTACCGGAGGACCCGCCGGTCCTCGGAGAAGTCCACCCACGTCCCGCGGTAGACGGTGACCCGCACCCCGTGCTGGTACCTCTCGGGCCCGGTCAGGGACTCCGGGTACCACCGCGCGGTGACCGCCCGCCACTGGTGCACGTGGGTGTCGAAGCCGTCGACCGGGTCGCGGCGCAGGCCGTCGGGCAGGTACGTCACCTCCACACCGTCCACCTCGTCGACCGCCGGCCGGTCCGCCGCAGACAGCCCCTGCCGCACCTCGGTGGTCACCAGCGGCGCCGCGACCGCGAGCACCGTCAGGACCGCGAGCGCGCCGGCCGCCCGCACCTGGCGGTGACGCCGGTACCGCGCCCGTACCCGGTGGGCCAGGTCGGGAGGCGCGACGACGCCGGCGACGTCGGCGGCCATCGCCGCGCGGATCGCGTGCTCCTCGTTCCTCATCGCTTCTCTCCCACTCCCTCCAGGAGACCGGCGTCCACCAGGGTCCGCAGGCGTGCCAGGCCGCGGGAGGCGTGCGACTTCACGCTGCCCACCGAGCAGTCGAGCAGCCGCGCCACCTCCGCCTCGGACAGGTCCTCCCAGTAGCGCAGCACCAGCACCGCCCGCTGCCGGGCGGGCAGCGCCCGCAGTCCGCGCATCAGCTCGTCGCGCACCTCGACCCCGGCCGGCTGGCCGGGGGCGGGCGGCTCGGGCACCGACCGCAGGGGCACGAACGTCAGCAGCCTCGCCCGCCGTGCCCGGCTGATGACGAGGTTCACCAGGATCCGGCGGACGTACGGTTCGGGATCACGGGTGGCGTGCACCCGCCTCCAGCTCCGGTAGGCCCGCTCGAGCGCCGTCTGGCACACGTCCTCGGCGTCGTCCGGGTCCCGGCACAGGAGCCGGGCCAGCCGTAGCAGCGCGGTGCCGCGCGCCGCCACGAACGCCTCGAACGAGCTGTCCTCACGCACCGCCCACACACCTTCCTGCCGGTCTACCGGTACGTACCCACGAGCCCGCCGCAGGGTTGACAGACCGGCAGGGCTGACGGACCACTCACCGAGCCACCCGCTCCCCGGTCGACGTCCCGCCGGCCCGGGGACGCGCGGGCAGCCGTCCCGCCGGAGGGATGAGGATCACGGCGCCGCGCTCGGTTCGACGTCGTTCCGCACGTCGACCGTCCACAGCGGCTACGGCCGTCCACGGCCCGCCCGAGGCGGGTGAGGGTCGGGTCCGGTCAGAAGCGGTAGCGGGCGCCGGGCCGGACCACCTCCACCGGCCCGGGGAACGCGGACTTCGCCTGCCGGTAGGTCTCCGCCTCACTGCCCCAGGCGGCGACCAGGTGGGTGAGCAGCAACCGGCCGACCCCCGCCGCGGCGGCGGCCTCGCCGGCCTGCCGGCCGGTCAGGTGCAGGCCCGGCGGGTTGCCGTCCCCGTCCAGGAAGCTCGCCTCGCACAGGAAGACGTCGGCGCCACGGGCCAGCCTCACCAGCGACTCGCACGGCGAGGTGTCCGACGAGTACGCCAGCACCGAGCCACCGTGCTCCACCCGCACCCCGTACGTCTCGACCGGGTGCTTGACGTGGTCCACGGTGACCTGGAACGGGCCGATCGGGAACACCCCCGGCTGCAGGGCGTAGAAGGTGTAGACGTCGTCCAGCGGCGGCTCCTCCGGCGACGCGGAGTACGCCGCCGCCAGCCGCTCGGGCGCCCCGGCCGGCGCGTACAGCGGTACGGGCGGCAGCGGGCCTCCCGGGGCGTACCGGCGTACCACCACATAGGAACAGGCGTCCATCATGTGGTCGCAGTGGAGGTGGGTGAGGAGGATCGCGTCGATCGAGTACAGGCCGGCGTACCGCTGCAGGGCGCTCAGCGACCCCGTGCCGAAGTCGATGAGCAGCGCGAAACCGTCCGCCTCCACCAGGTACGCCGAGCACGCGGACTCCGGGCCGGGAAAGCTGCCCGCGCAGCCGAGCACCGTCAGCCTCATGGCGAGACACCCACCGCAGTCGCCAGCAGGTCGGCACCGAGGAACCGGCGGGCCAGCCGGCGGAAGCTCTCCGGGTCGCCGGTGGTGAGGAACCGGTGCACCGGCGGCGGTGCGTCGTCGGGGCGGGCCAGCCGCTCAGCGATGAGCACGCGATAGACCTCCCGCGCGGTTTCGTCGGCGCTCGATACCAGTGTGACCTGCTCCCCCATCACCAGGCTGATCACGCCGGCCAGCAGCGGGTAGTGGGTGCACCCGAGCACGAGAGTGTCGACGCCGGCCCGGCGCAGGGGCTCCAGGTACTCCTCGGCGAGTTCCAGCAGGGCGGGACCGGTCGTGACCCCGCGCTCGACGAAGTCGACGAACCGGGGACAGGCCACGCTGAACACCCGGACCTGCGGCGCGGCCGCGAACGCGTCCTCGTACGCCCCGCTCGTGATGGTGGCCCGGGTCCCGATGACCCCGACCCGCCCGTTGCGGGTGGTGGCGACCGCACGGCGGACCGCCGGCCGGATCACCTCCACCACCGGCACCGGGTACCGTTCGCGCGCGTCGTGCAGGCAGGCGGCGGTGGCGGCGTTGCAGGCGATCACGAGCATCTTGACGCCCTCGCTGGCCAGGCGGTCCAGGCCGGCGAGGGCGTGTTGGCGCACCTGCGCGATCGGCTTCGGCCCGTACGGGACGTTGGCCGTGTCGGCCAGGTAGAGCAGCTGCTCGTGGGGAAGCTGGTCGAGGATCGCCCGGGCGACCGTCAGGCCGCCGACCCCCGAGTCGAAGATGCCGACCGGCGCGTCCGTCACGCAGCGGAGCCTACGCCGCGACGGGTACGGGGTTGCAAGACCGGCGCCACACTGTCGCGTTCGCGACAGTGTGGCGCCGGCAGGTCGCGGGCGGTCACCGGCTCAGGTCACGCCGCCGGCGGGCAGGCGTGACCTGAGCCCACGGTGTCGGCGCGTGCGGAACACGGGCACGGGCTCAGGCCCACAGCTGCCCGTCCAGCGCCTGCTCCGCCTCGCCCAGCGTCCCGGTGTAGGCGCCGGTCGACAGGTACTTCCAGCCGGCGTCGGCGACCAGGAACACCACGTCGGCCCGGCGTCGCTGGTCGACGGCCTCGTGGGCGACGGCGAGCGCGGCGTGCAGGGCGGCACCGCTGGAGAACCCGACGAACAGGCCCTCCACCTCCAGCAGCTGGCGGGTGCGCAGGATGGCGTCGCGGGTGCCCACCGAGAACCTGCGGGTGAGCACGCTCGGGTCGTACAGCTCGGGGACGTAGCCCTCGTCGAGGTTGCGCAGCCCGTACACCAGCTCGCCGTACCGGGGCTCGGCGGCGATGATCTCGATGCCCTCCACCTTCTCGCGCAGGTAGCGGCCCACCCCCATGAGGGTGCCCGTGGTGCCCAGGCCGGCCACGAAGTGGGTGATGGTGGGCAGGTCGCGCAGCAGCTCGGGGCCGGTGGTCTCGTAGTGTGCCCGCGCGTTGGCCTCGTTGCCGTACTGGAACAGCATCACCCAGTCCGGGTGTTCGGCGGCCAGCTGCCGGGCGGTGGCCACGGCCTGGTTCGACCCGCCCTCCGCCGGCGAGAAGATGATCTCCGCGCCGTACATCCGCAGCAGCTGCGTCCGCTCCGCGGAGACGTTCTCCGGCATCACGCAGACCAGCCGGTACCCGCGCAGCTTCGCGACCATCGCCAGGGCGATGCCGGTGTTGCCGCTGGTCGGTTCGAGGATCGTGGCGCCGGGCCGCAGCCTGCCGGACGCCTCGGCCTCGCGCACCATCCACAGCGCGGCGCGGTCCTTGACCGAGCCGGTCGGGTTGCGGTCCTCCAGCTTGGCGAACAGCCGTACGGGTGGGGCGCCGGGCGCCACGGGCGGGGAGAGCCGGGGCAGCTCCACCAGGGGGGTGTCGCCGCAGGCGTCCAGGAGCGACTCGTACCGCATCGCGGCCGTCCTCGTCAGGCTGCCATCGCCGGGGCGGCCGCGGCCGCCGGGCCGACGGCGCCGCCGGCGACGGCCGGCAGGATCGTGACCGAGTCGCCGTCGGACAGCTTCGCCTCCAGGCCGCCCAGGAACCGGGCGTCCTCGTCGTTGATGTAGACGTTGACGAACCGGTGCAGCGAGCCGTCCTCGGTCACCAGCCGGCCGCGAAGCCCCGGGTAGCGCGCGTCCAGGTCGGCGAAGAGCTCCGCCAGCGTGCCGCCGCTGCCCTGGACGGTCTTCGCGCCGCCGGTGTACGAGCGGAGAATGGTCGGAATGCGAACGTCGACAGACATGGAGAACTCCTGGCTTGGTCGGGAACGGAAGGCGGACGAGCGGACGGGCGCGCCTGATCAGGCGCGACACTCGTAGTCGACGATCGTCGGGGTGTGCCCGAACTTGTAGGACTGCACGGCCGTGCCGTCCACCGCGGCGTCGATGACCCGCACCGGTTCCTCGGTCACCACCCCGTCGACGATCCGGAACGACCGGATCTCCACGTTGTCCGGGTCGCGGGTGGAGACGAGCAGGTAGTGAGCGTCAGGCTCGCTGGCGAGGGCGATGTCGGTGCGGGACGGGTAGGCCGGGGTCGCGGTGTGCGAGTGGTAGATGACCACGGGCTCCTCGCCCCGCTCCTCCATCTCCCGCCACACCCGCAGCTGCTCCATAGAGTCGAACCGGAAGAACGTGCTGGACCGCTCCGCGTTCGTCATGGGGATGTGGCGGGTCGGCGTGTCGGAGCCGGCCGGGCCCGCCACGATGCCGCACGCCTCGTCCGGGTGGTCCCGGCGGGCGTGGGCGACGATCGCGTCCACGATCTCCCGGTCGATCCGCAGCACGATGAACAGACTACCCGGACGTCAACCGGGTCAGCCGTGAGCGCTCTCACCGACGGGCCGGCTACCGGGGTTCGGGGCCGCCGGCGGCCGGGTCCCGCGGCCGGCGCACGGTGACGGACCGGCCGGCGGGCGGGGCGCCGGTCCCGCGGCCGCAGCGGGTCACCGGCCCGCCCCGACGGCCGCCCCGGCGGCGACGGCCCCCGACGGCGGCTCAGGAACCCGAGGTGGGCGAGCCCACCAGGGCCTCCAGCAGGGACTCCTGCAGGTAGCCGAGGTAGGCGTAGACCGACAGCTGGAACACCCGCAGCGAGGTCGGGTCGTGCAGCACCGCCTCGTCGATCTCGCTCTCCAGGCTGTGCTCGTCCACCAGCTCCAGGCGCACCCCCAGCGCGAGGCGGATGTCGTTGAGCGCCCGCAGCCACGCCTCGGCGGTCTCCGCGTCCAGGCGCACCTCTCCCCCGCCCGACGTGGGCAGGGCGGCGAGCACGGCCCCCGCTTGATCGATCTTGGCGGTCTTGAGGTCTCCCTCGGTGTAGCGCCGGAACTCCTTCGACGCCTCGGGGTGGTTCGGGTACGGGTCGGGAAACAGCCGGTGCACCACGGGGTCGTCGCGGTCGAACCCGTCGGTCAGCAGCCCGACGACCTCCGCGGCCACCCGCCGCAGCACGTTCACCTCATCCGGCGCGAACCGCGCCACCACGTGGTCGCCGCTGCGCCGAAACATGGTCACGACCGGTCGACCGTCGCCCACAGGCCGTGGCCGTGCAGCTGGCAGGCGTCATACTCCATCCGCTCCCGGGCGCCCCGGGAGACCACCGCCTTGCCCTTGTGGTGCACGTCCAGCATCAGCTTCTCGGCCTGCTCGCGGCTGTAACCGAACAGTTTCTGGAACACCCAGGTGACGTAGGACATGAGGTTGACCGGATCGTTCCACACGATCGTCACCCATGTCCGTTCCGGATCGTTCCGTTGATCTGTGTCCGGGACCTCGGCTGGGATGACCCGTGGTGCCGTCATGCCCCCCAGCATGCCACGACCGGCCCAGTCTGTGCCCAACCTCCCACCGGCTGCGGTGACGCTCGTCTGCACCGAAACTAGGCTGACGGGTGTGAGCACCGCACTGCTGACGGACCACTACGAGCTCACGATGCTCGCGGCGGCGCTCCGCGACGGCACCGCGCACCGGCACTGCGTGTTCGAGGTGTCCGCGCGCCGGCTGCCACCCGGCCGTCGCTACGGCGTGGTAGCCGGCACGGGCCGGCTGGTCGAGGCGGTGGCGGAGTTCCGGTTCGGCGAGGAGGAGATCGACTTCCTGCGCCGCACCGGGGTGGTGGACGCCCAGACCGCCGACTGGCTGTCCCGGTACCGGTTCCGGGGCGACATCGAGGGGTACGCAGAGGGCGAGCTGTACTTCCCCAACTCCCCGATCCTCACCGTCTCCGGGACCTTCGCCGAGTGCGTGGTGCTGGAAACGCTCACGCTGTCGATCCTCAACCACGACTGCGCGGTGGCGGCCGCCGCCGCCCGCATGGTGACCGCGGCCCGTGGCCGGCCGTTGATCGAGATGGGGTCGCGCCGCACCCACGAGGAGGCCGCGATCGCCGCTGCCCGCGCCGCCTACCTGGCCGGCTTCGCCTCCACGTCCAACCTCGCGGCCGGCCGCCGGTACGGGATCCCCACCGCCGGCACGGCCGCGCACGCGTTCACCCTGCTGCACGACGACGAGCAGTCGGCGTTCGCCTCGCAGGTGGCGACGCTGGGCAAGCAGACCACGCTGCTGGTCGACACGTACGACATCGCCGAGGGGATCAGGCGCGCGATAGCGGTCGCCGGACCGGGACTGGGCGCGATCCGCATCGACTCCGGCGACCTGGCCGCGCTCGCCCAGCAGTCGCGGCAGCTGCTGGACGCGCTGGGAGCCACCGAGACGAAGATCATCGTGTCGGGCGACCTCAACGAGTTCTCGATCGCCGCGCTGGCCGCCGAACCGGTCGACGCGTACGGCGCCGGTACGGCCGTGGTGACCGGCTCGGGTGCTCCCACCGCCGAGCTGGTCTACAAGCTGGTCGAGGTCGACGGGCGGCCGGTGGCGAAGCGGTCCTCGGCCAAGGCGACGGTGGGGGGCCGCAAGACGGCGGTACGGCGGCACAAGCCCACCGGCACGGCCACCGAGGAGGTGGTCGTCGCGCAGGGCACGCCGGAGCCGGCCCGGCACGACCGGCCGCTGCAACGCCGCTACATGGTGCGGGGCGAGCCGGTGCCGGACCTGCCGTCGCTGGAGGATGCCCGCGAGCTCCTGCGGTCCAACCTCATCGCCATACCCTGGGAAGGGCTGAAGCTGTCCGACGGTGAGCCGGCGATCCCGGTGACGATCATTGGAGGGACGACATGAGCCGCGCGTTGATCATCGTGGACGTCCAGAACGACTTCTGCGAGGGTGGCTCGCTCGCGGTGGCCGGCGGAGCCAAGGTCGCCGCCAACATCTCGGCCGCGTTGCGCGAGGACCCGGCCCGGTGGGACCACGTGGTGGCGACCAAGGACTACCACATCGACCCCGGGGAGCACTTCCACGAGGAGCCCGACTTCCGGAAGCGGTGGCCGGTGCACTGCAAGGCCGGCACCCCGGGTGCCGAGTTCCACCCCGACCTCGACACCGACCGGATCGAGGCGGTGTTCACCAAGGGTGAGTACGAGGCGGCCTACTCCGGCTTCGAGGGGCAGTCCGGGACGATCAAGTTGGCGGCCTGGCTGCGCATGCACGACGTGACCGAGGTCGACATCGTCGGCCTCGCCACCGACTACTGCGTGCGGGCCACCGCCCTGGACGCGGTGAAGGAGGGCTTCCGCACCCGGGTGCTGCTCGACCTCACCGCCGGCGTGTCCGAGGAGACCACGCAGGCGGCGATGGAGGAGATGCGCGCCGCGGGCGTGGAGCTGGTCGGCTCGCCGTACGCGGCCGTCGGCTGATGCCGGACGCGGCCATCGACTGATCCCGCGACCCGTTACCGCCCGCCGCGCCCCGGCGACGGCGCCCGCCGTCCGGCGGACGCCGGTGACCGTCCGGCGGACACCGGTGGTGCCAGAGCTCCGGCCGCAGCCCCGCCGGGAGGCGGGCGCCGGAGCGGCCCACGGACACGCGTGCCAGCGGCCCGGCCCGGGCGCGTACCGGCTCGCCGCGCCGGGCCGGCTCAGGAGCCCGACCGCGGCGCCGGCACCTCCAGGCGCCCCGTCCCCCCGGCGGCCAGGTGCGGGAACTTGAGGTCGAACGCCGGGCGTTCGGAACGGATGCGCGGCAGCCGGTCGAAGTTGCGCAGCGGGGGCGGGCAGCTGGTCGCCCACTCCAGCGAGTTGCCGTACCCCCACGGGTCGTCCACCTCGACCACCCGGCCGGTCCGGTACGACTTCCACACGTTGTACAGGAACGGCAGCACGGACACCCCGAGGATGAACGCCCCGATTGTGGAGATCATGTTGAGGGTGGTGAACCCGTCCGTCGGGAGGTAGTCCGCGTAGCGGCGGGGCATTCCCTCGTTGCCCAGCCAGTGCTGCACCAGGAAGGTGGTGTGGAAGCCGACCAGGGTCAGCCAGAAGTTGAGCTTGCCCAGCCGCTCGTCCAGCATCCGGCCGGTCATCTTCGGGAACCAGAAGTAGATGCCGGAGTAGACGGCGAACACGATCGTGCCGAACAGCACGTAGTGGAAGTGCGCCACCACGAAGTAGCTGTCGGAGACGTGGAAGTCCAGCGGCGGGCTGGCCAGCAGCACGCCGGACAGGCCACCGAGCAGGAAGGTGACCAGGAACCCGATGGCGAACAGCATCGGGGTCTCGAAGGTGAGCTGGCCGCGCCACATGGTGCCGATCCAGTTGAAGAACTTGATGCCGGTCGGCACCGCGATCAGGAACGACAGGAAGGCGAACCAGGGCAGCAGCACCACCCCGGTGGTGAACATGTGGTGCGCCCACACGGCCATCGACAGGGCGGCGATGGCGATGGTCGCCAGGACCAGCATCTTGTAGCCGAAGATCGGCTTGCGGCTGAACACCGGGATGACCTCGGAGATGATGCCGAAGAACGGCAGGGCGACGATGTACACCTCCGGGTGGCCGAAGAACCAGAACAGGTGCTGGTAGAG
>VSBZ01000119.1:0-12072 GCA_047459215.1 Micromonosporaceae bacterium | reverse complement strand
GCAGGCAGGCCCGCTCGGCCGCCGCCGCGGCGGCGGCCGAGCGGGACCGCGCCAGTGCCGCCCGCCGGGCCCTCACCGACGAGCTGGCCGACATCGACCGGGCCCTGGCGGAGCTGGCGGGCCGGCGCGCCGAGGTGGCCGCCCGGCTGGGCGAGGCCGAGGCGGCCGAGCGGACCGCCCGCCGGGCCGCCGAGCGGGCCGCCCGGCGCCTGGCCGCCCTCGAGGCCGACCGTGGCTGATCCGGCCGGCCGGCACGGTCGTCGGTGATAGCGTCGGTGTCGAGCGTCGAGGTGTCGCGGCGTCACGGGGGGCGTGCCCGATGACCGGAGCGCGGACGACGTCCACGGCGGTCCCGGCACCGTTGGCGTCCCGGCTGGTCCCGCCGGACCCACCGCACCCCCTGGTGGTCAGGTCTCGCCTGCACGACCGGCTCGACCACGCCACCCGCTGTCCGGTCACGGTGGTCGCCGCCCCCGCCGGCTGGGGCAAGACCGTGCTGCTCAGCGCATGGCTGCGGGCCCGGCCGGCCGGTGGCCCACCGGCGGCGTGGCTGGCCACCGGGCCGGGACCGTTCTGGCCGGCCCTCCACGCGGCCGTGCGGCTCGCGCTCGCCGGGCATCCCGACCTCCCACCCGCCCCGGCAGGGGAGGATCCGTCCTATCCGGACCGGCTGGCCGCCGCCCTGCCGGAGCTGCCCGAACCGCTGATCGTGGTGGTCGACGACCTCCACGCCACCGAGGGGCCGCGGGTGGGTGACGGGCTGGCACGGCTCGTCGGCACCGCGGCCGGCCGGCTGCGGCTCGTGGTCGCGGGCCGGGGCGAACCGGACCTGCCCGTGTCGCGCTGGCGGCTCACCGGCGAGGTGGCGGAGATCGGCGCCGCCGAGCTGGCGTTCACGCCCGCGGAGGCCGCCGAGCTGCTGGCCGGACACGGCGTGCAGCTGCCCGAGCCGTACCTGACCGACCTGTGCCGCCGCACCGAGGGTTGGCCGGCCGGCCTGCGCATGTTCGCCTGGCACGCCCGGGGGCGACCCGACCCGGCGGCCGTGGCGCGCCGGTTCGGAGGCGGCACCCCGGTGGTCGCCGGCTACCTCGCCGACGAGGTGCTCGCCGGCCTGCCCGCGCCGGTCGTCGACACGCTCACCCGTACCTGCCTGACCGACGACCTGTCCGGCGAGCTGGTGGCCGCGCTGACCGGCCGTGACGACGGGGAGCGGATGCTGGCGGGGCTGGCGGCCGCGCACGCCTTCGTGACCCGGCGGGACGCCACCACACCCCGCTACCGGGTGCACCCGATGCTCGCCGAGTCACTGCGGGAGCGGCTGCACCGGGACCTGCCCGGGCAGGTCCCCGTCCTGCACCGGCGGGCCGCCGACTGGTACGCCGCCACCGACCGGCCGGTGCGGGCGCTGCTCCACGCGGTCGCCGGCGGGGACTGGCCGGCCGCCCGCGCGCTGGTCGGCTCGGCCTGGCCACGACTGGTGCTGGACGGGCCCGTCGGCGTCCCGGCGCCCGCCGGTGCCACCCCGCCCGCCCCGCAGGACCTGCGCGACGACCCGGAGCTGGCGTTGGCGCTGGCGGCCGAACGGCTGGCGCGCCGTGACTCCGGCACCGCCGACCTGTACCTCCACGCCGCCACCGGGGGCGACCGGTGGCACTGGCGGCGCCCCGGCGTGGTCACCGCCGCGACCGGGCTGCGCCTGGCCGCGGCCCGGCTCTCCGGTGACCTGCCGGCGCTCCGCGCCCGCGCGGGGGAGCTGCTGGCCGCGGCACGCCGGGACGGCACCGCGCGGGAGGCGACCGTGGCCGTCGCGGCGGTCACCCTCGGCATCGCCCGACTGCACAGTGGCGACCTGGCCGGCGCCGCCCTCGCCGGCCGCGCCGGCGGAGCGTACGCGACCAGGGCCGGGCTCCGCGCGGCGCGGGCGCTCGCCGCCGGACAGCTCGCGCTCGTCCACGCGCTCGCCGGCCGGCTGTGCGCGGCCGCGGACGCGGCGCAGGTGGCGCGACGGATGGCGGCCGGCACCGACCCGGCCTGGTACCACGGCTACGCGCACCTCGCCGACGCCGTGGTCCACCTGGCACGGAACCGGCTCGACCGGGCCCACCGCGACCTCGACCTGGCGGCCGCGCTGGCCGCCAGGGATCCGGCACTCGCCGCCGCCGTACTCGCGGTGCGGGCCGAGCTGTGCCACGGGCAGGGCGACCTGCCCGGTGCCTGCCGGGCGGTCACCGAGGCGCGGCGGGCGCTGGCCACCGGCCGTGTCTCACCGCTGTTCAGCCACCGGCTGGGCCTGACCGAGGCGGCGGTGCGCACCGGGCAGGGTGACACCCGTACCGCCCGCCAGGTGCTCGCGCCGCTGTGCGACGACCGCGCCACCGACCCGGTGTCCGCCCGGGTGGCGCTGGCCCGCACGTACCTGGCCGACGGGGATCCGGCGCGGGCGGCGCGCGAGCTGCCCGACGGGAACGACCCGGCGCTGCCGCCCGCGGTCCGGGTGGAGGCCCGGCTGCTGGAGGCGGTCGTCGCCCGCCGCCTGGGTGACCCGCGGCGGGCCGCCGCCGCGCTGGAGTCGGCGGTGCGGGTCGCGCTGCCGGAGGGTCTGCGCCGCCCGTTCGCCGGCGGCGGGCCCGCGGTGCAGGAGCTGCTCGCGGGTCACCTGGCCGCCCATCCGGCCGAGCGTCCGTGGCTGGCCGACCTCCTGCCGGGGGCCGTGTCGCGGGACCACACGCCGCACCCGGCGGTCACGGGACCGTTGACCGCCCGCGAGCACGCGGTGCTGCGCTACCTGCCCAGCGTCATGTCCGCGGCGGAGATCGCCAGCGAGCTGTACCTGTCGGTCAACACGGTCAAGACCCACCTGCGGCACATCTACCGCAAGCTCGGCACGGCCGGCCGCCGCGAGACCGTCCGGCGCGCCCGCGAGCTGCGGCTGCTGTAGGCGGCGGCCGGCATCGCGGGGGCTGCCCGCCGGCCCGGCGGGTCACGCTCCTAAACCGGCGGCGCCGGTGGCACGCCCACGTCGGCCTGCACGTCCGCCCCGCAGGTGCCCCACCCGCGCCCGGCGGCCGGGGCGGTAGGGCCACTCGGATCATCCACAGGGCCACGGGTCCCAGGTGCGCCGGTGGCTGGAGCAGAACGTGACCGCGGTCAGCCTCGACCTGCTGCCCCGCACGCTCAGCCGCGCCCAGGCGATGGACGCGCTCAGCTCCCAGGCCACTCTGGCCGGTTACAAGGCGGTACTGGTGGCCGCCAACGCGTTCGGCCGCTACTTCCCGATGCTCACCACCGCCGCCGGCACCTCCCCGCCGGCGCGGGTGCTCGTGCTGGGGGCCGGAGTGGCCGGCCTGTCCGCGATCGGCACCGCCCGGCGGTTGGGCGCGGTGGTCACCGCCTTCGACATCCGACCGCAGGCCCGCGCCGAGGCCGAGTCGGTGGGCGCCCGGTTCCTCGAGCTGAGCCTCGCCGGCCGTGGGGAGGGCACCGCCGGGTACGCGCGGGCACTGACCAGCGAGGAGCAGCACACGCTGCAGCAGGAGCTGGCCAGGCACGTCTCCCGGTTCGACGCGGTGATCGCGACCGCGCAGGTGCCCGGCCGGCGGCCACCGCTGCTGGTCGTCGCCGAGGCGCTGGAGGAGATGGACCCGGGCAGTGTCGTGGTCGACGTCGCCTGCAGCGACCTGGGAGGCAATGTGGAGGGTTCGGTGCCCGACACCACGACCGTCACGCCCGGCGGCGTCACGGTGATCGGAGCCGGCAACCTGCCCGCCCAGATGGCCCCGGCCGCGTCCGCGGCGTACGCGCGCAACCTCACCGCGCTGCTGGCGTACCTGTTCCCCGACGGCGTCGCCCGGCTCGACCCCTCCGACGAGATCCAGGCCGGAGTGCTGGTCACCCACGACGGCGCGGTGGTCAACCGGGCCGTCGCCGAGCTGCTCGCGGGGGAGGGCGCGTCATGAGCACCGACCTGGTCGTCGTCGTGACCATCTTCGTGCTCAGCCTGCTGGTCGGGTTCGAGGTGATCTCCAAGGTGCCGCCCAGCTGCACACGCCCCTGATGTCCGGCGCCAACGCCATCCACGGCATCGTCTTCATCGGCGCCCTGCTGGTGGCCGCGGAAGCGGACACCGTGCTGGAGCACGCGCTCGCCTTCGCCGCGGTGGCGTTCGGCGCCGCCAACGTGGTCGGCGGCTACGTGGTCACCGACCGCATGCTGCACATGTTCCGGGCCCGTACGCCGCAGCGGCGGGCCACGGCGGAGGAGTGACCGGTGGACACACTCGACACCGCGATCCGGTACGTCTTCCTCGCCGCAGCCGCGTGCTTCGTGCTCGGGCTGCACCTGATGAACGCGCCGGCGACCGCCCGGCGCGGCAACCTGCTGTCCGCCGGCGCGATGGCGGTCGCGGTCGTCGCCGCCGTGGTGTCGATCGTCGCCCACGGCGGGGTGGACCCCACGGCCTGGGCGGTGATGATCCTCGGGACGGCGGTGGGGACCGTCGCCGGTGCGCACGCCGCCCGTACCGTCCGCATGACCGCGATGCCTCAGCTGGTGAGCCTGTTCAACGCGGTCGGCGGCGGCGCCGCCGCACTGCTGGCCATCTCGCACGTGGTGCAGGCCGACGGACACGCGCTGGGCGCCCGGGTCACCGTGCCGGGTGCGCTGGACATCGCCATCGGGGCGGTCGCCTTCACGGGGTCCCTGGTCGCGGCCGGAAAGCTGCAGGGTGTGATCTCCGGGGCGCCACTAGTCTTCCGCGGCTCGCGGGCGCTGGCGGTCGGCTTGTTGCTGGCCACGGTCGTCGGGATCGTCTGGCTGGTGGCCGCGCCCGACCAGCTTGCGGCGCTGGTGCTGATCGTCGCGGCCCCGCTGGCGTTCGGGCTGGTGGCGGTGCTGCCGATCGGCGGCGCCGACATGCCGGTGGTCATCTCGCTGCTGAACGCCTTCACCGGCCTGGCGGTGGCGCTGGCCGGGTTCGTGATCGATGAGCCGGTCCTGGTCATCGCCGGTGCACTGGTGGGCGCCTCCGGCACCATCCTCACCAAGCTCATGGCCGACGCCATGAACCGGTCCATTGTGGCGATCATGCTGGGCGGGTTCGGGACCGGCGGCGGGCTCCGTCCACCGTGGGTGGAGCGGCGGCACGCGTGCGGACCGTCACCCCCGAGGACGTCGCCATCCAGCTCGCGTACGCCCAGAAGGTGATCATCGTGCCGGGCTACGGGCTGGCCGCGGCCCGCGCCCAGCAGGAGATCGCCACCCTGGCGTCCCTGCTGGAGGAGCGGGGCGTGGAGGTCAGCTACGCGATCCACCCGGTCGCCGGCCGCATGCCCGGGCACATGAACGTGCTGCTGGCCGAGGCGGACGTGCCGTACTCCCAGCTCAAGGACCTGGAGGAGATCAACCCTGAGTTCCCGCAGGCGGACGTCGCGCTCGTGGTGGGCGCCAACGACGTGACCAACCCGGCCGCGCGCCGGCCGGGTAACCCGGTGTCGGGCATGCCGATCCTCGACGTCGACCGGGCGCGCAGCGTGGTGGTGATCAAGCGGTCGATGGGGCACGGCTACGCGGGCATCGACAACGAGCTGTACACCATGCCGCGGACCGGGATGCTGTTCGCCGACGCCAAGCAGGGACTGTCCGAGCTGATCGCGGCGGTGCGGACGCTGGTGCGCTGACCGCCGCGCCGGCGGAATCATCCCTTCCGGGTGAGCCCTCCTCACCCCGGCGTGCGGGATACAGGGGGTGGAGGCGCTCCGGCCGTTCGGCTCGGAGCCTGACTACGGAAGGGTGATGGGTATGACACTTCCGATGCTCCGCCGTCCGCACACCCGGATGCTCCGGCGGTGGGACCCGTTCTCCGAGCTGGAGAACCTCTACGACGAGATGAGCCGAATCATGGAGCGGTTCACCGAAGAGATGCCGATGGTGCCCCCAGCCGACATCGAGGAGACGGACGACTCGTTCATCATCGAGATGGACGTCCCCGGGGTCAAGCGCGAGGACCTCACCGTCGAGGTACGTGACAGCCAGCTGCACGTCCGCGGAGAGGTCAAGGAGCGCGAGACCAAGGGCGTGTGGCGACGCAAGTCCCGGCCGACCGGCACCTTCGACTACTTCGTGAGCATTCCTGGAGAGGTCAACCCTGACCAGGTCGAGGCGAAGCTGCACGAGGGCGTGCTGGATGTCCGGCTCGGCAAGGCGGAGCACACCAAGCCCCGCCAGATCGAGATCAAGAGCTGAGGTAGGTCGGGCGGGCCGGGCGTGTCGGCGTCCGCGGATCCCGGGGTGCGGCCGGTGAGCAGGGACTACTACGAGGTGCTCGGCGTGCCGCGCTCCGCTACCCGGGAGGACATCCAGCGGGCGTACCGGCGCCTGGCCCGCACCTACCATCCCGATCTCAACCCGGACCCGGCCGCGGCCGAGCGGTTCAAGGAGATCACCGAGGCGTACAACGTCCTGTCCGACCCGCAGCAGCGCCGCCGGTACGACGCCTTCGGCGAGCAGTTCCGGCAGGTACCCGAGGACGTGGACCCCGAGGAGTGGCGTGCCCGGCAGCGGGCGCGGGAGCGGGAGGCCGCCGGCGGCGGTCGACGGGGTGGCGGCGGTCGACGGGGTGCGTGGTGGGGCCGCGCGCCCGGCGGGTGGGGCGGCGGCCGCGGCTTCGACCTGGGTGACCTCCTGGAGGACCTGCTGGCCGGGGAGCGGACCCGGCCCGGATGGCGGCCGGTGCGCGGACCCGACGAGGAGGCGGAGCTTGAACTGAGCCTGGCGGAGGCCTACCGCGGGGGCCGCCGCACGATCACCGTGACCGGTCCGGAGGGACGACACACCCACGAGATCACCATCCCGCCCGGGGTGGTGGACGGGCAGCGGATCCGGCTGCCGGGGCTGGGTCCCTCCGGCGGCCCGTGGGGGGCCGCACCGGGGGACCTCTACCTCGTCGTCCGCCTGCGGCCCGACCCCCGGTACCGCGTCCACGGCCGCGACGTCACCGTCGACCTTCCGCTGGCACCGTGGGAGGCGGCGCTGGGAGCGCGGGTGCCGGTGCAGACCCCGACCGGTGAGGTGACCGTGCGCGTGCCCCCCGGCACCTCCAGCGGGCGCAAGCTGCGGTTGCGCGGGCGCGGCCTCCCGAACCCCGGCGGCCGGCCCGGGGAGCTGTACGCCGAGGTGCGGGTGGTCGTGCCGCGGCGGCCGACGGAACGCCAGCGGCGATTGTTCGAGGAGCTGGCGACCACGGGGTTCGACCCCCGGAGGCAGTCCGGCACCTCGCCCCAGGGCTGATCGTGAGCGACCGTCCGACTTTTTCGTCAGGAGGCCGTACCGTCGCGGGGCCCTTTGCCGATTACCAGGGTGAGACCGACGCGGCGAGAGGGGGGCGCGCCGGTGCGGACCGTTTCCACACCCCGCCTGACCTACTGCGAGGGCTGGGACCCGTGGTCACGCCGGGCGCACCGGCCGCTGCCCGCGTCGGTCGCGCGGGAGAGGGACCGCCGCGGTGAGCAGTACACGATGCTGCTCACCCGCGGCGGTACCCCTACGGCCGTCTTGGATGTCGCCTGGGACCGGCGCGCGTGCACCGTCTGGCAGCTCGACGAGCAGCTGCGCCGCACCGCCAAGTACGAGCTGCGCCGGCTGACCGGCCCGGAGCTGGTCCTGGTCGAGCAGGTCCGGTGGCGCTACCCGGACGCCGCGCGACCGGAGTTCGACGCCGCCACCCCCCGGTGCACCAGGCGGTACTCGTCCGACGGTCTCGTCCACGACATCGTGGAGCCGTACGGGGACCGCGGCGGCGCTCACCACCGGTTCGGTGGCATCCCTTCCGGTCCTCCCCACCACCCGCTGCCGCCGTTCGGCATGCCCGCGTCGTGGGCCAGGCTGGCCGCGGCGACCGCCCGGTCGCCGGTTCCGGCCGAGAGGGTCCCCGACGCGGAGCTCCCGCCGCTGGCCGGACCACCCTGGCAGGCGCCGCTGCCCTCCCGGCCGGCGCTGCTGGCGCGGCTGTTCCAGCCGGGTACGCGCTACGAGCTGCCCGGCCGGGGTGAGGCGACGGCCGAGGTCCGGCCGGTCGGGTGGCTGCGGATGCCCACCGGCCGGCTCGTCGCCGCCGATGCGAACGCCCTGGCCGGAGCCGTGCCGTTGACCGTGTCCGCCCGCCCTGGGCGGTACCCGGTGACGCTGAGCATGCTCGCCGTCGACGACGGCCCGCCGGTGGTGGCGGCCGTCCGCGTGCTCGTGACCGACCGCCCGGTCGCCACCTGGGAGCTGGCGGTCCGCTCCCGCCGACCGGCGGCCGCGGAGGGCTGGGACGCGTTCGGGTTCGAGGTGACCTCCGGTGTCGCCTGCCTGCTGGACGCCGCCGCCCGCGGCCCGCTGGCCCGCGGTCCCGGGCTGGCGCAGGCGCTGGCCGGCGGTCCGGTGTGCACCGACGACGTGGCGGGCGCGAACCTGGTCGCCTTCGCCGCCGCGCCGGGAACGTACCCGACCTGGGTGGGGCGGACAACGGGCGGCGAGGTGGCCTGCTTCGTCGCCGACCTGATGCGGATCCCGGACGCCACCGTGGTGTCCGAGCCCTGACCGTCCGGACCCGGGCCCGCCGCCGTCAGACCGACCGGCCGCCGCGGAGCCGGCCGGTCGCCGGACGACCGTACCCTGTGGCGCCCCGCGCGCGATTACAGCGGTAGATGGCGCGCCGGGGTTGGCCGTCACCTCGGTGGGCCGGTCACCGGCAGCTGCCTGCTGGTCGACATCAACGGGAGGTGGTGTCGATGGCGGCTGGCGTGCGGGTTGGGGTCGGCAAGGATCGCGCCGACGACCTCTGCATGCCCGGGTTCATCGGGCGGGAGCAGGAGGTCGCGACGCTGGTGCGGGCACTGGCGGGACCTTCCGTGGTGCTGGTGGAGGGCGAGGCGGGCATCGGCAAGAGTCGCCTGATCCAGGAGCTCCTCGCCACCGTGCGCAACGACCACCGGGTCCTGCTCGGCGTGTGCCCACCGTACCGGGAGTCCCTCACCCTGGGTCCGATCGTGGACGCGGTGCGGCAGGCGCGGGATTGCGTGGCGGGCCTGCGGCTGAGTCCGCTTGCCGGGGCACTGCGACCACTGTTTCCGGAATGGGCCGCGGACCTGCCCCCGGCGCCGGAGCCGCTGTCGGATCCACGCGCCGCCCACCACCGGCTGTTCCGCGCGCTCGTCGAGCTGATCGACACGTTGGACGCCACCGTCCTGGTGGTGGAGGACGTCCACTGGGCCGACAACGCCACTCTGGACTTTCTGCTGTTTCTCACCTGCCGGCTGCCCCAGCCGATCAACGTCGTGATCACCTACCGGCCCGAGGACGTGCCGCCGACCTCACCGCTGTTGCGGCTGTCGTCCCGCCTGCCGGCGACCACCACCCGGCTGCGGCTCACGCTGGAGCCCTTGGACGTCGAGGCCACCGCGCGCATGGTCTCGTCGATGCTGGGCGGTCAGCCCGTCTCACCCTCCCTCGTCAGGTTCCTGCACCAGCGCACGGACGGCGTGCCGCTGGCGGTGGAGGAGTCGGTCCGGCTGCTGCGGGACCGCGCCGACCTGGTGCGCGACGCGCGGGGCTGGCGCCGGCGCGGCAGCGGCGAGCTGCAGGTGCCGCCGACCGTCCGGGACGCGGTGCTGGAACGCGTCCAACGGCTCGGCGAGCCCGCGCGGCGGGTGCTGCAGGCCGCCGCCGTCCTCGGGGAGGCGGTGGACGGGACGGTGGTGCAGGAGGTCGCGGGGCTGACCGACGACGCCGCCTGCACCGCTCTCGCCGAGGCTCTCGCGTGCGGACTGTTGCGCGAGGACGACAAGGGCCAGGTGACGTTCCGGCACGTGCTGCCCGGGCGGGCGGTGTACGAGGCGATCCCGGCGGTGGAACGGCGTCGCCTGCACCTGCGGGCCGGTGACGTGCTCGAACGGCTGACGCCGCCGCCCGTGCTGCAGCTGACCCGCCACTTCCGGGCCGCGAACGACGGTCGACGCTGGGCCACCTACGCCGAGCAGGCCGCGGAGGTGGCGGTCGCCTCCGGCGACCACGGGTCCGCCACCGTCCTGCTGCACGACCTGCTGACCGGTGCCGACCTGCCGCTGGACGACCAGGTACGGCTGGCCCGCAAGCTGGCGCTGGCCGCGATGTTCCGGCGCGACTCGATTGACGATCTCCACAGCCGGATCGTGCGGATCCTGCGCGGCCTGGTCGACGGCGGCCGCCTGGCCCCGCACCAGGACGGCGAGCTGCGCAGCGCCCTCGGCCTGCTGCTGGCGCAGCAGGGCGAGCTGGAGGCGGCCCGGGCCGAGCTGGAGCTGGCCGTCCCCAACCTCGACCACCGGCCGGCCGAGGCCGCCCGCGCCATGGCGTACCTCGGCATCCCGTTCATCGGCCACCGGCCGGGGTCGGTGCACCTGCGGTGGCTGCGACGGGTGGCCCAGCTCGACACGTCCGCCCTGCCGCCGGCCGAGCGGCTGGGCCTGACCGTGGACCGTGCCGGCGGTCTCCTGCTGCTCGGCGACGAGACCGGTTGGGCGGTGGCGGCACAGATCCCCACCACCGCCGAGACCGCCGAGGAGCGGCGCCAGGTCGTGCGTGGCCACCTCAACGTCGGCACCGCCGCGGTGCGGTGGGGCCTGTACCCGCAGGCCAGGTCGCGGCTGCTGACCGCGCTCGAGCTGGCCGAGGCCGACGGCCACCTGCGGGTACGCGCCAAGATCCAGGTCGCGCTGGCACAGCTGGACTGGTACACGGGTGCCTGGGACGGTCTGGGCGCACGGATCAGCGAGCTGGCCGGAGCGGACGCCGCCGGCCCGGTCGCCTACCTCAGCGCCACCCGGCTCGGGCTGTGGTACGCGGCCACAGGTGACTGGCGCGGCGCCGAGGACCAGTGCCGCCGGGCCCTGGACACCGCGCAGCGGGCGGGCGCGGTCGACGACGTGCTGGAGCCCGCCGCCGCGCTCGGGCGGCTGCGCCTGCTGGAGGGTCGGGTGGGCGAGGCGCTCAAGGTCACCGAGGATCCGATGCGGACCATCCTCATTAAGGGGATCTGGTTGTGGGCCACCGAGATCGCCCCGGTCCGGGTGGAGGCCCTGGTGAGCGCCGGGGAGCTCGCGGAGGCGGCCGAGCTGGTCGGGCGCTACCGCCGGTGGATGCGCGGACGGACCGCCCCCGCGCCGGCGGCGGCCCTCATCACCTGCCAGGCCCGGCTCATCAGCGGCAGGGGTGAGCACGAGCGCGCCGCCCGCCTGTTCGGGGCGGCCGCGGCCGCCTGGGAGCGGCTGCCCCGACCGTACGACGCGTGGCTGGCGCGCGAGGCCCAGGCCCGGTGCCTGCTGGCCGCCGGGCGCACCGAGGAGGCGGTGGGTCTGCTGGACCGCACCCTGCGGGGACTGTCCAAGCTGGGTGCCCGGGCGGACGCGGAACGGGTGGGCGACCTGCTGCGTGCGAACGGCGTCCAGGCGCGGCGGACCTGGCGGCGGGGCCGGCGGGGGTACGGCAACCAGCTTTCGCCGCGGGAGCTGGAGGTCGTCCGCCTGGTCGTGACGGGGCGCACCAACCGGGAGATCGCCGACGCCCTGTCACGCTCGCCGAAGACGGTCGCCGGGCAGCTCAGCTCGGCGATGCGCAAGCTCGGAGTGTCCTCTCGCACCGCCCTCGCCGTCGCGGCCGTGGACGCGGGTCTGGTCCCTGACAGCGCCGGTGGCGCCTGACGGGCCGCCGCCGGAGCCTAACCGGACGGTCCACAAACCGCAGCCGCATCTATTCATTGAGTCATCTGCCTGGTTACAAGGTGTGGGTGTGGGGTTGAGACTCGGCGCAGCGGGGGGTGTTGGTTTGTGTTGTGTTGAGGGAGGGTGTGTTGGTGATGTGTGTGGGCCGTCGATGGTGGCGTGTCGGGTGGTTGTCGGGGTTGGCGTCGTTGATGCTGACCGTTGGGTTGGTGTTGGTGGGGTCGCCGGTGTCGGCGCAGGGTGTGTCGGGGCCGGTGGCGTCGGTGGAGCGGCAGGTGTGGGATGAGCTTGCTGCTGAGGGTTCGACGTCGGTGTGGGTGTATTTGCGGGAGTC